>CAIMMO010000001.1 GCA_903842595.1 uncultured Alphaproteobacteria bacterium
CGGCCTAAATCACCTCAGGCACGATCGGCAGGATCGTCCGTGATGCGAACCAGGACCTTCCCGAAGCTTGCGCCAGTGAAGAGCGAACAGAGGGCTTCTGGCGCAGCGTCCAGGCCCTCGTGAATCGTTTCCGGCAGGACCAGCTCTCCGGAGGCCCGCCAGCGAAGCATATCCGAGACGAACTGATCGTAAGCGTCGAGGGAATCCATGAAGCGGAAGGCTTGAACGGTCAGGAACCTGTCGAGCACGTACTGGAAGTTCTCGATACCGGAAATCGTGCCGCCTGAATTGTAGATGCTGATGAAGCCAGTGATCAGGATCTGCTTGAGTTCATTCATCAGCGGCAGGCACGCCGACAAGTGTTCCGGGCTGGCATTCTCCAGCAACAGGTCGATGCCATTCGGGCACGCCTTGGCAAGCGCCCCAGTCAAGGACTCGCTGCGATAGTTGAACGCCTCGTCCACACGCGCGACGTCGCGCAGCCACTTCACTTTCTCGTCGCTTCCGGCAGACGTGACGATGCGCAACCCGTTGATGCGCCCTATCTGGCAGGCGAGGGACCCGACCGTTCCCGCGCCGCTGGAAATTACTGCTGTATCGCCACGTTTCGCCTTCGACAGGCACGCCATGCCGGCATAGGCCGTCATCGCAGCAATCCCGAGCAGGCCAAGCCAGTCGCGCGGCCGTGCGCCGGGTGCCGATCGCACGGCAAGCGCATCGTTGGGTGTCAGATATGGAATGAAATCCGTGCCGCTTGAGATGAAGTGCTCCTGCCAGCCGGACATGCTCTCAACAAGATCGCCTTCGCCAAAGCCTGGATGGCGCGAGGCAATCACGCGGCCGATTGAAGGGCCGTCGAGCGCGCCGCCGATCGGCCAGGGCGCCAGGTCCTTGCCGTCCTCGTCCATGCTCCGCCGCATGTAGGGATCAACCGACATCCAGATGTTCTGGACGAGGACTTCACCTTCACGTGGCTCTGGCCGTGGAAGCGTCACAACCTCGAAGTCGTCAGGACGGGCAAACCCATCTGGTCTGCGCTTCATCTGAACGCGTGTCGTGGAGGGCATTCGCTCTGATCTCACTCGGCCCAGGAAAAGGGCAGGGGTTGTGTCGTGCTGGGCTGGAAGGAAAACTCATCGTGCACGACGCGCATTCGCGCGACGATCGCTCGTGTCTGCGCCATGTCACTGAACTTGGCTTCAGCCGGAAGAAAATCCCGAGCCATTTCGTCAGTCGCGAGAAATTGCGACATCTCGCGCCGACTGTCGAACCAATACTCGACGACTGAATCGATCGAGGACGGTGGTAGAAAATCGAGCGGGCTGGGGTCAGCAAGACGATGCGTGATCACCAGTTTTCGCAGCATCGACGCCAGCGCGGGGCGGGCTGCTATTGCCTTCCAGTGCGCACTGATTGACCGGTGGAAATCTGATGGAGACAAGTCCCGTTTGCGCGTGAGGAGCAAGTAGAGTTTCACGCGACCGTTTTCGGCGAGCTCCGGATCCGGTTCGTGGATGCGCTCTTCCTTGCCGACCATCACAACGACCTGGCCGTCCTGGGAGATAAAACGCGGCTCATCAGGCTGCACGAGCTGGGTGTACAGCGGATGACCGAGCCATGCTGCAACCTCACGCCATGAGTTTACCCAGACCTCGGCTGCTCCCTCCAGCACGCCGTCCTGGCGATAGTGAGCGGGCAGACTGGGTGTCGCCTCCGGGAAGCGGTGGCCGCTGTTGTACTTTCGCATGAACTGCGCAAAGGCCGTCACGTTCATCACGTTGGGCGAATGGTGTCGCTGCCAATAAAGATGGAAGGCGCGATGCGACATCGCCGGAATGCGAACGGGAAATTCGAAGAACTTGACGATGCCGTCATGGGTGAGCCACGGCTCATTTTCGCGCGTCTCTGGGTCCACCCAGGGGCCCGGTAAGGCTTCGGACATTCTCGCTACCTCTCGCTCTAGCGCCACCGGACCGGTTGGTCGGATACGAGCATGGTCACATCCGAAAAATCCGAGCTGAACACAAAATCCACAGTCGCTCCCTGCTCGAAATAAGCAACATCGCCTGCTGAAAGTACGAATGTCTTGCCGCCGCGTACGCTGACTTGCGCCGTACCAGAGGTAACATACAAAAATTCGTCAAAAGGATAGGTGAAGCTGTGGGAGCCGCTTTCTCTGAATGCCGCTGCAACTCTTTTTCCGTCCGGTGACCGGTAGATAACGGCTTCAGCTCCCCCGAACTCGGGGAGAGCCTCCCATTGCAGCGCCGGGACAGAACTGTGAACCACAAGGGGAGATGCTGGCGCGTCTGTGGTCACACAGCTGGTGAGTGACATCGCCACTATGGCGGCCACTGCTCCGACGAACGAAAACCCAGCAGCAGTCAGGACGCGACTGTGCAAAACCATATGCGCAAGCCTCTTCATGCGGGGCGCCCCGCAATTCGCCCACCGTCGACAACAAGGCATTGGCCCGCGACGTAGCTAGCCAGGTCCGAAGCTAGAAAAAGGGCAGCCGCCGCGATCTCAGAAGGGGCGGCGAACCTCCCCAGCGGGATTCCCTTCAGCGCCTCGCGAAGCGCGTCTTCGTCCTGCCAGACATGAGCTGTCATGGCTGTCTTGATGTAGCCTGGGGCAACCGCGTTCACGCGCACCCCTGTGCCAGCCAGCTCTTTAGTCAGGTAAGCGACAAGCTTGATGCACCCCATTTTTGAAATTCCATACATGGCCTCACCTGCGATGACATCGAAGGCGCTGTCGGACGCGATGTGAACGATTGCGCCGCTGCCCCGGGCGATCATTCCAGGCAGGACGGCTTGGGAAAGGTACAAGCTTCCCTTGAGATTCACATCGAGGATTCGATCCCATTGCTCTGCGGTGGCGGTGAGCAATGGGGAGCCCGAGCCATATGTTCCTGCGCAGTTGATGAGAACATCGATCGGTCCAAAGGCGCCTTCAATCGACTTCACGGCGCTGAAGACGCCATGCGCGTCGGACACGTCCACAGCGACGATTTGAGCCGGCCCGCGCTTCCCTTCGTCGAAAGCTGACAATGTCTTCGCAACCTCCGACAATCTCGAGGTTGCGCTGGGATGGTCCATCAGGATGGCGCGCGCGCCGCCAGCGATCAGAGCTTGAGCTATGGCGCTTCCGACGCCACCGGCAGCACCCGTCACCACGGCAAGTCGCCCGTCGAAAGCAAACGGAGCGTGTCGCAGACCTTCGAGGCCGGGCGTTGTCGTAGTTGCATTTTCCATCGGCCACTACCGTCCATCGCAAACGCAAAAAGATTATAGGCCAATGGACAAAAACAGCAAGACCTGTAAATCCTGACCGGATCGGCGGCGTCGAGCGTGAATGCCCGCATCAGGGGGAGGTAGCCGCCCTTGCCTCAGGCATTCCCGATGGAGAGTTTGATTGGAGCTTAAGGGAAGAGTCGCTGTGATAACGGGCGCCTCCCGCGGGATCGGCGCGGCAACCGCACGACGTCTGGCCGCCGGGGGTATGACGCTTGCGCTTCTGGGTCGTGATGAGCGCGCATTGGAAGCTGTCGCTGCGCAATGCCAGGAAGGGGCATCAGGCGTAGGTGTCTTTGCGGGTGATCTGTCCGATGAGGTTTTCCGTCGCGACGTGTTCCCCGACATCCAGCAACAACTTGGCGCGATACATGCCCTCGTGAATAACGCCGGCATGCTGGACTTCGCTGCCGCAGATCAAGCAGACATGACGACCTGGGACAGAATGCTGGACGTCAATTTCCGCTCCTGGGTTCACCTGACCAACTACGCTCTGCCCCATCTGCTCGAGCATCGCGAGAGCGCAGTCATCAATCTATGTTCTGTCGCGGGTCGCGAGACATTCGCTGGAGGGGCAATGTACACCGCCACCAAGCATGCGGTGCATGCCTGGGCTTGTTGCATGTTTGATGACCTGAGCGCCAGGGGTCTGAAAGTCTGCACAATCTATCCGGGTTACGTCGACACCGAGATGGTGACATTCGTTGAAGGCAACCGCGCAAACATGATTCAGGCGGACGATGTCGCACGCGCAGTCGAGTTTGCACTGGGCTTTCCGAAAAGCGCATGTCCTACCGAGATAGTCATCCGGAGGCAGCGGCCTCTCTGATCGAAGCGAACCTGCGATGTGTGTCGACAATGCACGCCATGTGACGACCGCAATCGCATAAAGACCGTGCAACTCCCGCGCATTCAGACTTTGGAGACTCGATATGCCCCGTTTGGCCAACAAGGTTTCGCTCGTCACTGGCGCAGGGTCAGGGCTGGGAGCCGCCGACTGTGAATTGCTGGCAGCCGAGGGCTCGCATGTTTTTGTTACCGACGTCTCATTTTCTACGGCGAGGGATGTCGCCGCGCGCATTGGCGATTCCGCCGTTCCGCTAAAACTCGACGTCTCAAGCGCAGAAGACTGGGCTGAAGTCGTGGCCGAGGTGGATCGGCGCTTCGGGCGGCTCGATGTTCTCGTAAACAATGCCGGGGTTTGCCTGCCTGGCGATGTCGAGAGTCAGACGGTTGACCAATTCCGGTTCACTCAGGCGGTGATGAACGAGGGGGTGTTTATCGGGTGCAAGGCCGCTTTTCCGTTGCTGAAGAAGAGTTCTTCCGCTTCGATCATCAACATCTCCTCCATAGCTTCGATGAGAGGCTATGCGGGCTACCTCGCATACGCCGCCGCGAAGGGGGCTGTCTCCGCCATGACCAAAGCCATAGCTGCGATGTGCCAGGACAAGGGCTACAGCATCCGATGCAACTCAGTTCATCCGGGAGATATCGAAACCCCGATGCAGCAGGAGTTTGAGGGACGCATGGGTCAGCAACGGCAAGTACCACAAGGCGTTCTTCCGAAGGGCGCCATCGGCGCGCCAACAGATGTTGCTGCACTGGTTCTTTTTCTGGCTTCGGACGAATCGCGCTTTGTGACGGGCGCGGAACTGGTCGTCGACAACGGCGCAACGATGAGGGGCGCGTGGTAGCTGGCGGGCTCCGCGTGAAGCGCTGTTTCAGCGATTTTGGGTGTCGTCGCGGCGCGTGCTAACCGCTGGCGCCTTCGAGCTGTCCTGAGCGGCGACAAGCAGGAGGTAGCGAGGTGCAGACCAGGCGGTGACGCAGCCAGCCTCGCAACGGCCAGCGGGAAAAAACGCCATGATCGTCAACCGTCGCCCATAAGCACCCAGGTGGTCAGCGTCACTTTGAGTTCGCTTTGCAAGGCGAGCATTTCGGAACTGTTCGGGTCGTCCCAGGTCAACTGCACGCTGAACCCGTCCAGCATCATTCGAATCATCTGAGCGATGTGCATCCGGCGCATTTCAGAGACTTCGGGAACGATCTTCGCCAGCTCGTCAGCGACCTCGCGGTCGTACTGTGTGTTCTGCTTTTTCAGGATAGCAGCAAGCTGAGGGCGTTGATCCGCAAATGAAATCAGCATTCGCCAAAGCGTGGTCGATTTGGTTTTCGTCTGGGCGAGGCCCGCTTCAACGATCGCTGCGATGCGTCCTTGCCGTGTCGATGTCCGGCCTACCGCCTTGTGCAGCGACTCCGTGTACTGAAGCAGTTCCTGATCGAAGATGGCGACAAGAAGATCTTCTTTGGTGGGAAAGTAGTACTGCAGATTGCCGTGCGTGATGCCGAGTTTCTCAGCCACATCGCGTAGCACGAGGCCCGTAATCCCGCTGCTCATAAGCACCTCTTTTGCGGTGTCTATGATGAGCTGCCGACGCTCACGGCCTTTCTTCCGTAGCGGTAGAGTGCTCAAGGCTGCTCGCGACGAATCGTCCAAAAGTTCGATTCCCATTTGAATTTCTTGCTTCTCTAAAGAGAAGCTCAGTCGCTTATCGCACGCTCCACCTTTGGAGGGCAACGCAACTTGACGCGGGATAGGCCGTTGGCCTAACAATGTCCACCAGCAGTCCGAAAGAGGATGGCGCGATGGACATGGCAAAAAGTTCCGCATTGCGAAATCCGGCCGATTCCAAAAATGTCATCATTGCCGCGCTCGGGGCGTCCACGATTGGCGTGCTGTTTTACAACGCCGTGCCGCTGTATCTTGGCACTGCAGGAGAGTCGAAGGGCCTGACGAGTGAGCAGATCGGCCTGATCGGAACCGCCTTTTTCCTGGGCTTCAACATAGCTGGGTTGAGCGCATTCGCCTGGGTGCGGCGGGTGCACTGGCGCAACATCTCCCTGACGCTGCTGCCCATCGCTCTATTGGCGCTCTACTGGAGCGATCAGACCTCCAGCTATCCACTCTTCCTCGTTGCAACCACGATTGGCGGCGCAGCCTATGGCGGCCTCTACTGCATTGCTGCCGTTGTCATTGGAGATACGACCACGCCGGAGCGCTGGTACGGCGTCAAGACGGCTGTTGAATCCATCGCCGGGATGATCCTGCTGACCGTCCTGACGTCGAGCTTCCTGCCGTCGAACAGCTTTTCCGAAACAGCTGTCGGCATGGGCGTCGCTACTGTTTTGCTTGCGCCCTTGCTCCTCTTGTTGCCGCGCGCCTGGCAGAAGGCGGCTGTAGTCGGGGCAACACCTGACGTTGCCAAACCGCGGACCAACCTTGCCGCCGTCGTTTGTGCATTGCTGGTTGTACTCGTTTTCTACGCGGGTAACTCAGGCATCTGGGCCTTTGCCGAACGCATGGGCGCCAATTCCGATTTCGATCCCGCTGCCGTCGGCGGCCTGCTTGGCCTCACGCTTCTGTTCGGCATAGGCGGCTCGCTGGTCGTTGCCGCGATCGGGCACCGCTTGGGTAGCGCCCTGCCATTCGCGATTTCCGCAGGACTGGTGATCGTCGCCCTGATCTGTCTCAGCATACCGAAGGACTTCAACGCTTACGCGGTTGGCATGTGTCTCTACATGATCGGATGGTCGGCGGGCGTGCCTTTGGCGCTGGCGGAAGTCGCGCGTCTTGATGGGGATGGCCGCTATGTTGCGCTCGGTGCGCCCGCCCTCGGGATCGGCTCAATGATTGGTCCCGGTGTCGCGGGCATGCTTTACCATGACGGCTCGCCGATTGCCGTGCTGATCTTTTCGTTCGCCGCAATGCTCGCGTCGATTGCCCTGTTGATCGCCGCAGGACGGCTCGGCGGGCAGGCGACATCAAGGCCTGTCGTCGCGCCGGTCTCTGTCGAAGCCAACTAGGAGTTCGTGCGATGACGTCCTCCGCGCTGAGGCAGCTCGAAGCCCGCATCCACGCCGACTACCGTGCCCGCACGCAAGCTTCGGCTACCCTTTTTCGCCGCGCCGCGTCTGTCCTGCCGGGAGGCGTCTCGGGGAATTTGCGGTACTTCAAGCCCTATCCACTCTACATGCGCAGCGGCGCGGGCGCGATCAGCGTAGACATCGACGCCAACGACTATGTCGATTGCTTCCTGTGCAACGGCCCGCTCCTGCTCGGTCACCGTCCGCCAGAACTGGCCGCCGCACTTGCGTCCGCTGACCAGGTTGGCTCACTCGTCCTGAACCCGGTCGTGCTTGTCGATTGCGCTGAGCGCTTGTGCGCCTTGGTTCCCTGCGCTGAGCGCGTGCGCTTTCTCAACAGCGGGACCGAGGCTGTGCTGACTGCCGTTCGTTACGCGCGCGCTTACACCGGACGCTCGAAAATCATCAAATTCTTCGGCCACTACCACGGTCAGGATGACCAGTTTCTCGTCGGCTCGGGCCCTCAACGCCAGGCTCTTGGATGTGGTGTCCCTGAAGCTGCCTATGCCCAAACGATTACCGTCCCCTTCAACGACGTCGATGCACTCGATCGAGCAACCGGGCAGGGCGAGGACATCGCTGCCGTGGTGCTCGACCCGGCAATGCACTCGGGTGGCCTCTGGGGTACGTCGCAGGCCTATCTGGAAGCGGTGCGCGAGCTAACCACGCGCAAGAAAATCGTCCTCATCTTTGACGAGGTGATCACAGGCTTTCGACTTTCTGTCGGCGGCGCGCAGCAGATGTATGGCGTAACGCCAGACCTCGCTACATTCGGCAAGGCGCTTGGCGCAGGCGAGCGCCTTGCGGCCGTGGCGGGGCGCGCTGACATCATGAGCGTCGTCGATCCCGCTGCCGGAGATCCTGCGCGTCGCGCCTTTCAGTCCGGCACGGGAAACGACACGACCCGAGGCCTGGCCGCTGGCGCAGCTGCGCTGGCTGCATACGAGCAACGCGCCCTGGATGGGGAGTACGACCGCCTCAATGGCGATGCGGCGAACCTTGCCACTGGTCTCATGGCCTCGTTCGCTTCAGCCGGCATTCCCTGTCATGTGAACCAGCTTGCGTCGATGCTGCAGCTCTTCCTGACCGCACGAAAGCCTGGCTTCATCGCCTACAGCGGGCTCGATCAGACCGTCCTCGACCTCTACTATCTCGCCCTGCTGACCCGCGGCGTCATGTTGTCGTTGCCGACATCCAATCACGTCTACCTGTCCTTTGCTCACAGCGACGCAGACTTCACGAAGATCCTCGCTGCGTCGGACGACGTGCTGTCCAGCTATCCCTTTGCAGATGCCTATTCCGAACTCACCGATCAGGAGATCGCGCATGTCTGACACCAAACCGGAAGCTCTGGATCGTCTGTTTGCGGCCCAGAGGAAGGCCTTCGCAGCAGAAATATATCCAACCCTCGACACGCGACTCGATCGCCTCCGCCGCCTTGAGTCCGCTCTTGTGAAGAACCGTGTCGCAATCCAGGAGGCAGTTGCGGCAGATTTCGGAAACCACCACACCATTGTCACGGACATGTTCGAGACCGGCGGCGTCCTCGGTCGAAACCGCTATATTCAGGCTAACCTGGCCGAGTGGATGAAGCCATCGCCACGGGAGCTTGTCGCTGCCGTGCATGGCTCCTCATCGGCCGAAGTGATCCGCCAGCCCAAGGGCGTCATGGGCGTGATTGCGCCTTGGAACTTCCCCGTCGAATGTGCGCTGGTGATGGTCAACGATATCCTGGCCGCCGGAAATCGCGCGATCGTCAAGGCCTCGGAACTGGCGCCGGTCACCGGCGCACTGCTCGAAGAGATCATCGCTGCCGACTTCGATCCCACCGAACTTGCGGTCGTCAATGGCGGCATCAGCCTCTCCGAGCATTTCGCCAGTCTGCCCTGGGATCACCTGACCTATACAGGTGGGGCTCGCGCCGCGCGCGCGATTATGGCGGCTGCAGCGCCCAATCTCACACCGCTCACGCTTGAGCTCGGGGGCAAGAACCCGACGCTTTTCACTGAGAGCGGCATCGATGCGGGACTGGTTGAACGCTATCTCTACTTCCGGATCTTCAAGGGCGGGCAGGTCTGTACGTCGCCCGACTATGCTCTGGTTCCCGAGAACCGCATGCATGAATGGGTCGACCTGGCGCGGGCATGCTGGTCGTCAATGTACCCATCTTATGTTGGGCATCCCGATGCAACCGGCACAATCAATGAGCGGCACTACGACCGGATCCTTGGCTATGTAGAGGAGGCAAGGGCCGCGGGCGCAGAGGTGATCTCGCTCAACGGTGACAAGCCGGATCGTTCAACACTCCAGATTCCACTCTATGTCGTCGTGAACCCGCCCGAGCATCTTGCCGTCATGCAGGAGGAAACGTTCGGACCTGTGATCGCGGTCAAGCCATACAAGACCGTGCCGGACGCGATCCGCTACATCAACGACCATCCCCGCCCGCTTGCGGCCTACGTCGTGAGCCGCAATCCGGCTGAAGTTGATCTCTGCAAGCAGCAGATCTGCGCCGGCGGCATCGGCGTCAACGTGTTCGGCTTCCAGGGCGCCGACCCGGCTCTGCCATTCGGCGGCATCGGCGCCAGTGGGATGGGTTGCCACTCCGGCTTTGAAGGCTTCGCCAGCTATACCCACCTCAAGTCCGTCTTCCACTGCGCGGACGACAATGCCCTGATGCTGTCGCTCAAAGCTCCCTATGGCCCCATGGCGCACGCTTTTGCCGATGCCGTCTTTCCGTCGGCCTAGGCAGTAAGTCTTTTGCCGGAAGGCAAGATTTGGGTAGCGTCCACGGAGATGGTGTAAATTCGCTGACGGAGCGCTTCGGGCGCGCGGACCGCAAGAGTCAGCGCGCGCCCGGGGCGCGGCCGGCGGGAGGGGTGGTCATCGGAGAATCCCGGCAGGGTGGCGTTGCAACAC
>CAIMMO010000002.1 GCA_903842595.1 uncultured Alphaproteobacteria bacterium
ACCTTCGGGTTCAGCTTCCGCGCCAGCTCAACGATCCCTCCCGCCTCAAATCCATCCGGCACCGTCACGAAGATCAGGTCCGCCTCCGGCGCTCCCGCCGCGATCATCGTCTCGTGCGAGATCCCGTTTCCGAGCACCACCGGAATCCCGCGCTCCTGCAGGATCTCCACCAGGTCCGGCCGGTCTTCGATCACCGAATAGGTGGCGCCCGCCGAATCCAACGCCTTCCCGATCAGCGATCCGACGCGGCCATAGCCGATCAGCACCGCCCGCTTGGGCGCCGCCGCCGGCGCCACTACTGGCGGCGCTGCTCCTGTAACCTTTCCGCTGACGCGGTCGAGCACAGCGAACAGCAGCGGGTTCAATACGATCGAAATGATCGCTCCGCCGAGGATCGCATTGCGCGTTTCCTCTGGGATAAGGTCCAGCTGCAGGCCAATGCCGGCAAGAATGAACGAGAACTCGCCGATCTGCCCCCGCGCCCCAGTCACCATGGCCGCCGCCTCGCGCGATTTCCCGAACGCGCGCAGCAGCGCAAAACTCACGGCAGACCGGAACACAACAATGATGCCAACAGTCGCAATCAGCGGCCACGGATTTCCCAGCAGCACGCGCGGATCGAACAGCATACCCACCGACACAAAGAACAGCACCGCGAACGCATCGCGCAGCGGAAGCGTCTCGTTCGCTGCCTGCTGCGACAACTCGCTCTCAGCCATGATCAGCCCGGCGAACAGCGCGCCCAGCGCCACGGAGATCCCGAACACCGCCGACGCCGCATAAGCCACACCCAGCGCAATCGCCAGCACGCACAGCCGGAACAACTCGCGCGAGCCCATGTGCACGACGCGATGCAGGATCCACGGCACCAGGCGCTTACCCGCCAGAAGCATGATCAACCCAAACGCCGCGACCTTGCCCAGCGTCAGCGCGACCGCGATCCCGACATCCTGCATTTGCAGAACCGTCATTGCCTCGCCATTCTCCGTCCCGCTGCGGATCTGCGCCCATGTCGGCAGCAGCACCATGGCGAGAACCATCGCCAGGTCTTCGACCACAAGCCAACCGACCGTCAGCTTGCCGCGCTCCGTCTGCATCACCCGCTTGTCTTGCAGGTTGCGCAGCGACACGACAGTCGACGCCACAGACAGCGACAGCCCGAAGACCACCCCCGCCTCGAGTCCCCACCCGATCAGCATCGACGCGGCGATCCCGGCAGCCACGGTGAGGATGATCGTAAGCAGCGTCATCGGCACAGCCACGCCGCGAACCGACATCAGGTCCCGCGGTGAGAAGTGCAGCCCCACCCCGAACATCAACAGGATGACGCCGACATCGGCCACCTCCTGCGCCAGTCCCTCGTCCGCGACAAAGCCCGGCGTCGATGGTCCGATCAAGACGCCGGCCAGAAGGTAGCCCAGCAGCGGCGAAAGCTTCAGCCGGCTGGCAACTGCACCCAAGACGAACGCAAGACCAAACCCCACAGCAAGAAGCGCAATCAATGGGGAGTCGTGCGTCACCGATGCGGGGCCCGTCTGCTTGTGCGGAACGAATCCAACCTTCGCAGATCACCAATCCCGAATGCAAAGAAAATCGTGCGCTCTCTGTACCTCGCGGCAATTTTCGGCGAGCCACCAAGGTGGCCTTAACCGTCATGTGCGATGCAGGAAATCTGCATGGACATCATTATGCGCTTTCGCGACCCCAAAAGACTGCGCATCATCTCGGTCGCCAGCGTCCTGCTGCTCCTGACCGGCTTGCCCATGCTCGTGGGCCTGACACGCTTCGTGCCGGATCGTTCGGCCCAACCGCCGGGGATCTTGGCGACTTACGCCTCCGGCCTGAGCGCGCTGAGCGGCGCGGCGATCATGGCGTCAGTCCTGTCCGTGCTCTTCGCCATCTGGCACTTCGTCAACCTTCGCCGCGACGTGGGTCGCAAATACCTGATGCAGAGTTCCCGCCGCCGCCGCAATCTGGTCGAGGATGCGCGGACGGTCGGCATCATCCTTGGCGTCGCCGGTCTGATCATCGGAAGCCTCGCTGGCCTCTATGCGTCGATGGCGCACGCGCGCCCTGACCTGGTGAACGGCATGCCCGCGCTACACCTCTCCGCCGAACTCGCCATCGGCTGCCTCTTCGGCGGCGCGCTGCTTTACATAGCCGGCCGCTTCGGACGCTAGCCGGCTTCCACCACCGCCCTCATCCGCAGGATCGCACGCCAGATCCGCGCCCTCGGCTCAGCGTGTCCGCAAACGCCGGACCGAGCAGCACGCTCCGCCACCCCACAATCTCAAGCCCCGCGGCACGCAGCGCATCGCGGATCGCGGCAATCGCGCGCACGCCGTCTGTCCCACTTTCCATACGGCTCACGACCGCCAGGTCCACCCGATGCTCGCTGGCTTCCATGCCCATTGCCCAAGACGACTCCGAGAAATGCCTTGCAATCTCGAGATAGGGATAGGCCGGCCTCGAACCCGTCCTTTCCAGCAAGCGCATTGGATACCCGAGTAACGCCGAAACATCTGCATCGCCGTTCAGCGCCGCAATGATCGCGCTCTCCAGCGCGTCCCCGGCCGAACTCATAGCCGCACCCGCCGCCATGGAGCCACAAGCCCCGCAACATCCACAGGTCGCGCCCCAGCAATGCTCTCCGGATCGCGCACCGCATGCGCCGCCAGCCGCTTCACTACCAGGCGGGCCCCGTCCGCCACATCGTCAGGCGCCTCGCCGAATACGGCCTCGCAATCGATCTCGATCCTACCGATGCGCTGGCCCGGCCAGGGAAACGCACCATCCGTCCATATCAGCTTGGCCTCGCGCCCAGCAGGAAGCGTGGACCGGTTCGTCACTGTCGCCGGCTCGCCATGCCCGTCGAACACCCGCACCGCGAGCAGCGCCCCCGGCGGCCTCACCGGCAGCCGCACCCACCGCCGGTCCGCCGTGCCGCGCGGTCACCAGTCCAGCGCCACTCGCAGCGAACGCGAGATCATCGCAATCCCGGTCGCCTCCTCGATCCGCGACCGCGCCGTCGCAACCAGGTGCGAGACCAGCCCGTCCTCGCCCGTCCCCGAAATCCACAGATAGTCCTCGGCCTCGGCCAGCCCGACGGGCTTCCCCGCCGGCGCCGCCAGCACCGTCACGATCATGGATTTTGTCTCTTGAATGCTCACCGTCAGTGAGCGATGCACGCCAACCCCGGAGGCGCTGATGTTCGAAGTTCCGGGTTATCTCTGTCTCGAAGACAGGAGTCGCCCTTGCTCAGATCCTTCGCCATGACAGCCGTCTGCTTACTCGCGGGTTGCGCGGCCACGCCGACGCCGCGTCCCGAGGCGTCCGTACTTGCCGATCGCATCATGCAGCTCGACCGGGCAACGCAATGGCGCGCCGTCACCCAAACCGCGATCCCGTTCGATACACACCATCCCCAGGGCATGGTGCGCATTGGCGACCAGACGTTCTTCACCTCAGTCGAGATCATCCGCCCGACCCAGCGCCATTCTCAGCCAATCGAAGGCATGGACCGCGACGCAGGCGAGGGGCGCGGCCACCTCTTCCTAATCGGCGCCGATGGGGCTCTTCAGGCGGATATCCCGCTCGGCGAAGGCGACATCTATCACCCCGGCGGGCTCGATTTCGACGGAAGCTGGCTCTGGGTCCCGGTCGCGGAGTACCGCCCTAACAGCCGCTCGATTATCTACCGGATCAATCCATCAACACGCGAAGTCTCCGAAGCCTTCCGCGTGCCCGATCACATCGGCGCCATAGCCGTCGACCGCGAAGGCCGCGCCCTCATCGGCGTCAGCTGGGGTGGATCACGGATCTATCGCTGGCCACTGCAACCCGACGGTTCGGTCGCCGCCGCCGATCTCACCGCGCCGCCGATCAGCCACGCCCGCTCGCATTATATTTCCTGGCAGGACTGCCACGGCCTCGACGGCCGCATGATGGCCTGCACCGGTCTCGCGAACTACTCGCTCCCGGGCGCAGGCAGTTCGTTCTCACTCGGCAGCGTAGAACTCATTGACCTATCCGATTTTCTCCCGCTTTGGCAGACCCCGATCCTTCTGTGGTCGCCGTCGGGCCGCTCCATGCTCCAGAACCCGGCCTGGTTCGAAGCGACCGATGACGGCCTGCGCGCCTGGTTCATGCCCGACGATGACCAATCGGTCCTGTACACGTACGAAAGCGCCTCACCCGGCTAACCTCACGTCACGGCTAGGCGCGGGCGCTTCGCCGAACTAAACCTGCCGCGAACGTCAATCGTCGCGCAGGAAACACCCATGAAACTCGACAGCTCGATCTCGGCCATCGTCACAGGCGGCGCCTCCGGACTCGGCGGCGCGACCGTCAGGGCGCTGCGCGCGCACGGCGTCAAGGTCGCCATCTTCGACATGAACGAGAAGACCGGCGTGCCGTTCGCCGCCGAGACCGGCTCGGTCTATTGCAACGTCAACGTCACCAACGACGCCTCCGTAGAGGCCGGCTTTGGACAGGCGCGCGCCGCCAACGGCCAGGAGCGCATCCTCGTCAACTGCGCCGGCACCGGCAACGCCTTCAAGACCGCCGGCCGCAACAAGGAAACCGGTGAGATCAAGTCATTCCCGATCGACCAGTTCGACCGCATCATCCAGATCAACCTCGTCGGCACGTTCCGCTGCATCGCGAAATCCGCCGCTGGCATGCTGACCCTCGACGTCCTGCCTGACGGCGATCGCGGCGCAATCGTCAACACTGCCTCCGTCGCAGCCGAAGACGGCCAGATCGGCCAGGCCGCCTACTCAGCCTCCAAGGGCGGCGTCATCGGCATGACACTCCCGATCGCCCGCGACCTCTCCACAGAGAGCATCCGCGTCAACACGATCCTCCCGGGCCTATTCAACACCCCGCTCCTTGCCGGCGCCCCCGAAAACGTGAAAGCCGCCCTCGCCGCCACCGTTCTCAACCCCAAACGCCTCGGCATGCCGGATGAGTACGCCAGCCTCGCCCTGCAGATGATCCAGAACGGCTACTTCAACGGCGAATCCGTCCGCCTCGACGGCGGCATCCGCATGCAGCCGCGATAGGTTTGACTCCTCCCCCAAAAAAAGGGGGGGGCTCCGCCTACCGGACCGTCAACGAACACGATGCGGGTGGGGGTCTGCCACAAGGCGGCTCGCGCGATGAACATCACCCTCACCTCCATCGGTCACGTCCGCACCATCCGCGCAGATCCCACCGACGACAACTGGGACAACGAAACTACGCGCATAGACCTCGACACCACGCGCTTCACCGCCGACGCGCTGCTCAGCCTCGACAGCTTCTCCCAAGTCGAAGTGCTCTACTGGTTTCATCACGCCGAAGCGGCCATATCCGCGCTCGGCGCGCACCATCCTCGCGACAACACAGCATGGCCGCTCGCCGGCATCTTCGCCCAGCGCGGCAAGAACCGCCCCAACCGCATCGGCCTGACGATCTGCAAGGTGCTGAAGGTCGAATGCACAACGCTCCACGTCGAAGGTCTCGACGCCATCGACAGCACGCCCGTCCTTGACTTGAAACCCTGGATGATAGGCTTCGCCCCGCGCGAAAACGCGCGAGAACCACAGTGGGCGAAAGAGTTGTTGTCGGGCTACTGATAGATCAGTCCCGCTCCCGGCTCGCCCCCGTCGCATCATCAATGGCAAACCGCCACTTCCCGTCCGCGCCGCGCTTCAGCACTTCCACCGACAACCCGTCCTGATCGATCCAGCCATCCGGATCGAGCATCTCCCACCGCAGGCTGCACAACGCGACATCACCAGCCACAAGCACGCTCTCATACTTCCCGCGTAGCCGCATCGGAGACGACAGGAACCCGCCGAGCGCCTGTTTGATCTGCTCCTTGCCACACGCAAAGTTCACGCCATCGAAGGTAAACGTAGCATCATCCGCATACAGCGCCAGCAGGCCTGCCGCATCGCGCTCGCCAAAGCGTTCCACGAAAGCCTCAGCCATTTCCTCAGGTGTCGATACGCCCATGAACAGCTCCCCTGCTTCTCGCGCGGCATAATCCTCAAGCCGCCTGCAAGATCAAGACGCTGCGCGGCGGCCGTTGCCGGCGATGCAGCAGCACCGTCGGCGCCACCTCTCCGCTACGAAGCCGGGAGCTTCATGACCTTGATGGCGTCAAGGTTTTGCGCTCCGCCGCCGACGTACTTGGTCGGGTAGAACAACACGCAGGGTTTCAACGAATACAGGTTGCGAAGCACGCGTGCGCCATGCCTGTCCACGATCAGATAGCGGAACAGGAAATCGCCAAACGCAATCTCGAACGCGTTCGCCCCGATGTCCGGCATGTCCTCGATTTCGGCCGTCGGATAACCCAGCAGGCTCGCCGGATTGCTCGCGGCGAACGCACCAGCCGCACGAGATAGCGTGAACCCGTTCTTGTCCCAGTCACGCGAGCCTTCTGCGATCATGTCATAGCCGAGCAAGCCCTTCGGCTTGTTCGTCCCGTCGCCCGTCACGAACGCTGCGTTCTCCTGCATGGAAAAGCTCGCCCCCACCTCATCCGCGAGCCACGCTTGGATGTGAGCACAGCCGTCGTCCAGCAGCGTCTGCGTCGCCGCTGGCATCGTACAGAGCTCTGTCACCGGAAACGCGGACAGATCGAGCGCGCCGCGCCGCTCGATCTCCCTGATCCGCGGATCTTTCGCTGCTTTCAGAACCCAACGCTGCCAGCCCCTCCGCCGTCAGCGCCCGCGCCACTGCATTCGCGCCAACTGGCGCACTCATCTTCGTATCGAGTGTCACGCGTGTTCTCCGAACGAAGGAAAAGATCTGCTTCGTTTACGTCTTGAACCAGCGCGGCGAAGGCGGTCGCACCTGAAAAGCAAAAAGGCCGCAGCCAGGGTCGCGCCCTCGAGTCATCTGGTCAGGATTCTTCTTCTAGTTGGGCGCCGTCGCCTTCGCTCGCCGGCTCGGCGGCACGATCCCTGCCGCGATCCCAGGCCCCACCGTCGGCGTGATCCCCCGCGCCTCAAGCTCCCTCGCGCCGCCAAGAATGCCCAGCATCGCGTGATTGCCCTCATGGCAGGCGAATTCGTAAAGCTGCTTGGATGTGTTCAGCGCCATCTCACCCTTCCATGCCTGCGTGTACAGCGATGGGTCGTCGACGGTGAACGCGTACAACACCTGCCCGTCATTCCAGCGCGTGAATCTCTCTGTCACCTTGCCGGTAGCCGAGATCAGGCTCGGTTGTTGCGGGTGCACGTTGCGTGTTTCGACTACCAGCGTGTCGCCCTCATACCAGCCAACTGAATCGCCCGCCCATTTCTGAATGACATCCGGCCCGTGCCTCGCCGCCGCCGAATTCGCCACGATCGGGATGATACGCGCGTGATGCACCATCTCGACGACAATCACGACGGCTTCCGGCGATTGCACGATCTGCAGTGTGGAGTTGTACATCGCATTCTGCATCACTGGCCCGGCTGTCGTCTCCGTCATCAGGCAGCGTTCGAACAACGGCCGCGTTTCCGGGTCATCGAAGTTCGCTGCCGAATGCTGCGCACCAGATCGCGTCGCGCCCGGCTTGAAGGGAATGCGCCCGTTCGGAGGATAGACGATCCACGACGTGCGTATCTCGCCCTTGACCTCCGCAAGTCGCGTTCCCGGATCGATCCAGAAAGCATTGTAGCCGCGGTCCGCATTCTTGTCGTTCAGGATCGATGTGTCGTTGGGGTCGCTGCCGTGCGCCTCGGCTTCCTGCTGTGTTATGATGATCAGCGGATTGTCGTTGACGATCGCGCGACCCTCCAGCTCCGACACCACCAGCTTCTCGACGCCCGCCGGCCGCTGCAGGCTGGTGATTGATGTGCTGTTCCAGAAACCTTGCAGGTCCGGCGCGCCCCAGCGCGTCTTCGGGGGCGTATACCCATCCGCGTGCTGCGCCGACGCGACGCCTACGAGCAAGGTGCACCCCAGCGCCGTGCAGGCGAGAATTTTTCCGATCATCCCGATGTCTCCCGTTCGTCACCGGAAAAGAAAAGGCGCGACCTCATCAGTCGCGCCTTTTCGAAGTCCCATCCTTGCAGAAGTCTCAGTTGAACCCTTCGCCGCCCGTTTCATCGCGCGGCAGGACAAGTCCTGCGGCGATACCCGGGCCCATACCAGGCACCTTGCCTTCGCTTTCCAGCTGGCGCGCGCCGCCGAGAATGCCGGGCATCGCGTGGTTGCCCTCATGGCAGGCGTATTCGTACATAGGCTGGCTGGCGTTCAGCGCCATCTCGCCTTTCCACACCTGACTGTAGAGTGCGGGATCATCCACTTCGAACTCGTAGGTGATCTGCTTGTCGTCCCAGCGCGTGAAGCGCTCGGTCAGCTTGCCGTCCGCGGTGATCATGCCGCGCTGGCTCTGGTGCACATTGGTGGTCTGCACCACCAGCGTGTTGCCCTCATACCAGCCGACGGAGTCACCGCCCCACTTCGGAACGTTGCTGTGCTTTGCCTCAGCCTTGCTCCCAACGATCGGGATCACCCGCACATCATGGATCATCTCGACCTGGATCATCACATGGCTCGGCGTCTGCACAAACTGCATCGTGTTGTTGTACATGCTGTTCTGCATCACCGGGCCATACGAGCCCGAGAAGCCGATCACGCAGCGCTCGGCCTGGGGACGGGTCTCCGGCCCATCGAAATTCGTGATCGCATAACCACCGCCGCGCGATGCCCCCGGCTTATAGGGAATGCGTCCGCTGGCAGGCTCGACGATCCATGACGTCCGCAGCTCGCCCTTCACCGACGCCAGCTTCGAGCCGGGATCGATCCAGAACGCGTTGTAGCCACGGTCGTTGTTCTTGTCCTCGAGCATCTTGGTGTTGTTCGGATCAAGCCCGTTGGTGGAGTTGTCGTCCTTCGTCAGCACGACCAGAATATTCCTGTTCGCCAGACGCTCGGCTTCCTTTTCGTCCACCACCAGCGACTTCGCGTCCGAAGATCGCTGCAGGCTCGTGATCGACGTGTTGTTCCAGAACCCCTGCAGGTCCGGCGCGCCGAACGCCGTCTTTGGCGTCACATATCCAGGAGCCTGCGCAAAAGCTGCCCCGGCGCTCATCATGGCGGCGACCGTCAGAGCGGTCGCGGCGAGTAGTCTGGTCTTCATGGCATTCTCCTCCTGCGCACCGTCATCGAGCTATCCCGTAAGGCGGCGTGTCGTTGTTTTGCACAACGTACGCCGGGTTTACCCCAGCGGAAAGCCTTGACGCTAGGTCAAACCTACCGCCTCGCGCGAGTTGTGATCGCATCTACCGGCACGCCGAACCGCGTTCCCAAAAGCAGCGGCGCCTTCACCAGCGAGATCTCCCCCAGGGCTCGATCCTTTTCTGGTCCCGACCACGCACCATGCGCGGTGACCGGTCCCGCGCCACGAAGCCGATCGAGAGGCCATAAAGCGCCCCGTCCCCCATCATCTGCAGCGCCATTCGTCCAGCCGCCGTCTCGCCCGAAACGAATCCCCGCATAAACAGCCCGCGCCCATCCTCCCCTATCGTCGTCCATCACGCCGCCGTCCGACCGCCGACAGGGCTCAGCAGCATTCCAAGGCTGCCGCTCCACGACAGCGAATGGGCAAACGCGCCCGCCCGCGCCACATCGTCCGCCGTGTCCTCAACACCGAACAGCGAGGCGTACCCCCTCGATCAACAGTGGCTGCATCAAGGCGTCTTCAGCTTCACCTCGACTCAGGCCAGCCGCCCGGCCATCTCCGTCTACGAACCGAGCCGCAGCTTGATCTCCTTCAGTCGCTCACCGGCGCCGCCTGCTCATGCAAAGACACCCCCGATTCAACGATCAGCGCGAGTACCAGCGCGAATGTTATTTTCCTATCGATCATCCCGATCTCCTCTGCTATGCAGCTTTCTCTCCTGGGCTGGGCGGCGGTACGTTCGGGAGCGCTCCCATAATGAAGCGGGCGGATGTCGTCAGCGTGAGCAACCTGTTTTCGGGTAGCTCGCGATACCTTTGTGGACCCGCAAGACCGGGCTTTGTCTGGGGGCCGGCCCAGGTGGCCCAGCTCATCGTCGATCTCGAAAACGCCGCACGCGACTCCTTCGACGAGGAAGACGTGCCGGAAGAAGCGCTCTATCTCGGGGTCGTAACTGTCTCGCCTCCGAAATCAGGCGTCTACACCGTGCTGGACGGACAGCAGCGCTTCATCGTGCTCGCCATGTTCCTTGCCTTCGCGCGCGATCGCGCGCGCACCAACCGCGAGCGCAACCGGCTTGACCAGATGCTCGTCCGCCGCGCCATCGGCCGCCCGCCCGAGCCGCGCTTCCGCCTCACGCCGGAAGACCATGCGTGGTTCGCCCATTTCATTCTCCCGCCCGGTGCGACCAAACGCCTGCCCGCGACCGCTCCACTCGGCTCGCCACGCGAGCTCCTGCTCGCTGCCCGCTTCATGGAGCACTGCTTCAGCTGCTATAGCGCCGACGACCTTCGCAGCGTCGTCGACTTCCTGCTGCACCACACCGCGATGGTGCGTTCGCTTGCACAACCGCAGGCACCCCCAGAAGTCGTACAGGCGTTCCAGGCTGCGATCGCAGCGCAGGCTCAGCCATACGCTGCTCCTCCGGTGCAGACGCCGGCGCCTCAGCCTCCGACGAGACCAGCGCTCTCAGCACCACCTCAAGCATCTGAGACTGGCCCATCCTTCTCCATGCCTCTCTGGAACGACCCCGTGCCTGCCGATCGCCATCGCGTAGCCGCTGAGTAGGACTTCATGACCCAAGCAACCCGTTCGGCCCTCGCCGTCCGCCTTGGCGTGCGCGTCGCGCTCGCAGTCGGAATCATTGGACTGATGTGCCTGTCCGTCCTGGCCTGACGTCCCAACTCGCACACTGATTTCACCGGCCGAGCCTCAAGCCCTTATCCTCAAGAGCTCCAAAGCGGCGTCTCGAGGGACGAGAGCTGGAGGTGGCCCGCGTCTACGCCGACTTACGCCCAGGCGAGACCACCGCCGCCGGGCCAAGGATCGCGATGAACGTCTTGTAGATGGCGTCGAGCTGTTCGGGCGCAAGGAGCACGCCCCGTGTAGCAGCCAGTGCAGCAATCCCGCGCCAGCTGTCCCGCGCCCGACACTGCGCCGCGCGCGGGTCCGAGATCGCGGTCAGCGGCACAGCCGACTTCGCCACCCTTTTTGGCAGAACAATCTCACCTGATGTCTCCTGCGCGGCGCACGCTATCGCACCGCTCCGAACGCGGGCTTATCGTCGGCAAAGCTGATGAATCAGGCCGGCAAGTGCGTCGGCGCGAAGGCGTGTTGGTCTCTTGTCTTCGCGAGTTCGTGGCCACGCGCCCTGCGCTGACCCACCTGTCGACCATGGCGAACTATAGCCCGGGCTTTTACGCGCCGGTTCTGTGTCACTGTTCCCTCCAAACAAGGTTAGCAATATCCTGTTTTGCCTCGCGAGACTTTTTCATTTCCGCCCAAACTCGAACAACGGTTTTCCCCCAAACTCGGCGACGTTGAGGGAGAGCAAAATGGCAATCAACGTGATTTCGGCCGACCGCGTAGCCGCCGCAGACCGCCGCGAGGCCGCACGCGCCGTGGCGCACCAATACCTGCTGTCTCGCGCCGAAGGACGCCGCAGCACGCGCGTCGAGGAAGCGAAGGCTTCAGCCGCCGCGCGCCCCACGCCCGCAGAACGCGCCGCCGAGAATCCCACCCCTCTGCCCGCGCGGCTCCTCGATCTTCTGGCATGAGCGGCTTCGCCGCATTGTTACCCGCGCACTAACCTTCGCGCTGGAATCGATCTGCCCGCCCGCACGCGACCTTCATGCGTGCCTGTCAGCCTGCTTCAGTCGCTCCAGATGCGACAAGCCAAGGCTGCGCCCATGTCATTCGATCTGCAATTCATCCGCGACCGCGCTCCAACTCACGTCGTGCTGCAGCGCCAGCACGCGATTTACCTTGACGCGCAACGCTCCGACCGCAAGGTCCGGAAAGCGCGCAACGTGGCAGACTTGCTCGAGCGCGGCCACCGCGCTCGCGGCGGCGCCTACACCGCCTTGGTCATCGACGTGAAAACCTGAGAAGGCGTGAAGCCCGGTCCTAGCGGGATAAACCGCTGTCGGACAATTCGCGCAGCCGCAGCCAGTTGAACAACAACTGCTCGATCTCCCGGATGCTCGGCCATTCCTGCGCGGTCCGCACAATCGTCGTCGGCCCCGCCGCGCCCGCCTCACCCGCCGGCCCATCAATGATCCTGATGCTTTCAAGATCGGACGTGAGCGCGTCAGCCATTTCAGACAACAGCGACGCAAGTTCCCCCAGGCGCGCTTCCAGCACGTCGAGTTCGACCTTGAAGGCGCGGAGGGGCGGGCCGCTCATATGCGTCCTGCGAAGAAAGCGGATACTTCCGTCGATCGCGAAAACCATATTGCGGGAGCGCCCGCGCCGCGTCGCGCCGACGCACGGGCGGGCGAAGATGCCGGCGCTTGCAGGCCAGCAGCAGAAAACTGTTTGACAACAGCGCCTCACGCGGAAGGCTTCCACGCCAGACAACCTCTCGCGTCGCGATCTGCCACGCGCCGGTTCAGGCTTCCTGCCCACCAATGCTGAAACGAGCCAACTCCGGCGTTAACTCTTTTTTCCTGCAAAACAGCCTTCGGCGCTTGTATTCATTAAGGTGCGATTCACTGCAGCGGCACATACTGCCTAGTGTGGGAGTGTGCCATGAGCGCTGCTTTGACAGGCGCGATCGGACCCGTTTCGGTCCGGTACGCCGCACAGATCAGGGAACTGCTTTTCGCGCAGGCGATCCAGCGCATGGCCGCCGATCAGGAGGCCGCGCGCGCCCAGTCGCAGGCCGAGCGAGCCGCACGCGTCGAGCCCGCGTCGAAGGCCGAAACCACCCTTAAAGCTGTCCACGCGCGTACCACTCCGCCGGAGCCCGTCAGCGCTTCGGAGCGCGTAGCAGAAACCGCGCACGCGGCGACAACGCCGACTGCGCGCCTGGTCGATATCCAGGCCTGATCGTCGGTGCAGGTGTCCTTCCTTCTGCTGGCGCCGTCGTTCCAGGGCCGCTCAACTTGACGTATGCTGTCTCCCCCTGAAACGCCTTCTCCCGCCTATCTGCGCTTCACGCAGTCGATGATGATCGACTATGACAAGTGGAGAGAAGGCGCGCCCTACGACCTCGCTGCGCTTGCCGGGATCACAACCGAGGAACGCGAGCTCCTCACCGGAGAAATCTGCCAGCGCAGCTCGCTCGACTGGCGCGATGTCGAAGCCCTCCGCGCGCTCGCCACACCGAAAGCGATCAACCGCATCGGCAAGGCCGCCGAGAAGCAGACCGACGGCGCCGGCATCGAGGCCTTCCGCGACGAGGTCGAAACCTACGGCTGGACCGCCGACATCGAACGCCGCTTCATCCAAAAACTCGAAGCCGCCGCGTCCATGGCCGGCGCGCTCGATCGCCTCTACGACATCGCCGAGGCGCACCCGTCCCGTGCCGTCATTGCCCAGATCTTCCGCAACGCCCGCATCTCCAGCGACCACACCGTCCGCTATTCAATGGGTGCCTTGCTGTTGCAGCTCGCGGGTCACGTTGAAAGCCGCGACGTCTTCGATACGGACCACCGCCCGCACCTGCTAAACCTCAACAGCGCCGACTATGCCAGCTGCAAGGCTGCCGTCGCGTGGCTGCAGGACAAGATCGCGACCCCGAAGCGCTGATCGAAGTCGGGTCTCGCCCCTTTTCAAGCGCCAACTGCGTGGCGCGATCGCCATGGGCGACCGCCTCGGCTATATCCGCATCGATACAATCTGCGAATGGGTCGATGCGGACGCGCGCTGAACTTCGAGAAGCCTCGGTCAGGCGAACGGCATCCCATTTCGTCGACCCGAAAACTCAGAACCGGCCGGGTAGCGCAGGAAGCTCTTTGGGCCCGACCCGGATCAGTTTTCAGGCGGCGGCGTAACCTCGCATTGTGTCGCGCCCTGGCGTGGCCGCCAGCCGTGCAAGTCGAAGTCGACCACAGGCAAATCCATGTCGGATGCCGTAGAGGATTTTCCGACATACTGGCGCTGCGCCGCCGGTGGAACGTAAGCACTCCGGTTCAGGTCGTCGTTTGCAGTGCCGCCACCGCGTTTTTCGAGATTCACACACCAGGGTTGCGTGTCGTTGTTGTAGGCAAACCAGATCACTGCGTGCGACATCTCGCCGAAATAGTCGTTCCACCAAAAACCGTACTCTCGCTGCAACTGGAGGCCTTGGTCATCGAACAGGATTTCTATTTCCTCAGCCCGCCACACCCGCGAGGTGGTGTCGCACCCCCCCAACAGAACAGCGCCCGCCAATGCAATCGTCGCGATCCGCATGATGTCCCATCTATATCCACAGAAACCCAGCGCCCGACCGTCCGAACCAAGAATGGGGCCGAACTGATCTCGCGACCGCCTAACCCATCCGCTTCAGCGCGCAGATCTTGTTGCCATCCGGATCGCGCAGATAGGCCAGATACATTTCCCCGGCAGCGCCCTTGCGGATGCCCGGCGGATTCTCGATCGCCGTGCCGCCATTCGCGACGCCCGCGGCGTGCCATGCATCCGCCTGCTCAGGCGTCTCGACCGCAAAGCCGATCGTGCCGCCGTTCGCGAAGCAGGCCTTCTCGCCATTGATCGGAATGCTCACGCCAAACGTGCCCGTCTTGGTGCGCCAGAACGCGCGCCCCTTGTCGTCCACGAACCCCGGATTCACGCCCAGCGCGCCGAGCACGGCGTCATAGAACTTCTTCGACTTCTCGAGATCGTTCGTCCCGACCATCACATGTGAGAACATGCCACTCTCCATTCGCGCCCGTCCGGCGTATGGCCGGACATGCGCGAACGGGCGCGGCTTGGCAATCCTTTCGTAAGGACAGCTAGTTCGGCTTGGTCGACGCGTCGCCGTCGATCGCATCTGCCACCGAGTCCGCATCGTTCCTGCGCTCGGTTCCGACCGTGTTGTCAATCGCCGCGCCGGCTTTTTCCATCGCGCCATCGCCCAGGTCGCGCTCGCCACGCAGGTCATCAATCGCGTTATCCATGTTCTCGCCGGCTTTTTCGCAAGCGCCCAGCCCCGTGACGCCCAGAATAGTCACGACCATCATTGCAGCTTTCATCATGTGCAGTCCTCCGGTCGGCGAACGCGCGCCGGGTCCGACGCATCAACGTGCGAGACGCCAATCCGTTTCCCGCCGCAGACGCAACGCCCGCCACGACGCAGCCGCACGCCCTATCCCGACAAGAAGACACTCACGGACATTCGCGACGACTAGTTCCGTAACGGAAGGCTCGACGCACCGATGCTGTTCACGACGGCGAGACCACGGCTCGTCCGCGAGCGAACCTTGTGCAAGGATCACATCAAGATCACGCAAGGAACATCTACATGATGCGCTTCTCGGTCCTCTGCACAGCTGCCGCTCTGATCTCCTGTGGCGCCGCCTACGCCCAGGCCGGCGGCCCTATTCCTCGCACCACCGAAGGCAAGCCTGACTTTCAGGGTGTGTGGACGAATTCCTCGATCACACGGCTCGAGCGCGTGCCAGAATTCAAGGACCTCGTGATTTCAGAAGCCGACGCGAAGCAGTGGGAGATGGACGCCGCCAGCGTCGCGGCCGCGGACAACGCCCCGACTGCACAGGACAAGGGCGCGCCTGAAGTGGGAGATGATCCCGCCGGCTACAACAATTTCTGGATCGACCCCGGCAGACAGGTCGGCAAGATCAACGGTACCTACCGTTCGTCATGGATCACCGATCCGCCAAACGGAAAAGTGCCGTACACGCCCGCCGGCCGCGCGGCGATGATGAAGACGGTTAGCACCTACAACATGTTCGACAATCCGGAGGAGCGCATCCCGATCGAGCGCTGCCTCATCGGCTTCGCCTCGACGGGCGGCCCGCCCATGCTGAATGCGCTCTACAACAACCACCAGCAGATCATCCAGACACCCGACGCTATCGCGATCAACATCGAGATGGTTCACGACACGCGGATCATCCGGATGAACGGTCAGCACAATCCCGACAACATGCGCCAGTATCTTGGTACCAGCGTCGGCAAATGGGATGGCGATACGCTGGTCGTCGAAACCGTCGGCTTCAAGGCGGTAGAAGCGGTACGCGTTGACTTCGGCCTTTTCGTCTACATCTCGCCAGACTCGAAAGTCACCGAGCGCTTCACGATGCGGGACAACGATACGATCTTCTACCAGTTCACCGTCGAGGATCCCGCAGCCTACACTCAACCATGGAAAGGCGAGCTCAACTTCCGCCGCTCGCCGGATCGTATATACGAATATGCGTGTCATGAGGGTAACTACGCAGTTCCGAACATCCTTCTTGGCGCGCGCGAGCTGGAACGGGCCGGACTGAAGCAGCCGGTCGTGAAGCGCGGCATTGGCCGCCTCGACCGTCCGGCGGCCCAGTAGAGATTGCGACGCCCGGCACCCCCGCGCCTCCCGTGGCTCCCGGCAGCCTCTCGCCGGGAGCAGGAAGCGCCGGGTACACTGCCGGTTGACCTCCCCCACTCCGCCCGGCCAGTGTCCCCGCGGGAAAGCGCGGAACTACCGGCATGCTCGACGGAATCTTGAAGACCATCACATCAGCCGCCTTCCTCGGAACGCTCGGCAAGGGCGTCGCCACAGCCGCCTTCATCATCGCCCTGTCGGAAATCGCCAAGCGTTCGACCTGGCTTGCAGCAGCGCTGGTCGCCCTGCCGCTTGCCACCATGCTCACCGTCGCCATGATCGCGCTTGATTCTCAGAAAGGTGGCGCCGAGGTCGCCACAACCTTCGCCCTGAAAACCTTCCTGCTGTTCTGGCCTGGCCTGATCTTCTTCATCGGTCTGCTTGGGCTGCAGAAACTCGGCCTCAGCTTCTGGCCGGCCTTCGGCGGGTCGGTCATTGCCTGCTTCCTGGCGACATGGGGCTTCTCCGTCCTGCTGACATCGCAGGGCTGGATCGGTAAGGACTAGCGGCGTGCCAGAACTGAAACTCTCCCGCGCCGCAATCCTCATCGCGCTCGCCGCCGTAGTGGTGGTCGCTCCGCTCATCGGCGTCTACGCGTTCTCCCCTCTGATGTTCGTCGGGGGCATCGAGCCCTATCAGCTCGCTGTTGCTGTCGGCGTCATGCTGTCCGAAGCCCTCGCCGTCGGCGCGCTCACCTGGCTCGTCATGCGCACGCGGCGATAGCGCCTGGCCGCTACAACAAGTCGACCCCCAGCCTGACCGCAGCGGCTCGGCCACCGCCCCAACCAGCGCATCGACCCTGTCCGGCGAGCGAGGCTCGCCCCGCGGCGCTCCGAACGAGCACATCTCGTCCTCCGGCTCCTTCAGCACGCGCCATGGCGCTGAGCTAAGGCATGCGGATGAGAAGAACTGCGGCGATCGTCTTGCCCACACCAGGCAGTGAGAGAAGAAGGTCGAAGCGCTTGCGCAGGCCATCCTCTATCGGAATGCGGGCGAGAAGGTCTGCGAGGAGCGCCTTGTTGTCGGCTGCAAGCGTGGCAATCAGGGCTTCGGGGCTGGCCTTGAGATCAGGAAGGCTGGTGCACTCACGATGGTCTTTGTCTGCGCGAGCAGGTCAGCGGCCGGCACGTAGCAGGCGGTAAGACGCATCGCCACCCCGTTCAGGAGTGGATCTGCTGCGGCTTTGACGCCATCCGCATGGGCGGTGACCGCAGCGATCAGGTGGACACGGCCCCTCCGCCGGGTCATTCGCCTGGAGGTGGTGCGCCAGGCGGACAATCCCTGAGGACCCTCCAATCTAGCAGAGGTGTCACAAACAAGACGGCCCTTCGAAGCAGGCGGATGTCGAGCCAACAGGACTACAGTCTGTATCAACACAGGGCCCTCCCCCTAGGGCATGCTTTCCAATTCTTCCGTGAAGGTCATAGGCTGGCCTCAGACCCGGCAAACGGGCGATCATAGTGGAGGACGGAAATGCGGTCATGCAATTGGACCTGCATCCTGGCGCTCGGCGCCGCGGTCATACTTGGCGCCTGCGCCACCGAGCCTGCACATGTCATCCCCGCCACGCCGGCCGAGCGACTCGCCGGCATCCGGCCCGTGACGCAGGCGATGCTGCAGGAGCCTGCGGCTGGCGACTGGATGCAGCTGGGCCGCTCCTATGACGGACAGAATTTCAGTACGCTGACCACGATCAACCGCACGAACGTGAAGAAGCTCGCGCCGGCCTGGCGCGCACCGCTGGCGCCGGGGCTCAGCATGCCGAGCCTGCTCGTGCATGACGGCGTGATGTTCCTGCATACCGCGCCGGACACTGTGCTGGCGCTCGACGCCGTCACCGGCCAGGAAATGTGGCGCAACACCTACAAGCCGGAAGGCGGCTCGTCGATGAAGATGGGCCTGGGCCTCGGCGGCAGCCATGTGTTTGCGCCGACGTCTGACCTCCATGTGATCGCGATCGATGCGCGCACGGGCGTGACGGCGTGGGACCACAAGATCGCGGTGAGCGCACCGGCGACGAACCGCTCCTTCTTCAACCTGCGCAGCGCGCCGCTTGTGGTCGGCGACAAGGTGATCCAGGGCGTCACCGCCAGCGCCGGTCCAGGCGGCGGCTTCATCGTCGCGCTTGATATCGCGACGGGGAAAGAAGTGTGGCGCTTCCACACGCTCGCGCGGCCCGATGCGCCCGGCGGCAATACCTGGAACGATCTGCCCCTGGAGAAACGGACAGGCGGATCAGTCTGGCACCAGGGCACGTTCGACCCCGAGCTCAATCTCCTCTATTTCGGCGCCGCCCCGACCTACGACACCGCTGGCCTGCTGAAACCCTCGACAGCCCCCGGCGTCACCAACGACGCCCTCTACACCAACGCCACCATCGCCCTCGACCCCGACACCGGCCAGCTGAAATGGCACTACCAGCACGTCCCCAACGACCAATGGGACCTCGACTGGGCCTTTGAGCGGACGCTGGCCACGGTCAGGTTTGAGGGAAGCGACAGGAAGGTCGTGATGAATGTCGGCAAGATGGGGGTGCTCGATGCACTCGATGCCGCGACCGGCGCGTACCTGTTCTCGATCGACGCCGGTACCCAGAACATGATCACCGCAATCGATCCGAAGACCGGCAGGAAGACAATCGATCCGCAGCGCTATCCTGACCCCACGCGGCCGACGGTCTATTGTCCGAGTCCGTCCGGCGCGCGCGCGTGGCCGCCGACATCCTTCAGCCCGGCGACCGGCATGCTCTACCTGCCGCTTACCGAATGGTGCGCGAAAATGGGCAACGACGGCTCATCGCTTCTGAGTGCGCCCGGCGCCAAGATCAGCGAGGCCGACCACCCCGACGCCGTGGCCGATGGCAAGATGGGATTGCTGCAGGCGATGGATGTAAGTGGCGGCAAGCGGGCCTGGCGGCGGGACCTGGATGCGCCGATTTCGACGTCGGCGCTGGCGACTGCGGGCGGCGTTGTTTTCATCGGCGATCTGGACCCGGCGCTGAAGGCCTTCGACGATCGAGACGGCGCGCTGCTGTGGACTGCCCCGCTCGACGCCAATCCCAATTCCGTTCTGGCCACCTACAGCGTCGGCCCGACCCAGTATGTCGCCGTTGTCACCGGCATGGCCAACTATCACATCGGAGCAATGGCGCCGCGATATCAGAGGTTCCGCGCGTCCCAGGGGCTTCCGCCGATCGCGCCGCCGAAGGGTGAGCCGTCCGTCCAGGTATTCACACTCAGCAAATAGAGCGCCGGCGCCCCCGGCCACCACCACCCCTTGGCGCCTGACCCCAACGGCGTAGGCTTGCCAAAACCGGAGAAACACAATGGCCCATGCCTACGAAGACATCCTCTATTCCGCCGAGGACGGCGTTGCATGGGTGACGCTCAACCGACCGGACAAGCTGAACGCCTGGCGCGGTGAAATGGATCGCGATGTGCGGCACGCGATGCGCGCCGCCAGCGATGACGCCAGCGTCCGCGTGATCGTGCTCACCGGAGCGGGCAAGGGTTTCTGCGCCGGCGCCGACATGGGCATGCTCCAGACAATCCAGTCCGGCGACGCCGCAACGTCGCGCGACGCCGTGAATGCGGCAACGCCTTGGGACGCAAGCGCCAACCCGAATTTCCAGAAGCAGTACTCATGGTTTCCCGCCGTGCCGAAGCCAATCATCGCGGCCATCAATGGCCCGGCCGCCGGGCTCGGCATGATCATGTCGCTCTACTGCGACATCCGCATCGCCAGCGACACGGCGAAGTTCACCACGGCCTTCGCCCGCCGAGGCCTGATCGCGGAGCATGGCATTTCGTGGCTGCTGCCACGGCTCATCGGCTTTAGCGCAGCGGCGGACCTCCTGTATTCGTCGCGCGTGATTACTGCTACTGAGGCGCTGCACATGCGGCTGGTCAACCGGGTTGTCCCGGCAGGCGACTTCGCCAGCGAAGTCGCAGCCTACGCCCGCGTGCTCGCCAATGAAGTCTCACCACGCTCGCTGCGCGAGATGAAGCGCGAAATCTGGAACGCGCAGTTCCAGACCCTCGGTGACGCCATCGAAAGCGCAAACGCCGACATGATCCCCAGCTTCAAGTCGGAAGACTTCAAGGAAGGCGTCGCACACTTCGTGGAGAAGCGCGCGGCGAAGTTCACGGGGCGGTAGACAACTCGGGGAGTTCGGATATTGGCGCGATCGCGCCTTTGAAAGACTTGGTCAGATTGGGTCACCCTTTACGGTCTAAGTTCTTTCAATGGCCGTAGTTGCGAAGCGGCGCCACGTTGCTCGTCCCGAGTGGCGAGCGCGCATCGAGGCGGCAACCGGGATAGGGCCTTCGATTTGTGAAGGTCGTGCCGACGCTGGTGGACGAGCGTATGAGGCACTTGAAGCCGTTAGTCGTGATACAAACACAGACCTGCGCGCTCGCAAGCTTGCCTTTGAGTTGCTGGAATCGATGGCGATACCGGGGAAGGCGACCGACGGTGCAACGGGCGCTCGGGCTAACTCGTCCTGCCAGACAGCGAAGGACGCGGCCAAGAGAGTTGCGACAGAGCTAGGCCTGGAAACCTAGCCCGCGCCGTTAGCCCCCGTCCCTCGCCTCCACTGCTGCGAACGCTGACGACAGGCGGCGGTAGAAATTGAGGCGGTCCATGTCTTCGTTGGAGAGGTATTCCTCGGCTTTCTTGGCGCCGGGGAGAGGTTCGGGCGTTATGCCAGCGTGGGCGACCTGCATCATGTTGGCCCAGATGCGGGCGGACATTTCCCCGCCGGTGATGCGCGCCATCGGCGTGTCGTCGTCATTGCCGACCCAGATGCCGCCGACGAAGCGCGTGGTATAGCCGAGGAACCAGGCATCGCGCCATTCCTGGCTGGTGCCCGTCTTGCCGGCAATGTCCCAACCGCCAAAGCGCGCGGCGCCGCCTGTGCCATTCACAACGACGCGGCTGAGCATGCCGTTCATCTGGGCGGCGAACTCCTCGGGATAGATGCGCGGCGACTGGGCAACGGGATTTGAGTAAAGAAGGTCGCCCTTCGAGTTGCGGATTTCCTCGATGATATAGGGCGACATCTTGAGCCCACCCTTGGCGAGCACGCCGAACGCCGTGACCATTTCGTAGAGGGTCACCTCATCCGAACCGAGCGTAATGGAGGGGAAGTTGTGCAGGTCCGACGTGATGCCGAATTCGTGGGCGAGCGCCGTAACTTTTGGAATGCCGATCTCGTAGCCGACCTGCGCCGCCACGGTGTTGAGCGATTCAGCGAGCGCCTCCGACAGGGTCACGGCGCCGCGATACTCGCCACCGTAATTGCGCGGACGCCAGTTCTGGATGGTCACCGGCATGTCGAAGCGCACCGTGCCTGGCGTCAGCCCGTCTTCGAGCGCGGCGGCAAAGACGAACATCTTGAACGCCGAGCCGGGCTGGCGGCGCGCCTGCGTGGCGCGATTGAACTTCGATTTCTTGTAGTCGCGCCCGCCGACCATGGCGCGGATCGCGCCCGTTGCGTTGTCGACCACGATCGCCGCGCCTTCCGACGCGCGACGATCGCGGCCCATGGTAGCGATTCCACTCTCGACAGCTTTCTGGGCCGCCTGCTGCAGCTTCATGTCGAGCGAGAGCTTGATGACCATGTCCGGCGGCGGATTGGGCAGGAGGTCGGCCACGCGCTCAACCGCGTAGTCCAGCGCGTGGCTCGTGAAGGCGTCTGACTTCGGCGTGACGAAGACGAGTTGCTGCGCGGCGGCTTCGTCGCGCGCTGCTTTCGTGATGAAGCCAGCCTCGACCATCTGGTCGAGCACGTAGGCCTGACGCTCCTTCGCCTTGGCGCTCTGGGCCTGCTGGGCCAGGCGCGAGGGCGCCTTGGGGAAGGAGGCGAGCATCGCGGCTTCGGCGATGGTTAGGTCGGTCGGCGCCTTGTTGAAGAAGGTGTGCGCGGCAGCGTCGACGCCCCAGGCGCCAGCGCCGAGATAAATGCGGTTGAGATAGAGGTCGAGGATGTCGTCCTTGCTCAGCAGCCTTTCGAGGTCGCCGGCGAGGCGGGCTTCCTGCGCCTTGCGCTTGATCGTCTGGTCAGGCGTTAGGAACAGGTTCTTGACCAGCTGCTGCGTGATGGTGGAGGCGCCCTCAACCGTGCGGCCGGCGCGGGCGTTGGCCAGCATGGCGCGAATGATCGCCGACATGTCGACACCTGTGTGCTCGCGAAAGCGTTTGTCCTCGGCGGCGATGAAGGCGTTGGTGACATGCGGCGGCAGCGTCTTGGCGGAGACCGCGCGGCCATAGCGGAAGCCGCGCACGGCGATGGTCTTGCCCTGAGTGTCGATGAATTCCACCGCGGGCTCGCGGTTCATCGTCCACAGCGTCTCGCGGTCGGGCAGCGCAGGCATCTGCGCGAACAGCGAGTTCCACAGCAGGCCGAAGGTGATAAGGCCGACGGCGGCTGCCGTCCCCACGATCTTGAAGATCGGCGGGCCCCATTTCATTAGCGGGCTGCTCACTGCGTGCGTCGCCATGCTCGTGTCGTCAGCCTCCAGGGGCGATGCGTCCGTCGCCGCCCCCAACTCCACATAGCATCACGCCTTGGCATGTCACGTAGCGCGCGCCTGCCCGGGCGCAATGCCTCAGCAACAGCAGGTTTCCAACCTAATTGTCATTTTTCCCGCCGCCCGCATCGTCTGCATCCGCCGTCACCCGCGAAGGCGTTGGCGATGAAGCCGGCGGAGGCGGATTGTACCTGTTCCCCCCCGAAGGCGGCGGAGGCGGAGGGCTGGAGTTCCGAACCTGAGACGGCCCAGACGCCGGAGGCGGCGACGAACTCGGATTACGGAACAGTGACGGCGCAGACGCCGGAGGCGGCGGCGATGCGGCGGGTGGAGGATTGTAGCGGTTGCCGCCTGCCGAAGCCGGCGGAGGCGGGGGTGACCGGGGAGGCAGCGGCGTAGCGCCCGGCGGTGGCTTCTGCCCGCCGAACAGCGGTGGATAGGTGTTCGGTGCGTTATTGTTGTTGCGATCATCGCGCTCGCGCGCCCGGGGCATGCCATCGCCCCCGCCATAGCGCCAGCCACGATCCCAGTGATGGTCGTAGTAGCTGTTCCAGCCATACCCGCGCCCGCCGCGGATCCAATCGAGCCGCTGCCATGCCGTGTCGTACCACACCCCCCAGGGGTACGTGCGGCGATACTCCTCGTAGGCCCAGATATCGTCCATCATGGCCGCGTAGCGCCAGGCTTCGTAGTCGCGTTCGCGCAGGTCCGAGATCTGGCGCGACGCTTCCACGCGCCAGCGGCCCCAGGGCTGCGACTGCAGATAGAAGTCGTAGGCCCCGATAGAGTTGTCAGCGAGAGCGCGGCGCCACGCCTCGTCGTCGCGGCGGTAGATCAGATCAATCTCGATGCGCGCCTCGTCCAACCATTCCGACCGCGGATAGGCGCGGACGAATTCCTCGATCTCAACGGGCGAGCCAGAGCGCTTGGCTTTCATGAAGGCGCCCTGGTCGGTCTTCCACAGCGCGTCCAGACGCGCACGCGCATTGGCAGCGTTGGCGCCGCGCGGCCAGTCATCAAGGAAGACTTCGTAGCTTTCAATCTGGTCGATCGCCCGGACTTCGGCCCAGTCGGCCTTTTCTTCGGCAGCGAGACGGGGAGCGGCCAGGACCGCGCGGCGAGCATCAGCCGCCTCGGCATTCGCGCCCCACGGGAAGCGAGCGAGGTAGGCGACATAGCTGTCTTCCGTATCCGACCGCTTCGCTGACGTATAAGCCTCCGCCTCGATGCGGATCAGTTCGTCCGTGCGACGCTGGGCGTTGACGACGTACTGTCCATCGGGGTGGACGCGCATGTATTCCGCATAGGCTGGCGGGGTGTCGATCCGGGCCGCCTGGCTCCAGTCCATCTGGTGAAGCTCTTCCGGCGTCGGGCCGGTTTCGCACGCGGCAAGCAGGGCGAGCGCAGAAACTGCGGCGGCGAGCCCGGCAAGCCGGCGATGGCGCTTCGTATGCTCAGACATGATCCAGTCCTCCCGGGTCTCAGGACTACATGACGATTTATGAACGGGAGTGGAATGGCAACAGCCGCCGTGCACCCAAACTGGCGCGCTTGACGAATGGCCTGCCAGAGCGCCCCATCCGCCAAAAGAAACCGGAGGAAACCATGCCGACAAGACTGCTCAGCGGAGTTGCGGCCGTCGCCCTGCTCGCCTCTTGCGTTGGCGCGCCCGGGGCTGGCGATGGGGGCATGTCGGCGGAAATCAGGCGCACCGCCTTTGGCGTGCCGCATATCAAGGCGAACGACTATGCCGGACTTGGATACGGCCTTGGCTATGCGGCAGCGGAGGACAATGTCTGCGAAATCGCGGAGCGCTTCCTGACCGTCTCGGGCGAACGCGCGAAATTCCTGGGCCGCGGCGAGAACGACGCCAATCTCAACAGCGATCTCTATCACAAGCGCCTGATCTCCAGCGGCGAGCTTGAAAAGCTGCTAAACGGACCAGCCGGCTCACCGGACACGCCGAGCGCAGATGCCCGCGCCATGGCGCGCGGCTACGCCGCTGGCTTCTCCCGCTACGTGCGGGAGACGGGCCTCGCGAACATCGCTGACCCACGCTGCAAAGATGCTGGCTGGGTGCGGGAACTGACCGAGACGGATTACTGGCGACACCAGCTTGCCGGACAAGTCATCATGCAGCTCAACGGCGTGGTGAGCGCGCAGCCGCCGGGTGTGGGCGATCAGGCGTCAATCGCGGACGATCCCTTAATCGAGACCACGCAGCTCGGCAGCAATGCTTACGGGCTTGGCAAAGAAGTGACGCAGTCCGGGCGCGGCATGCTGCTCGGCAACCCGCACTACCCGTGGGACGGCATGAACCGGTTCTATAGGATGCACCTCACCATTCCAGGTAAGCTGAATGTTGTCGGCGCCGGCCTCGTCAGCAACGCATCGGTCGGCATCGGTCACACCGAGCATATCGCGTGGACCCACACCGTCTCGACGGCGCGCCGCTACGGCATGTTCGAGCTGACGCTCGATCCGAACGATCCGACGCGCTACATGTATGACGGCGTCTCCACGCCGATGACCAAGCTTGACGTCATGGTCGAGGTCAAGGGCGAGGCGCCCGTCGCGCGCTCGCTCTATTCGACACGCTTCGGTGCAGTGATCGAAACACAGACCTTCCCGTGGACGAAGACGCAGGCTTATGCTCTGCGCAACATCCCCCAAGGCGTTCGTTCGGCTGACCAGTACATCGCACTGTGGCAAGCGAAGAATGTGCGGGAGCTGAAGTTCGCGCTCGGCAAGTATCAGGCGACGGGATTCAATACGACCGCCGTGGACGCGGGCGGAGAGTCCTTCTTCGGCGACATGGGCATGATGCCTAATGTATCGAAAGTGCTTGGAGACCGCTGCGCCAAATCAGACCTGGCGAAAAAGCAATGGGCCGAGACCCGCGTGCCCGTGCTCGATGGGTCGACCTCCACCTGCGAGTGGGCAACGGACCGCGACTCCACGGCCCCGGGCGTTTTCGGCGCGAACAGCACGCCGCATCTGTTCCGCTCAGACTATGTCAGCCAGAGCAATGACAGCCACTGGCTGACCAACCCGAACCAACCGCTCGCCGGCTTCAGCCCGATCTTCGGCGACGAAGCGACGCCGCGTTCGCTCCGCACGCGGCTCGGCATCGACATTGTCAATGACCGCGTGGCCGGCAAGGACGGGCTGCCAGGATCAAAGTTCAACCTCGTAACACTTCAAGGCGCCCTCTATCAGAACCGCCACCTCGGCGCAGAGATGGCGCGCGACGATCTCGTGAAGCACTGCAAGACGTTGGGCGACGAAAAGCTCGGCCCCGCCTGCGCCGCGCTTGCTGGCTGGGACATGAAGGTGAACCTCGACAGCCGGGGCGCACACCTGTTCCATCTGTTCGCCGAGAATGGCGGCCTGCAGTTCAAGGTCCCCTTCAACCCAGCCGACCCGGTCAATACGCCGAACACGCTCGATGTCGCCAACCCGAAAGTGACCGACGCGCTGCGCAAGGCGGTCGATCGCTTGGCCGAGCTTCGCATCCCCGTCGACGCGCGCCTTGGCGACGTCCAGCGCGAGAGCCGAAACGGCGAACGGATTCCTATCCATGGCGGCGCCGGCCCGGAGGGCGTCTTCAACGTGATCACGGTGGAAAGCCTTGAGCCCGAACTTGGCTGGACCAGCATCCGGCATGGCTCAAGCTGGATCATGACGGTCGAGTTCACGCCCGACGGACCGAATAGCCAGGGCATTCTCACCTACTCACAATCCGTGAACCCGAACTCGCCGAACTATTCCGACCAGACGCACGCCTATTCGCGAAAGCAGTGGGACGACCTGCGTTTCAGTGAGGAGGAGGTTGAGGCGGGGACGCTCTCACGGAAGAGGATTTCAGAATAAAGCGGTGCGCTCGCCTGCCGTTGTGCCTTCATGCCCGTCTTGTGCGTTTTTACACACGGGTCGGCGATTGAAGCATTGCATGTCAAAAAAGCTCCCCAATGACCCAGAGACCGTGTGGAAAACCATGAAGAAGGTGGGGGTGGCGATGATCGTCACGCACAAGGACCGCAAATTCGACGGCCGCCCGCCGCAGGCTTTCCCTGAACCGGACGTCGGAGAAATCTACTTCATGACGGACCCGCAGCCCATGATCGACGAGATCAACGCCAGGCCGCACGTGTAGCTCAGCTTTGCCGACGTCGGCGGAAATGACTGAGCTGGGATCGATGGGCAAGCTGTTGTGACCAACGACCGCGAGAAGATCCGCGAGCTGTGGACCCCCTTGGGCCAATGCATTCTGGGAGAGTCCGGAAGAACCCAGCACCCTGGTCATCGATGTCACGCCGCATCACGCCCTTTGCTGGCCAGTGCCGAACCGGGTGGCGACCATGATCGCCATGCTTGCGCGAGTCGTGAGCGGCAAACCGCCCAGCCTCGGAAAATCCGGCAAAGTCGAGCTGACCTGAGCCAGTCCTTCTCTACCACGGCTTGACCTCTCGCTCCTCTTCCTGTCCATGCGCGCATGGCCGGACCTCCGATTGCTGTTCTTCGCGGCGTGATGCTGACGCTGGGCGCTGCGCCCCTGTTCACGGGCGTGGACCTTGCGTTGGCGCGCGGGGAGCGGATGGCGTTGGTCGGGCGTAACGGCGCCGGCAAGTCGACCCTGATGCGCATCCTTGGCAGGGCGATCGAGCCGGACGATGGCGAGGTCTTCATGCAGCCGGGCGTTGTTGCGCGCCACCTGCTGCAGGAGCCGGATTTCGCCGGCTATGCCACCGCCCTGGATTATGTGTCAGACAAGCTCGACCCGGACATGTTCTATCGCGCGGAGTCGGAACTTGGCGCGTGGGGCGTTCCGTTTGAGCTCGATCTCGCCAAGGCATCGGGCGGACAGTCACGCCGGATCGCCCTGGCTCACGCGTTTGCACATGACCCCGACATCCTTCTGCTGGACGAGCCGACGAACCACCTTGACGTTCCGGCAATCGAACTGCTCGAACAGGAGCTCAGGGCGTTTCGCGGTGCCGCCCTTATCGTCAGCCACGACCGGCGCTTTCTCGAGAACGTGTCCACGTCCGTGGCGTGGTTGCGCCAAGGCGTCGTGCGCCAGATGGACAAGGGCTACACTGCCTTCGAGGAGTGGGCCGAGACCGTCGAAGCCGACGAGGAGAAGGCGTTCGACAAACTCAACGTACAGCTGAGGGCCGAAGAGCGCTGGATGGCGCGCGGCGTCACGGCGCGCCGCAAGCGCAACATGGGCCGCGTACGCAAGCTGCATGACATGCGCTCGGAGAAGCTGCAGCGCCGCATTGCGCTGAATGACGCCGCCAGCGCCGCGACGCTTGCCATCGATTCCGGCGCGCAGTCGGGACGACTGGTGATCGAGGCCAAGGGACTGACCAAGCAGTTCCAGACGTCGGGCGGCGTACTGCCGATCGTCAACGATCTCTCGCTGCGCGTCATGCGGGGCGATCGGCTTGGCCTTGTCGGCCCCAATGGCGCGGGCAAGACGACGCTGTTGCGCCTGCTGCTCGGCCAGATCGAACCGGACAGCGGAAGTCTTCGCCTCGCGAAGAATCTCGACATCACCTATCTCGACCAGACGCGCGCCACGCTGAGCCCTGAGAACACGCTGTGGAACACGCTGGCGCCGCTAGGTGGGGACCAGATCATCGTGCGCGGCTACCCCAAGCATGTCGCCGCCTACGCAAAGGATTTCCTGTTCGAGAGCCGTCAGCTGCACCAGCCCGTTGGCGCGCTGTCGGGCGGTGAACGCAACCGGCTCACCCTCGCGCTGGCGCTGGCAAAGCCGTCCAACCTGCTGATCCTGGACGAACCGACGAACGACCTCGACATCGAGACGCTTGACCTGCTCGAGGACATGCTGGCCGAGTATGATGGCACGCTCCTGCTGGTCAGCCACGACCGGGCCTTCATCGACAATGTGGTTACTTCCGTGTTGACGCCGCAGGGCGGCGGGCAATGGCTGGAAACGCCAGGTGGCTATACCGACTATCTCGCCCAGGCTGGCGCCGCCTCGGCCGCGACGCGGCGCACGGCCCACAAGACGCTGCCCCCGATCGCGCCTGCGGCAAAAGCTCCGGCCGCCAAACTGAGCTACAAAGAAGCGCGGCGGCTGGACGAACTTGAGCGCCTCATGCCGGAACGCCAGGACGAGATCACGCGGCTCGAGGACGAGATGGCTGACTCTGCGTTGTTTACCAAGGATCCAAAGGCGTTTCATGCGCGGGCCAACCGGCTGGCGGCGGCGCGAACCGAGCTCGCGGCGCATGAAGCCGAATGGATGGCGCTTGAAGAAAAGCGCGAGGCTCTGGCCAGGGGCTGAGTTAGCCGATAGCGGCAGGCCAGCCGATTTTCAGGGTCCGATTCAGAAATTCCGCCGCTGCAGCAAGCTGTTTTTTAACCGTGGCTCGTTAGTGTTTCCTTGCTCAGGGAGACTTCCACATGGCGGCCAACGCCAACAATTTCGCGCTGCTGCTTGACCTCGCCAAGGAAGGCTCGAGCGAAAAGCGGCGTGAACTCTTGCGCCAGATCACGGATGTCTTCCTGGCCCAGCCGAGCAACCGCTCGGAAAAAGAGGCTGTGCTGTTCGACGAGATCGTCAGCGCCGTCGCTTCCGACCTTGAAACGCAAGTTCGAATTGAGCTGTCACGCAAAATCGCCGACACGGTAGCGCCCCTCCGGCATACGGCGCGCCGCCTGGCCATGGATGAAATCGCGGTCGCCCGTCCGGTGCTGGAGCGGTCACGCGCGCTCACCAACGATGACCTTCTCGAAGTGATCGACAAAAAAACGCAGGACCACATGCTGGCCGTGACGAAGCGGCCGGACATCGGCGAGAAAGTATCCAGCGCACTTGTGAACAAGGGCGAGGATCACATCGTGGCCTCGCTGCTGCAGAACGCCACCGCCAAGATCGACCACAAGACCTACGCCCGCGTCGCCGAACGCGCCGAGGCAAGCCCGGTTCTGCACGCCCCCCTGGTACGCAACGCGAATGTCCCGCTCGACATACTGAACAACGTCTATCTCCGTGTCGAGCTCGACCTGCGTCGCGAGATCATGCGGAAATTCCACGGCGTTTCCCCCGCCGAACTCGAAGCCGCGCTGGAAGTCAGCCGTACGCACCTGTCTGCAGCCTATGGCGCACTGCCGCTCGACTACCCGCAGGCCAGGGAACACATCACCAAGCTGACGCAAGCGGGCACCTTGAACCCCGCCATGCTGGTTCAACTGCTGCGTGAAGAACACCACACCGCCTTCCTGATCGCGTTCGCCCAGCTGGTGGACGTGGACTTCGAACTCGGCCAGCGCCTCGTAGAAGCGCAGGACCTCGACGCACTGGCGATGCTTTGCCGTGGCGCGGGTTTCGATCGCGGCCTGTTCGTGACGATCTGCGTCATGATCGGCGACGGCGAAGGCGGCCTTAGCAAGACCGAGGAGTATGGTCAGATCTACGAACTTGTGCCTGTCGCCGCCGCCCAGCGCGCGCTGCGATTCTGGAAGGTGCGTGCGAAGAACAGCAACGCGCAAGCAGCCTAGGCAAGCCTCCGGGATATCGCGTCCGGCGAGTTTCGCCCGGATGCGCGATAGTCTCTCGCCCATTAGCAGTTACGCAATTGCTCGCTTCTGACCGCTCGCATAGTGTCCGAGGGGCCGGGGGGAGAGGGACGTCTATGCCTAATCCCGTCATCCGCTCGCAGGCGATCAGCATTGGCGAACTTCTCCGGCTTGGCTCTTTCAAACCGGCTCGCGTGCAGCGCGACTATTGCTGGAAAGAGAATCAGCAAGCCTCCCTCCTGCAGGACCTGATCTCCGCGTTCGGCGAATTTGGCATCGATCCAGAAGCCGAACCGGACCCTGACCCCGAAACGCACGACGTCGGCGCCGATACCCGCTTTGAGATCGCCACCTTCAACCGTGAGCTGGAGGCCACCGAGCCCTACGTTTTCGTTGGCACCGTCGTGTTGCACCAGGCCGCACAGCATTTCGACATCTATGACGGCCTCCAGCGCCTCACCACCTTCACCGTGTTCTTCGCCGTGCTGCGCGACCTGATGGAATCAGATCGCAAGCACCCCGTGAACACGCTGCTCGCAAACGAGGCCGGCATTTCGCGGCTCAGCCTGCCGATGAAACACAACACTCTGGAGGCTGACATCCTCGCGCCCGGCCGCACCGCAAAGCGCCATCGCCCACATCCACAGCTGACAGAGGCGAGTTACTGCCTGCGCACATGCGTGAACACGGCGCGCTCCATGCTGAAAGGGTGGTCGCCTCGTCGCCTGGCTGCGTTCACCGCCTTTCTCACCGACGGCGCCATCGTCACTGTGACCCGGATATCCGACCGCCGCATGGCGGGGAAGGCGTTCGTCAGCATCAACTCCGGCGGCCTGCCCTTGAAGCCCGAAGAGATCGTCAAGGGCCAGCTGATCGATCTCACCTCGTCCCTGCCGGACGCGGACGACCAGGCCAAGCGCGTGCTGAACGTTTGGAACGGCATCCAGGACGATCTCGGCCCCGAGGCGTTCGACGATTTCCTGCGCTCGGTCGACTTCATCGAGCGGCGCATGCCACAGTCGTCAGATTATTCGATCCAGCTGATGGAGCACATCCGCCGCCAGTATCCCGGCCAGGCCGGCGTGCGCTGGGCCACTGATTTGCTGTTGCAGTATCGTTCTGCCTTCAAGTGGATCCGCGAGGAGAACAACGCCGAGATCGCGGATGGCGTTCACGCCAGCCTGCGCCGACTTCAGCTGCTGAAGTGGGACCAGTGGCGCGCCTATGCGATGCTGCTGCGGATGAAATCCAATCCGGCCGACTTGCCCCACCGTATCGATACCCTCGATCGTATCTGCTTCGCCCTTACCGTGTCCACGCCTGACCCACGCCGCCTCGCCGAGATGATGGGCCGGCGCATCGAGCGCTTCGCCCGCGGCTCCTTCGGCAAGCAGGCCGGCTTCTCCTTCACCACCGCGCAGAATGAGCGCCTCATCCGGAACCTCTCCGGCCCGATCACGGAAAGCCCGAGGCGCTCGACGATCATGCGCTGGATCGAGGCTGCGATGCATGGTGAACGCGTTCCGCGCTATCTCGTGGACGGGCGCTCCTCAGTCGAGCACGTCTATCCGCGCAATCCTGAGAACAACTGGACAGCCTTCGAGAACGGGCTCGAATTCAACGAGCTCGCCACCCTTCGCGAGATGATCGGCAATCTCTGCGTCCTGCCAGAGGATGAACTCGGCAACGCGCCCTTTGACGAAAAGCGAAGGGCATACGCCCGCTTCCGCAGCCGCTTCGCCAACGATATCGCCAGGCAACGTCAGTGGTCACCCGATGCGGTCCGTGAGCGCACCAGGCGCATCGCCGACACCACGCTGAAATTCCTAGATCTTGAAGTTACGGCGATTTAGCTTCAGGTTTTATGCGTCGCCGCAATCCGCGTGCCGTTGATCGCCTTGGCGGACGTGTAGGCTGGCCGCGCCCGCACGCGTTCTGCATACGTCTCGAATGCTGGACAACCCGGGATGGACTTGAAGGCCAGACCCCAGTCGATCGTGCTGCCGACATACACATCCGCCGCGGTGAATGTCTTGCCGCACACAAAGTCGCGCCCGGTCAGCATCTTCTCCATCGCGCTCACGGCGCCGTCGAACGATCCGAAGCCCGCCATGCCATCGCGGCCCTCCGGCACGTGCCACCCCAGCGCCCGTGCCGTAACAGCCTGCTCCATTGGTCCTGCCGCAAACAGTGTGAAGCGGTAGTAGTCGGCCAGCTCCGCCGCGCCTGCAGGTTTCAACTTCGCCTGCGGAAATGCGTCGGCAAGATACAAGCATATAGCCGCAGCCTCCGTCACGACCTTCCCGTCATGGCGGATCGTCGGCACCTTACCCATCGGGTTGACCGCGAGGAAGTCCGCGCTCTTGTTTCCACCCGGCCCGAAATCGAGCCAGTTGGTCGTGTAGGGGTGGCCCAGCTCCTCCAGCATCCAGTGCGCGATCTGGCCGCGGCTCATCGGATTGGTCCAGAATTCGATCATCGGTGAAACTCCTGTACGGAATGCTTCAGACACTGCCGCTCGCGCAGGCCGCCATCAATGCCGCGTCCATCCCGCCAGAGATGTGTCAGCAGCAGGCGTGGACCGCTGCGCGAACAGTGATAGCCTGCCGCCAACCGGCCGCCAAAAGACGCCGGACCACGGGGAGATTGTCATGAAACCAGCCCGCACGCTGTTGCTCGCCATTGTGCTCGCCGCCATGCCGCAGGCCTGCACGACGCCCGCGCCGCAATCGGCAACAGAAGCCGCCGCCCCCAGCATCGTCATCTATCACGCCGAAGGCCGCCGCTCGGAGCGCGTGGTCTGGCTGTGCGAGGAGTTGGGCCTGCCCTACGAACTCAAATTCCGCCGTGGCGACGTCGCCGGCTCCTTCGCCGACATCCAGGCCGTGAACCCCGGAATGCGGGTCGCGCCGACCGTGTTCTATAATGGCGAGCTGCTGGTCGAATCCGGCGCTATCCTAGAATTTCTGCTCGATCGTCATGGCGGCGGCCGCCTCGTCCCGGAAACCAGCTCCCCCGATTACGCCACCCACCTCCGCTTCATGCACTACGCCGAAGGCACACTCGCCTCGGACGCCGTGGCCGACTATCGCGTCGCACGCGCCACCGACGGAAAGGCGCCGCGCGGCGAGAAGGAAACGGACGGCCAGCGCGCGATGCGCTTCGCGGAAGACCATCTGGCGAAGCACCCGTATTTCGGCGGCTCGCAATTCACCGCCGCCGACATCATGATGGTGTTTCCGATCAGCTACGCCATACGCATGAACGTCGCCGACCCGGCCAAGTATCCCAATATCGCGGCCTGGCAGCAAAAAGTCGAAGCCCGCCCTGCCTTCCAGCGCATGCTCACCAAGGCTCGCCCCGACGGTCGCGTCAGCCCGCCACCATCGCTGACGATGCCTTAACCACATCATCAGGTCAGTTGTCTTGGCGCCAATACGCCGGACACACCAAGTCCGCCATGTCAGCGGCGCCACGCCTCGCCAGGAAAGAGATACAGCATGCAGGCGCCGCCAGGCGCGACCTCTGACGCCGGGCATCTCGCAAGGCCGGTCAACACACGCGTCGCACTGATCTTTCTGTTCCTTGGCAACATCGTCATCGGCTCCGGCGTTCTCGCTCCCGCCGCGATGATCAACGCCATGCCAGCCGACCTTGGCGTGAGCACCGTCGCTATCGGCGCGCTCATCGGCTGGGGAGCCGTCGTGCTGTGCGTCGGCGCGCCGACCTTCGGCTTCTTCACCAACCGCATCGATCGCCGTACATTGCTGGCCGCTTCGCTCCTGCTCTACGCAGCGGGCCATGCGGCCTCCGTCTTCGCCCCCGACTATGCGACGCTGATGATCACACGTCTGGTCATGATCAGCGGCGCCGCCATCTTCACACCGCAGGCGGCCAGCGCCGTGGCGTTGATGGTTCCGGAAGATCGCCGCGCCGGCGCCGTCGCCTTCGTCTTCATGGGCTGGGCCGTCGCTACGGCCGTCGTCATCCCCTTCATGAGCATCATCGGCGAGGCGCTGAGCTGGCGCGCCATCTATGCCGGCATCGCTGCTGCAGCGTTCCTGTCTGCAGTCGGCGTCGTTGTGCTGATGCCCGCGAAGCTTTACGCCAACCGCATGTCGCTGCGCTTGTGGGGCGATGTCCTAACCCGACCTGCCATTCTCACTCTGCTCGCAGCAACTGCGCTGCAGATTACCGGCCAGTTCACCCTCTACCCCTATCTCGCCGCAGAGTTGCGTCGCGCCAGCCTCGCGGACTCATCCGGTGTCGCTCTCGCCCTCGGCCTCTCCGGAGCGGCGGGATTGATGGGATCGATCCTCGCAGCGCGGCTGGTCTCATCCATCGGCGCCGCGCGGATGCACCTGATCTGCCTCTTCGCCATGGCGGCAGGCCTGACCGGCTGGTCCATCTTCTCGAACACGCTGACCTTTGCTCTCGCCAGCGTCTTCATATGGGGCCTCGGCTTCGGCGCCGGCATATCGATGCAGCAGGCCCGGCTGATCTCTGTGGCGCCAGCGCTCGCCTCGGCCTCCGTCGCCCTCAACACGTCCGTGCTCTATCTCGGACAGGCATCAGGCTCAGCCATCGGCGGCGACCTCATAACCCGCAACCTGCAAGGCCTCATGAGCATCACAGGCGTAGCCTTCATCCTCGCCGCCATCTTGGCGTCGTGGTGGGCGAAGCGGAGATACGGGGCCTAGACCCGCTCTTTCGTCTTCGTGAACCGGATCGCCGGGTTCCTGTCGGACACATAGCCGACATCCCACGCGTTCTTTGCAAGAAAGACGGGCGCACCATCAAGGTCCTTGGCAATCGTGCTGCGGTTCGTCTCAAGGAACGCATCCAATTTCGGGCGATCGTCACTCGCCAGCCAGCGCGCCGCCGCCCATGGGCTCGCCTCGAAAATTACTTCGAGATTGTTCTCCGTCGCGATCCGTTCGGCCATCACTTCGATCTGCAGCTGGCCGACCGCCCCCACGATCATGTCCGATCCGATCTCCGGCGTGAACAGCTGCGTCACGCCTTCTTCCGCCAGCCCTTCCAGCGCCTTGCGCAGGTGCTTGGACTTCATCGGATCCTTTGTCCGCACGCGGCGCAGGATCTCCGGCGCGAAGTTCGGGATCCCTGCGAACTGCACATTGCCGCTCTCGCTCAGCGCATCACCCACGCGCAGCTGTCCATGGTTCGGAATGCCGATCACGTCGCCACCAAACGCCTCGTCTGCAATCTCGCGGTCCTGCGCCATGAACATCACCGGCGAGGTAATGCCGATCTGCTTGCCCGCCACGGTCTTCAATCGCATGCCACGCTGGAACTTGCCCGACACCATGCGGAAGAAGGCGATGCGGTCGCGGTGGTTGGGGTCCATGTTCGCCTGGATCTTGAACACAAAGCCGCTGACTTCCTTGTTCTCCGGACCTACCGGCACAGGATTGCCCTTCACCTTTGCCTTCTGCACGCGCGGCGCTGGCGCCTCGAGCCAGATCGTGTCGAGCAGTTCCTTCACGCCGAAATGGCGAAGCGCCGAGCCGAACACTACCGGCGTCATGTGACCCTCACGGTAGGACTGATGGTCGTAAGGCTTGCACACGCCAGCCGCCATCTCCGCCTGCTCGGCCATCTCCGCCTGCTCGCCGGTATCCATCATCTCGTCGAAACGATCCTTGCCGACGCGCTCCGTCTTGAACTCCACCGATCCATCATGCTGCACGATGCGCTGGTAGGTGATGAACTCGCCATTGCGTAGATCCTGCATCCCACGCAAGCGATCGCCGGACCCTTGCGGCCAGTAAAGCGGCGAGGCCGACATCGCCAGCTTCTGCTCGATCTCGTCGAGCAGCTGGAACGGATCCTGCGCCTCGCGGTCCATCTTGTTGATGTAGGTGATGATCGGAATGTCTCGCAGGCGGCACACTTCGAACAGCTTCAGCGTCTGCGGCTCGATGCCCTTCGCCGCGTCCAGCACCATGATCGCCGAGTCCGCCGCCGTCAGTGTGCGATAGGTGTCTTCCGAGAAGTCCTCGTGGCCCGGCGTGTCCAGAAGGTTGAACACGCAGTCCTGATATTCGAACGTCATCACCGACGCCGAGACCGAGATGCCGCGGTCACGCTCGATTTTCATCCAGTCCGACATCGTGCGCCGCCGCTCGCCGCGCGCCTTCACCGCGCCCGCCATGCGGATCGCGCCGCCCGCCAGCAGCAGGTTCTCCGTCAGCGTCGTCTTGCCGGCGTCCGGGTGCGCAATGATCGCAAATGTGCGCCGCCGCGCTGCTTCTTCTTGGGGTGTCAGGGCCATGGGGCGGGGGCATACAGGGGGCCGGGCTCGCCCGCAACCGCCGTCAGGCGACTGCGGCGACGCGCTTGCCGAAATCAGTCCCGTGATGGAAAGTACTGGGTCAAACTAGTGGGAATGGATGCGTAAGTTCCTGACGATGCTGCTGATAGCAGGGACTGCCGTGTCGGCACTGGCCGACCCTGTCGTCTACGAGTGCCGGATCGACAGGCGCGGCAACGTCAAACTCTCCGGCGGGATGCGCGCCCAACTCGAGATGATGGAGCGCTTTGCGATCGATGCCGACGCCGGAAGAGCCTGCCTTCTGGGTGTCCCAGCCTGCTCGCCATTTTTCGGAACGCTGACCGTCTCACAAAAGGAAGGCAGGATATCCGGTGGCGGCGCGCGCGTGGCTGTCAGCAAACCGATCACGCTGGTCTATCTCCCCGACCGGAGCCAGGCGGTCATGACCTTCGACACCTCGCAAGTCACAACGCGACAAGACGGCTGGAGCGCGACGGACCTCAGGGTCGTTATCCCATGAACCTCTTCTACTCGCCGACCTCGCCCTACGCCCGCAAATGCCGGGTCGTCGCGATCGAAAAGGGGCTTGCTCCGCAGCTTCGCATCATCCCCGCCTCGCCTATGTCCAATCCGCCCGAACTGCACGCCGCCAACCCACTCGGCAAGGTGCCCGCGCTCGTCCTTCCGGATGGCCGCTGCATCGTCGATAGCCGCGTCATCTGCGAATACCTCGACACGCAGACGGCAGACCCCCACCTCATCCCAACGGATGCCGCAGCCCGCATCGACTGTCGCACGCGCGAGGCGCTGGCCGACGGCATCGCCGACGCAGCCTTCCAGCGCACGATGGAGCGCCTCCGCCCCGAACCGCAGCGCTCGACTGACTGGAACACGCGCTGGACCAGCGCCATCCGCCGCGCCGTCGCGCACTTCAACGCCAACATCCCCGATCGTCCGCAACCGGACCTTGGCGACATCGCGCTCGCCTGTGCGCTCGCCTATGTCGACTTCCGCCACGCCGATCTCGGCTGGGACGCCGATGCACCAGCCCTGCGCGCGTGGCTCGCCACAATGCTTGCGCGACCCGGCCTCGCCGAAACCACGCCTCCCTCGACCTGACCGGAAGGTCTTCTCAGCCGAACCTGCTCGTTAAACCCGCCGATTGCGCCAACCCAACGGCGAGGGTCACGGCATTTCGCGCACAGGCTCGGTCAGGAAGTGCCGCCCGTCCCGATCCTCGATCTCGATCACCCAGAGGTCGCGGTCCGCGCTTCGCCGCTTTGCGATCAGCGCATCCACCCCCGCCTCATCATCAGCCCCTAGCCGCTCGAACATGCCCGGCCCCTCCGGATTGAACGCCGGCGCATACAGCTGCGCCTCACCCCTGGCGCGGGTCACCTTTACCATCACATCGCCGCGGTCCTCGTCCCCACGATGGACGACCGTGGCGAACGCGCCAGCGCCGGTGGCGCGGCGCAACAGGGCCGAAACCCAGATATGAGCGGGAATCTCGCGAGGCATTGCGCGCATTTACCACAAATCTGCAAGCTGGCGCCCCGTTTGCAAACGTTTTTGAAGTACCGCGTAAACCAATTGGGCAGTTGCCTTGATCGAGACCGCCACCCTGATCGTCGCCCAGCCCACCGCCGAGGCCCAGCGCATCGGCGTCTACGTCCTCGCGGCGATCGTTGGCCTGCTGGTTTGCGGCGCCATTTCCGTGGCCAAGGAACTCCGCCAGGAGATGGCTGACCGGCCGTAAACGCATCCTAAATCGGGCTAGCCTAGCGTCCGCTCATGCTGGCGCGCTTCCTTTCCCTGACATTCCTCACTATCGCCATAGCGCCCATCGCGCTGGCCGACGCCGCAGCCCTGCGCCGCACCTGGCTCGAACGTGTCGCGATCAGCGCCGCGGACAAGGCCTGCGCACTGTTCTCCGAAGGTGAACGCCTTGCCCTCCGCTCTGGCCTGTACCAGGTCGAGGGCGAACTCCTGCGCGCCAAGCAGAACCGCGCCGAAATGACCCGTCTCGCCGCCGAAGTCTCCGAGCACGCAAAGGACCTCGGCTGTGGCCACCCGGATGTCGTCTCCGTCGCCGCGACCGTGCGCAGCAGCTACCGCCAGTTCGCGAAGACCAGCTACATCGAATACCCCGCCGCCCGCTCCACCTGGGGCGCCTCGCGCTCGGAGCACGACAAGTGGGCGATCAGCCAGACCGACAAGGCGTCCGGTCTAATCTTCGGCCTGCGCCGCACGCCCGGCAAGCCGGACGAATTCCGCCTCGCCGCAGCCATGCCCGCACGCGGCGCAACGCCTGCCTCCGCCCAGTTGGTCTTCCGCGATGTCGAGAAGATGCCCGATCCGTGGTTCGGCTCGCTCTCGGGCAAGGACGGCAAGCTCGCCGCGCCTCCGCGCGCCACATCCCGCCTTATCTGGGCCAGCAAGGTCATGGCCGGCAAGAACGAAGTCGGCGAGCCGATATGGATCTTCGTCTTCGACGCAAGCGCCATCGACCAGCTGGAACTGCTCGATCCGCGGGAAGCCGTGCAGGTGAACCTGCTGGCCGCACCGCGTGCGAAGGACCAGACTACCCGGCAGGTGACATTCGAACTCGGCGACTTCCGCGCCGCCCGCGCCTTCGCGATGATCCCGAAAGCCGACTTTGCGACCCAGACCGCAGCCGAACCAACAGCGCCAGCCGGCCATTGAATCGCTGAAGCAACGATTTTTCACTGGCCGTCGCTACACAGGCCATTGATCGGCGCGCCCACGCAGGCAAGATGCCCCCATTCGCAAACGGGCGCCCGCCATGGCCGATATCGTCAACCTCAACGACCGCCGCAAGCGCAAGGCGCGCGAACAGAAGGAAACCGACGCCGCCGCCAACCGCCTCCTCTTCGGTCGCACCAAGGGCGAGAAGCAGCGCGACACCAAACAGAAAGACGCCGAGATCCGCAAACTCGACGGCGCCAGGCGCGAACGCGACGACAAGACCGATACCTGATCGCGCCGACGGAGGCACCCCTTGTTCAACTGGCTCTCGCCATTCGGCGCCGCCATCAAGGCGACCGAGCTTCCCATGCTCGCCGCCAGCTTCGATGGCTCCCCGCCGCGTACGCGAACCTCCAGCCAGCTCGGAGGACGCCCCTGGTGGCCCGCAGGCATGGCCTACCCGGTCGATCGGGAGGGCCGCCCGCTCATGCTGCTGGCGCAGCTGAATTTCGCTGACATGCCCCGTCTCGCCCCATTCCCCGACGCAGGCCTGCTGCAGATATTCATCGGCCGCGACGATCTCTATGGCTGCACCTTCTGCGACACGAACGGCGGCGACGAATTTGCATGCGTCTTCCATCACGACACAGCCGCACCTGCAGCAATACCAGTTGATCCAGCATTCGATCCACCGAACAACTACTCGCCACTCGACAGGCCACTCGAAGCCATCGCGCTGACGTTCAGCCTGTCACGCATGCCGGTCGATCCGACGGACTACCGCCTGAGCAAGCTGCTGCCGAAACTCTTCAACGACGAAAACAAGCTCGAAGCCTATCAAAACGGACTTCAGACGCCACCGATACGTCTCGGTGGCTATCCGAGCTTCACTCAGGAAGACCCGCGCAGCTACAATGAACCAGGCGGGATCGGCGATTTCAACCTTCTCACCGTCGATACAGCGGACGGAATCATGTGGGGCGATTCCGGCGTCGCACAGTTCTTCATGCACGAAGACGACCTGCGCCGACGCGATTTTTCCAAAGTGCGCTACAACTGGGATTGCTGCTGAGCGTTCAGAACCGCCCCTGCGCCTGGTACGCCGCAATGAAGGGCGCATAGTCCACAGGAACTGTCTCCGCCCGCAGCCCACCCTCGACAAAGGTCACCCATGGCTGCGCACTCCGCGTGTAGGTATCGCCCACCGGCTGCACCCAGCTTGTATCGTCAAGCGTACCGCCTCGCAGGCTGTACACGCCCGTCGACGGGACGCCGCCGTTCACGATTCGCGTCCCGCACGCGCCGCAGAACAGGCCGCACCGGGTCGATCCACGATCAGACACCCACTCAACGCGCGCCGGATCCCCGGCGGTGAATCGAACCGCCGCCTCCGCGACGATGACCGAGACGTTAAACGCCGAACCGCTGATCCTCTGACAGTTCGTGCAGTGGCAGATGTAGATCATCACCGGCGGCGCGCTGACTTCGTAACGCAGCGCGCCGCACATGCACCCGCCAATCAGCGGCAAAGACGCCATCTCACCCTCCATCGACCAGCAAGCCTGATATCACGCCGACATGTCAGAACCTGGCAGCATTGCAGCGCACCATAACGAAGCGTCGACGTCATCGTTCCCACTGCCATGATGCGTCACGCCAGCGCCTCAATCCGGGCAACGAATTCACAACCTCAGGAGCAGAGACTCTTTCCGAGGCTCGCCACGAGTGCCCGCTATGTTGGGACTTACGCACATCCCGACAAGCTTCACCATCACGATGTTTGCGACCGTCTTCGCTACGCCGATGTTCGTGATGCTGTTTGTGCCGACGCTCGGCTGAGGGAAGTGGTCGCTTGTGAATCTCGCCGCTTCGCCTAGAGTGGGCGCACGGGGAGACGAGAATGTTCGCAGGTCACTACGCAGCAGCGCTCGTGGCAAAGGCTGGCGCACCAAAAGCACCGATGTGGACGCTGGTTGCCGCCGCCCAACTTGTCGACATCGGCTGGGCAGCCCTCGTCATTGCCGGCGTCGAGCGTGGTCGTATCGACCCAACGCTCCCAGGCAGCGCATTCGTTCTCGAACACATGCCGTGGACTCATTCGCTAGCCGCCGCCATCGCATGGGCGCTAACGGCGACACTGCTATCGAAAACGATGCTGCGCCTCTCGACGGGGGCCGCCATCGCAATCGGCGCAGTCGTCTTCTCGCACTGGCTGCTGGACCTCATCGTCCATCGCCCCGATCTCGAACTCTATCCGGATGGTCCGAAGCTGGGCTTGGGACTCTGGAACATGCCGGTCCCCGAACAGGCGTTGGAGATCGGCCTCCTCGCCGTCGCCGGCATGTTCTGGGCGGCCCAGCGCGCCCGCGCTGGACTCGCAGCCTGGCCGGCCGCCGCGTTTGTCGCTTTGCTCGTCTTCGTCCAGATCATCGCGATGCTGCTTCCGCAGGAGGCCTCTGAGAGCCTCGTCGGCGCCGCACCCTCTGCACTCGCCGTGTACATCGTTCTCGCCTTCGTCGCGATCTTTCTCGACGGGTGGCGAGCGCCACAAGCCTTACCCGATCGATAAAATCTCATCGATCGCGGCTAACCTGATCGAAATCATGCTCGCCTACGCTCAAGATACGAATAGCAGCGGGGAGCAGGGCTATGGCATTCGGCAAACGCACGGCTGGTTCCGCCCCTCCGCCCTACACGCCCCCCGCTGAACTCGACGCGCCAGAGGCGGCTACGCCTGTGCGGACCCGCGTCACCAACCCGGGCGCGATCGATAACAAGTTCATCGGCCTCGCCGTCGGCGTCGTATTCCTCTCGGCCGGCGCAGCCATCGCCGCGCCCTCGCTCCTGTCGATGGTGAGTGGCGCCAGCGTCCGCCCGATCGAGCAAGTCATCGCAGGTCTCGACCGCGACGCCATGCGCACGGCGCTGGCGCTTGAAGCCTTCCCCGACGAATCCGGTCGCGCCTTCATGACCAGCCTCGCCACCCATTTCCCGCAGCAGCATGACCGCCTGCTCGACCAGCTCGCTGACACTGCGGCCGCCGGCGGCGACCGCGACGACCTGTTCCTCTCGATGAACGCCTGGACGATGGGCTTCGCGCCGCAGCACATCGGTGCACTCGGCCGCACCGGCGCCGAAGGCTTCGACAAGTCGCTGGGCATCCTCAAGGAAGCCCTGCAGATGGTCGAGTCCGAAACAGGCGGCTGCACCATGAAGTCGCTCGAAGGCTTCATGCGAGAACCTTCCAGGCTCACCGATCTCACCCGCTACGGCAGCGCCGGTTACCGCGTGAGCATGCGCGCCGGCGCCACCATGGTGGACCTTGTCGCCAAGGGCCGCAACGCGCCGCCGGTCAACGCCACGATAACCCTGGATGACGAGAACGCGCTGCAGTCCACCTTCAGGTCGATGATGTCCGACCCGCAGGTGATGAACCTGATCCAGTCCGGCATGAACCTCGGCTCGCAGGACATGCAGATGGAGTTCGCGCAGAACATCAATGTCTGCCAGTTCGCGCGCACCCTCGTCATCAAGCTCGAAAACCTGCCAGCTGGCACCAAGTCACGCCTGCTTGCGACTGTGCTGTCATCCGATTTCGGCGCGCTCGCCGGCAATCTCGGCAGCCCCTTAGGCCCCGGCGCATTCCAGGACATGCAGCCCGGCATGGGCACGACGCAGTTCTTCCCGTAGCGCCTCTACCGCTGCGCCGGCTCCACAAGCTCGCCACGCGCCCAGCGGCCAGCCTGCATCACGCTGCCGTCAGGAGCCCACACAACACCCAATCCCTGGCGGGCGCCGCCGGACAGCTCGCCTTCATAGCGTTGGCCGTTGGTGTATGTCAGCACGCCGCGCGCCGTACCACCGGCGGCCACGCCTGAACCAGCGAGGTTGTCACCGCTCTGCCAGTGCATCACGCCATGACCGCTGGCAGCGTCGCCGGAATGTTCGCCTTCGTAACGCGCTGCGCGTGCTGCCGCATTCCCGGGATTGTCGGCGAACTCGTAGACACCGATGCCGTTGGCCTGCCCGTTTCGCAACTCGCCGCGATAGCGGTCACGCGCATTGGGCCCGGCGCCCCGCGTGCGTACGCCCAGACCGTTTGGCGCGCCGCCGGAAATCTGCGCGACATACCTGTCGCCATTTCCTCCCGTGATGGTCTGCGCATCTTTCAGGGCGTCAGCTGACTGCGCCATCTGCCGCGCCGCAGTCGCACGCTGCACCGCGACTGTCTGCGCGCGCCGCGCCGCCTCGACCACAGCCTTCGTCTCGGCAGGCAACTGCTCGATGCTGAACGGCGCCGGACGGCTAAGCTTGGCGATCAACGCCTCGGCGTTCGGCGCACGCGCACCGCTCGGGTAAGCCGCGAGATAGGCGCGGTATCCCGCCAGCGTCCCGTCCCGCTCCGCGATCGCCCACGCCTCGGCCTCCTCGGCAATGCGGCTCTGTTGCGCCGCCGCGAGCGAGTCCGCCCCTTGCTCCCTGACGACAACATCTGCGGCACGTGCAGCCGCACTGGCCACCTGGGCTTGCGCCTGCGCGATGCGCCGCTTGTCCGCCTCGACCGCTGCCGACACCGCTGCGCTCGCCTTGGGTGTCGCCCCGGTGTTGCGAACCGCCTCGGCAAAGGCCCGCAGGTCACGCGGCGAGGCCGAGCCAAGCGAAGGCGCCAGCTTCCGGTTCGACTGCGCGAATGCGCGCACCGCCTGTGTCGTGGCCTCGTCTGCCTTGCCCATCATCTCACCATCATAGAGCTGGAGAGCCGACAACCCGCGCTGAATCTCCTCGATCGCCTGCGACCGCTCCGCGCCAAGCGCCACAATCCGCTCCTCTGCAGCGCGGCCCATCGCGCCGGGTACAACACCCTCCGCCGGGAATGCCTGAAGGTAGGAACGATAGGCAGCCTCGCTGTCTTCCGTCACGGCCTTGACCCACGCCTGCGCATCCAGCACGCGCAGGGTCGATCGCGCCGTCTCGGCCGTGCTCGCGCGCGGGAAGGCCGACACATGATCGCGCAGCGCCTCCGCATCGCGGGCATCGACCCTGCGCCAGTCCTCGCCGGACTCAGCGGTATCCTCGAACGTTCCCGTCGCGGGCGCCGTGTTCGCGGTCGTCACCTCCGCCACACTCTGCACCGGAATACCCGTGGCGACCTGCTCCTGAGGCGCCTCGTCGCCACGCCAGCCGAAAGGATCGGCGAGCCACAATCCGACACCTGAACCGATCAGCGCGACCGCGGCAACCATGGGCACGGCTGCAAACGACCGCTGTTGCTTCTGATAGCGCGACCCGTAGCCGGAACGCCGCACGATCAAGTTGGAGTCATCCAGTCGCTCATCGCGCCGCTCCTGCGGCACCCGATAGACTGACTCGGCTAACCGCGGTCCATGCGCGGCTTCGGCGCGATCGACATATCGCGTCGTGTCGCTTTCCGCATAGCGCGACGAAGGCGGCGGCTCGTAGCGTGGTTGCGGAGGAGGTGGAGGCGGTTCCGCAAAGCGCGGCGGTGGCGGCGGTTCATACTTGGGAGGTGGCGGCGGCGACTCGACATGGCGCGGCGGCGCGGGAGCAGGATCGACAAACTCCACTGGCGGAGGCTTGGGGCGCTGGGGCTCCGGCTTGGGCGGCGGCGGTGGTGGTGGCACAGCCGCCGGCCGCTTCGGCGCAGCCGCCGCAGGGGGCTTGACCGGATCACCCGCGCAGTTGCGCAGCATCGCAGTCAGCCGCCGCCAGTTGGGATCGTCCGGATCGCCGTTCCACTTGCTCAAGTCCACCGCGTCGAGCTCGTCGAACGGGCGCGGCGGCGCCTCGCCATCGATGCGCGCCTGGATCAGCTTGTTCTTGTAGAGCCCGGTAGCCGCTTCAGAACGGACATACTCGGACCGCCGCGCACTGTCAGACCACAGCACCAGCACGGCCTTCGACCAGCCCAGCTTCAGGTCTGCAATCGGGCTCAGATCGGGCTTGGGCTCGGCCGGATCCATCCAGCTGTCCCAGCCCTCCCGACGGAGGAGCTCGCCCACCACCCGGAGTCGATCCCGGTCCTGGCGTGCGTATGCAACGTATACATCAGTCATGGCCGCCCCTCTGGGCCGCCCCCGCCGCTAGGCTTCTATCAGTGCAATCGCCGCTTGGGGAGATGTGCCAGACAAGCACAAGATGGCAAAATCACAGATTTTCAGAGAGCTTTGTCGCATTCGCGTCAGGAAAGAATACCGCAATGCGGGTTCCGCCAGATTCGCGTGACGCGATCGTAAGGATTCCACGATGCAGTTCGGCAAAGGCGCGTACGACGGATAGCCCAAGTCCTGCGCCCTTCTGCTTCTTGCCGGCCTCACCCTGCTCGAACACACGTGACAGCCGCGTAAGCTCCTCCGGACTGATCCCGACGCCCGTGTCCGACACGGAAAGCACAGACCCGCCCGGGACTTCCTCGGCAACAACGACGACTTCGCCCCCGGCCGGGGTGAACTTCAGGGCATTGGAGATCAGGTTCAGCGCAATCTGGCGCACGGCTTTCGAGTCGGCGAACGCCTCGGCATCCTCCGGACCATCGCACACCAGCTCGACCCCCTTCCGGCGCGCCTCGTCCATCATGAACCGGACGGCGTCGTCCGCGAGGTCGGAAAGGCTCACGGTCTCGGGATAGATTTCGTACTTGCCTGCTTCGAGCCGGGCGAGGTCGAGAACATCATCGACTATCAGGGTCAGGTTCCGCCCACCCTCGTGAATGAGCTCGGCATATTCCTGATACCGTTCAGGCAGCGGGCCAAACACACCGCTGCGCATCATTTCGGCGAATCCCACGATCGCGTTCAGCGGCGTGCGCAGCTCGTGACTGGTCTGCGCGAAAAAAGTTGTGCGCGCTTCCAGCTGATCCTTCGCCGTCTCGGCCGCCTTTCGCGCTTCCAGCGCTGCTTGCGCAGCCTTGCGCAATCGGGTTTCCAACTGAGCTAGCCGGCTCGCGGCGTCCACATCGACTGGCGCAGCACGCTGCCGCTCCCGAGGCTCCCTGACGCGCAACGCTGCAATGATCGCCGTCGACGCGAGCAAGACGAGTCCCGCCGTTCCATAACTGGTTGTCAGGATCGCTGCGTCATGCACATGCAGCCAGCTCCCGTTCGAACCAGCGACGACGGCGATTAACAAGCCAAGGATAGCAAAGCCTGCGATCTCGATCGTCAAGCGAACCCTGCCGGACAACCAGGCAACCGCAATCGCGACGCCATATATGACAATCAGTGCAGACACGCCGCCCGTGCTCGCCGCGCCCGCTGTTGCGAGGGCGATCCAGAGCGCTGATTCAACTTCGATAGCCTGCGCTTCCGACGTGGAACCCCGCATGAAGGCGCCAGCGAGGGGCGGCAGAACCGCACACACGGACACAAGCGCGCTGAGCCAAATCGGCACGCCGAGCGCCAAACTCCATGCGCCAGCGATGGTTACCAGCCCAAGCCAGATCCCGCCCGCGCCTGTCACGGGCAGCAGCCCGCGACCAAGATACTGCTTGAAGGGTCGGTTCGCATGCCGCATCCTAACTCGTCATCAATGAATCCGGTCACAACCTCGGTAGGGTAAGCACATAGCGGGCCGCGGCTGCTCCAAGGCGTGGCCTGGGGGTCTCGAGTGTTAAGGATTGTCGGGAGGTTCCATTGCGTAAGCGGACCAAACTTTGCGCTGTTGCGCTCGTAGTTGCAATCGCTGCTCCGCTGGCGATCAGCCAGGTGTCGCCTGAGGCTGCTCCAGCGGGCCGGCTCCTGCCGACCACGGCGGCGACCTATGCCGACTATCAGGCCCGGGTCTCCGATATCATGACCAAGGAGCTCGGCGGCGCCGCCGATCTCGAAAAGGCGATCGACACGTTCGGCGCGCCGAACGTCGGCGAACTCTCGGCCGGCTGGATCTCATACTCGGGCATCCTCGCCGCCCAGCACCCTGACTTCGTCAAGGAAGTCCGCAACATCGACAACTACTATGGACGCGAGCGCCTTATGCTCGGCCTCGAGCGCGACCTCGGCTATGCCCGCACGCTGAAAGGCGGAGAGCAGGCGCTCCAGAACGTCCTCGCCGCCAACACGCGCGACACCAGCCGCCTGTCCAGCGCGGGCGCCTTCGTCAAGGAGCAGTCCTACAAGTTGCAGAAGGTCGGCTGGGGCAAGGAGCGGGTGAAGAATCCCGACGCGATCCTCAAGTCGATGAAGACCTCGACCCAGGCCTCCAAGCCGATCACCGACGCGGTCTCGAAACTCTTCGCCGGCCCTGATCTCGACGCGATGCTAACGACCATCGCCGTATCGCCGACCACCGCTGACAGCCTCTGGGACAAGTTCTCGGTCATCGCCGTCAACGCGCCCGGCAAGGCCCTCAGCAATGTCGCGCCGGTCGCCGTCGCCCAGCAGGACCTCAAGGTCGCGCCGCAGTTCAACGGCACGGCCAACCGCATGGTCACGCTGGCCGCGCTCCACGCGATCGACGCCGAAAAGACCAATGGCGAGCAGGTGAAGGCAACCATGGCCGACCCGATGTCGCGCCAGTGCCTCGAAGAAGCGCAGCAGTATCTCTATGGCTGCGTCTCCACCGCCTACACCCGCTACGAGCTCACCTTCTGCCTCGCCCGGCACGGCCTGCGGTTCGAGAACGACAAGGTCCGCTCGATGGGCAGCTGCTTCGCCGAGATCTCGAAGTAGTCTGACCTGCGCCGAACAAGAAGCCGCCCCGGTCGCACGGCCGGGGCGGTTTGCTTTCGGGCCATGCGCAGCTCACGCTCGTCGAGAGAGCCAGTTGCCCTCCGGCGCCAAACACGCCATCTCCCCATCATGACCGTCGCCGACCAAGCCGCCTCCCTGCGCGAAGATTTCGCCTTTCTCGATGAGTGGGAAGCGCGCTTCACCCATCTCATCGACCTCGGCAAATCGCTTCCGCCGCTGAAGCCGGAGGAGTATTCCGAGGCCAACAAGGTACGCGGCTGCTCCAGCCAGGTCTGGCTCGTTGCCGAACCCTCGCCCGAAAATCCCGGCGCCATCTGCTTCCGCGGCGGCTCCGACGCGATGATTGTCGCCGGCCTCGTCGCCATGCTGCTGCACCTGTTCTCCGACCAGCGGCCCGAGGACATCCTTGCCTTCGACGCCCCGGCCTTCATGCGCGAGATCGGCATCGCCGACGCCCTCACGCCGCAACGCTCCAACGGCCTCGCCTCCATGCTCCAGCGCATCCGCGCGCACGCGGGCGAAGCGTAGGATCGAACAGTGCCAACGCGCGCTCCCCCCACCCAACATAAGCATCCGCGAGCAGCGACCAGGTATCCACGCACAGCCCCGCACCAACCGCTGCGTCCGATGGCCGATCTTCGTGCGCGTCCAGTCCAGGAAACGCACCGCTCCTGCACCGCGCGGCACAGATACGCCACCGTCGACCGGTCGCGCCCCATCGCCCCCGCCACGCGCGCAGCTCATCCGGATCTCCGGACGAAGCCTGTCCCCCTACCGCAACGCGTCCAGGATCGACACCGCGCACCCTCCGCAGACCAGCGTGAAGAACGCTTCCAGGGCCGGCACCTTGAACTTCATCGTGTTGCCGCCGACCCAGATCAGCCCGGCAACCGCCGCCGCCATCACCCACGGCCCGACCACATAGCCCAGCGAATACTGCAGCCGCCCGAACGCCGAGTAATACCCCTCGAACCGGAACAGGGAGGCGACGCCCAGCACCGCCGCCGACATCAGGATGGCGAAACCGCAGAGAAACCTTCAAGCGAATCCATAGGAACCCCCGAGCCTTTTGCGGTTGCTAAAACGTGGCCGCGCCCGCCTCAGCCCTCCACCCGCGTCGGCGATACGCTGTGCGGCAGTTGCCTGAATCCCCGTCAATTTCGGTCGGTCCCGTCGCCGCGAACCTTCGCCCCGACAACCGTCACAAATGCTTCGCAGAATGGGTGATAGAGCCATCTCGTTACCGCGCGCTGGCCAGAAGGCCCAGGGAGCCCCGTACGTGCTGATCCAGCTCGCCCGCAGCCTCGTCACAGCGCTGGCCGCGACGGCTCTTGTCGTGGCGCCAGCCCTGGCGCAGGACATCACCGGCGCCGGCGCCACCTTCCCTGCGCCGATATATTCTAGCTGGGGCGAGGACTACGCGAAAGCAGGCGGCTCGCGCCTCAACTACCAGGCCCTCGGCTCCGGCGCGGGCGTCACCCAGATCATAAACCGCACGGTCGATTTCGGCGCCTCGGACTCCCCCGTCGCACCCGAACGGCTGGAGAAGGAACAGCTCCTCCAGTTCCCCGCCGTGATCGGCGCCGTCGTTGTGATCGTGAACGTGCCCGGCGTAGACGGTACGAAGATCAAGCTCACCGGCAACGTGCTTGGCGAGATCTATGTCGGCCGCATCCGCCTCTGGGACGATCCGAAAATCACCGCCCTCAACCCCGCGCTGAAGCTTCCAAAGATTCCGATCTCGCCAGCCTATCGCGCGGATTCTTCCGGCACCACCAGCATCTTCACCAAATACCTCTCGAGCGTGTCGCCCCTCTTCAAGGAGCGCACCGGCGCCGGCAACTCCGTCGCATGGCGCACGGGCCTTGGCGCTCCTGGCAACGCAGGCGTCGCCGCCGCCGTGAAGAACATAAAGGGCGGCATCGGCTATGTCGAATTCGCCTACGCCGCCGAGAACGGCATGCAGGCGCTTCAGCTCGCCAACGGCTCGGGTAAGTTCGTGACGCCCACCGTACCCGGCTTCCTCCAAGCCGCAGAACAGGCCGACTGGGACAACGCCAAGAACATGGCCGCCACCATGCTCAACATGCCCGGCGACAATTCCTGGCCCATCGTCTCGGCCACTTACATCCTCGTCCCGCGCAACCCAAAGGACCCAGCCCGCACCCAGAGCGTGCTGAAATACGTCGACTGGTCCTTCCGCAATGGCGCAGCCACCGCCGACCGCCTTCACTACATCATGCTGCCCACCGCCGTGCAGAACCGCGTCCGCGCGCAGTGGGCCACACTCGCTCCCGCGGGCAAGCCGCTCTGGCCGGCAAACTGAGGTTCCCATGAGCACCCCGGCCACACCGGCAATCGGCGCCCGCAAGATCCACCCCGCCGACACCACCTTCCGCCTCAGCCTTCACGCGGCCGGAGCCGTCGTGGTGATCGTGCTGCTCTCCATCCTCGCCATCATGTTCATGGGCGGCAAGCTCGCCTTCGACACGTTCGGCCTCGGCTTCATCTGGGGCACGGAGTGGAACCCCGTCACGCAGATCTACGGCGCGCTGCCCGCCATCACCGGCACGCTGGTCACCGCCATCCTCGCGCTCTGCATCGCCTGGCCCATCGGCTTCGGCATCGCCTTCTTCCTAACCGAGACCTGCCCCGAAAAACTCCGCACGCCCCTCGGCGTCGCCATCGAACTCCTCGCGGCCGTGCCCTCCATCGTCTACGGCATGTGGGGCTTCTTCGTGCTCGCCCCCTTCATGTCGGAATATGTCCAGCCCTGGCTCACCAGCACCTTCCTCTGGATCCCGCCCATCGGCGACAGCTTCTTCTGGTTCACCGCGCCCCCCATCGGCGTCGGTATGCTCACAGCCGCGCTGATCCTCGCCGTCATGATCCTGCCCTTCATCGCCGCCACCACGCGCGACGTGCTGCTCTCAACGCCGCAGCTCCTGAAGGATGGCGCATACGCCATGGGCGCAACCCGCTGGGAGGCGCTCACCGGCGTCGTCATCCCCGCCGTGCGCGGCTCGCTCTTCGGCGCCGTCTTCCTCGGCCTCGGCCGGGCGCTCGGCGAAACCATGGCCGTCGTCTTCGTAATCGGCAACGCGATCCGCATGCCCGACAGCCTCATGGCGCCCTCGGCCACCATCGCCTCCGTTGTCGCCAACAACTTCCCCGAAGCCGAACCCGGCACGCTAGATCTTGCCGTTCTGCTCGCCCTCGGCTTCATCCTCTTCGTCGTATCCTTCGGTGTCCTCGCCGTCGCCCGCCTCCTCCTCCGCCAGGAGCGCATGTCGTGAAACAGCTCACCGCCGCCACCCGCGCCCGCTACTTCCGTCGCCAGCTCGTCAACCGCGTCATGGGCGGCCTCTGCATCGCCGCCGCGGGCGTCGGCCTCATCCTGCTCGCGCTCATCCTCTGGATGCTGTTCTCGAACGGCCTCGCGGGCCTCACGCTCGACACCTTCACCAAGCCGATGTCCCAGCCAGGCTCTGGCGGCGGCCTTGCCAACGCGATCATCGGCTCTCTGCTGCAGGTCGGCGTCGGGGCGATGATCGGCGCGCCACTTGGAATGATGGTTGGCGTCTATCTCTCCGAAGTCGGCAAGGAGTCGCGCTTCGCCTCCATCGTCCGCTTCGTGAACGACATCCTGCTGTCCGCCCCCTCCGTTCTGATAGGCCTATTCGTATACCAGATCGCTGTCCTGCCCTTCGGCGGCTTCTCAGGCGTCGCCGGATCGATCGCCCTCGCCCTCATCGCCATGCCCATCGTCGCCCGGACCACCGAAGACATCCTGCGCCTCGTGCCCCAGGCCTATCGCGATGGCGCCATCGCACTCGGCAGCCGCGAGAACGAGGTGGTGGGCAAGGTCGTGCTCCCCGCAGCCTTCGGCGGCATCCTCACCGGCATCCTTCTCGCCATCGCGCGCATCGCGGGCGAGACCGCGCCGCTGCTCTTCACTTCCCTCGGCAACGACATCTGGTCAACCGACATGACCCAGCCCATGGCCAGCCTGCCGATGGCAATCGTGCGCTATTCTAACACCCCCTATCCCGAATGGGTCGCACTCGCCTGGACCGGCGCCATGCTGATCACTGTGGGCGTTCTTGTCCTCAACATTGCGTCACGCTTCTCCTACGCGGCCGTCGCGGGAAAGCAGGGGGGCTGATATGGTCGCCGGCATGACAATCGACACACAGCAGCCCGCCGCACGCACGCCGCGCACCACGCCCATGGCCGCGCCCACAGTTACCGCAACAAGCGCCGCAGCCGCCCCCACACTTATCCGCCTCGAACACATTAACGCCTTCTATGGCCAGAAGCAGGCGCTGTTCGACGTCAATCTCGACATCCCCGACAACACCGTCACCGCCTTCATCGGCGCCTCAGGCTGTGGCAAGTCCACCCTGCTGCGCTGCCTAAACCGCATGAACGACACCATCCCCAGCGCGCGCGTCGAGGGCGCGATCCGGATGGATGGCACGGACATCAACTCGCCCGCGATCGACCCCGTGCAGGTCCGCACCCGCATCGGCATGGTGTTCCAGAAACCAAACCCGTTCCCGATGTCGATCTACGACAACATCGCCTACGGTCCCCGAACCCACAAACTCCATGGCTCGAAAGCCGACCTCGACGAACTCGTCGAGAAGTCGCTGCGTCGCGCTGCACTCTGGGACGAAGTGAAGGACCGCCTCAACAAGTCAGGCCTTGGCCTGTCCGGCGGCCAGCAGCAACGCCTCGTCATCGCAAGAACGCTCGCCGTATCGCCTGCGGTCATCCTGATGGACGAACCCTGCTCTGCGCTTGACCCCATCGCCACCGCCCACATCGAGGCGCTGATTGATCAGCTGCGCGAGCATACCTGCATCGTGATCGTCACCCACTCAATGGCACAGGCCGCTCGCGTCTCGCAACGCACCGCCTTCTTCCACATGGGCAAGCTGATCGAGTCCGGCCCCACCGACCAGATCTTCACCATGCCGAAGCTCGACCAGACCCAGGACTACATCACCGGCCGCTTCGGCTGATCGGGCTCCGACGATACCCCCCCCCTGTCGTGCTTCGCTCGCCACTTGCGTTGCAAGTAAGAGGGGCAAGCACCGCTCTGCTCTCTACCTGAGGCTTAACGCGGCTGGGGGAGCGATGACCGTTCCAACACGTTGAAACACCGGCGCACGTGTTGCCCACATCGCGAGCGGCGGCCCCAGAGCGCGCCGGTCGAACCACGAGGGCGTGCTCACAAAGGCTCGCGAACGGCCCACGATCCCCCGACTGTTCCTTGCCAACCGCTTACTGCCTCAGCGCCCCGCGCGTCTGAGCACGCAGCGCCATACCTACCCCACACCGCGGGTCGGCAGCCAGCTGACCCTCGGTTGCAGTCCGCCCCCGCCCCACCGCGACGCTGGTTCCACAGTCCTGCAATCTGCTCATCCTGCGGCACGCTTGTTGATCCCGGTCAACCGGCGATCGAAGCGCCAGGCTAGGCTGGGGCCTGCAGTAGGAGGAACGCTCCGTGAGCTACCGCAACATTATCGTTCTCGTTGATGAAACAGCGACATCGGCCCCACGCATCGCCGCCGCCGCAGACCTCGCCGCACGTTTCGGCGCCTCTCTCACCGGCATGTTCCTGAAGTCCGGACACATACCCGCTTTCGTTGTCGGCGACGCCTTCACCGCCGTCACAACCGTGCAAGCCTATGTCGAGGAACGGGACAAGACGATCAGTCTCGCGAGCGCCAAGGCGCGCAAGGCCTTTGAAGACGCAGCCGCCGGCGGCGGTATTCGCCATCACTGGATCGAGGTCGATGGTGATGACGAACAGGCCATCCTGACTGCAGTGCGGCGGTTCGACCTGACAGTCTTCCCGCACGAGGCCACGTCCAGTTTCGGCACGCAGGCCATCAGCGCGGCGACGATAGGCATCGGCTCAGGCGCCCCGCTTCTGATCCTTCCCGAACGCGGCTATCCTGTGCCGTTCGGAGCAAAGGTTCTCGTTGCCTGGAAGGAGACCCGGGAATCCGCACGCGCGGTTCGCGACGCCATGCCCTTCCTGTCGGCTGCCAGCGAAGTCCATTTCCTTTGCGTCGCCCCCGACGCCGAACCGGATTTCGACAACCTGCAGCGGCAGTATCTCGCCGCTCATGGCTGCACCAACGTCCACATGCACATCGACAGGAACACCGACCAGCCCGTTGCAAACGCGATCCAGCGTCATGCCGGCAAGGTCGGCGCAGACCTCGTGGTCCTCGGCCTCTACGGACATTCGCGCATGCGCGAACTGCTGCTGGGCGGTGTCAGCCGCGACATGCTGGGGTCCATTCACCTGCCGCTTCTGGTGTCCCACTAACGCTTGACGGCCCGCGCGCGCCGGCTGCAGATGCGGCTCCCGCCCGGAACGCATGCCACCAAGGAACCAGCCCAATGCCGCAAAAGGAAATGCGCATCATCCCGAAGCCGCCGGCCGATGCGATCGTGCTCACGCCGGAGGCAGGCAAGCTCGCCCTCGAAGGCAAGGGCGGCGACACCTACCGCTGTGGCGCCTGCAAGACGCGGCTGATGGACAATGTCAGCCACATGGACGTCTTCCATGGTGAGCCCTTCGACGCCGTGAAATGCCCGAAATGCGGCAAGTTCAATGGCCTGCCCGAAGACGACCACCATCATCATTGATGGCTTCAAGGCGTGAGCCAGGCGGGGTCAGGTTCCGCCCCCGATTCCGGTCTGTTCCCTCTCCGATTCCTGCGCGTTTCCGCGTTCTGTGGATAAGCCCGGCGTGTGGATAACTCAGGCCGGCACGAACTCCCGGTCGAGCCGCAGAGAAAGATCAACCCACATCGCCGCCCGGTCCGGATCGACCGCTGCGTCCGCCGGCAGGTAGCGGTCGTGGCAAAGCACGAGATCCGCCTCGATGCCACTCGACGACAGAGGCAGCCGTAGCCAGTAGTGTATCGAGCCGTCAGCCCGCCGCGTCGCGCCCGAAACCGGCATCTCACGCAGGAGCGAACGTGTCGCCAGCTCAGCCCACATCGCCCCGCCACGGCAGGCGTCGATCTGGTCCGCCGTCTTCCCCCGAGCCTCGCAGCCAAACACCGTCTGCAGGCCAGTGCCGGCGAGACGGAAACGGAACTGGCCGCCATCCTCGCAGCTCAGGATCGAGACATAGGCCAGCTCACGATTGATCGCGGAAATATCGATATCCTCGCACGTGATGAAGTTGCGCCCCCGCAAACGCTTGCGCCAGGACTCAAGCACCTTCGTCTGCCCCATCGGGGCAGCAGCAACATGATCAAGCGACATTCTCAGCCCCTGGAATCCAATACGGAACGGACCGAAATCCGGCATCCGCAAAGACTTCTGTTGTTGAACAGGATCCGTCAGGCCAGCCCGACCTCCGGATCTTTTACTGAGGGAGCCGCCTCCCGCACACACGCGCAACTCGAAGCGGCCCAGTGATTCGCATCACTGTCCCGTAGGGTGATTCGGTTCGCGGACTCAGGCAAGGCCCTGCACGAACCAATTCTTCACATCCATCAACAAAGTCCAAACAGTGTGTCTTGTTGCGGACACGACCCGAATGCATGCGAATTGGATTCACTCAAGAAAACGAGCGCGGCGCGCTACTTCTTCATCAGACCGAGGCCCATCTTCCGGGCGAGGTCGGACCGCTGCTTCGCATAGGCAGGCGCCACCATTGGATAGTCGGCCGAGAGGCCCCACTTCTCGCGATACTCCTCCGGCGACATGTCATAGCGCGTACGCAGGTGGCGCTTCAGGGACTTGAACTTCTTGCCATCCTCAAGGCAGACGATGTGATCGTCCGTCACCGACTTCTTCACCGCAACAGCTGGCTTAAGCTCCACCCTCAGCTCGGCAGCCGGCGCGCCCTGGATCTCGGCCAAGGTGGCGTGAACCCGCTCGATCAGGCGGGGAAGCTCGACGACTGGAACCGTATTGTGCGCCACATAGGCGGATACAATATCCGATGTGAGTTCGATAAGACTAGAACGGGGCCGCGCTTCCGTATCCATGTGCAACGTTGCTTCCCGACAGGTTGAATCGCTCTGCTGAACGCCATTACTGCCCGGATACTCTGTGAGTTCACGAAATCTGTAAATGCCAGCCTGAAAGGACACGCGTTATTGCGAGGATGTCGAGCGCAACTGCTAGGCAAACAGCGAAATCGCCAAAACAACGCCCAGTATTGCAAGGCTAAGGACAGCGGTTGCGCTTAGCGGAACATTGGCCGCGACCCACCCTTCAGGTCCGAAGACCTGCCGGGCCGCCAGTTGCGCCGATCCGCCAACCGCCCCGATGGCCCCTGACACGACCCGCCCCGCCTTGCGCGCCCGCTTCCCGACAGCACGCGCCATCACCGGCCAGCCCCGACGCCAGAACCACTCCACATCCATGATCAGCCCCGGCTTCTCGGCCGGATACCAGCGCCGCCACTGCAACAGCATGAAGGCCAGTGTCGCGAAAACCAGAAGCTGAAATTGCTGCAGCACATGCCCCGCCGTCCACAGGTCGGTCGCCAGATACTCCATCGCAGCCTCCTGATACGGCAGGAACTGGTAGAGCCAACCGGGCGACAGGCCGACGAGAATGCACAAGGCCGCCGCAGCGCCCATTGCCAGCAGCATGTTGAATGGCGCCTCCTGCGGACGCTTGCCACTGTCATGACTGAAGAAGCAGAAGTATGGGATCTTGATCCCCGAATGCTCGAGCACACCGGCCGATGCGAACAGCAGCGCGATCCACACGACGAACAGCGCCGGGTCAGCATGGCTCGCCGACATCACCATCGACTTCGCGACAAAGCCCGAGAACAATGGCAGCGCCGAAATCGACGCCGCGCCCACCAGACAGAACAGCGTCGTCCACGGCATCGTGCGATGCAACCCACCCAGCTCGCTCGCCTTCGTCGTCCCCGTCCGATAGAGCACAGCGCCCATGCTCATGAAGAGCAGCGCCTTGTACATGATATGCGCAAACGCATGCGCCGCCGCGCCATTGACCGCCAGCTGCGTGCCGATGCCGACAGCGCACACCATGAAGCCGACCTGGTTGTTGAGGCTGTAGGCCAGCACTTTCCGAAGGTCATTCTCGATCACCGCGAAGAAGACTGGGAACACGGTCATCACTGCGCCGATCCAGATCAGCCACTCGAGCCCAGCGAAGTAACGCGCCAGCGCATAGACGGCGAGCTTGGTCGTGAAGACAGACAGAACCACCGCGCCCGTCTCAGAGGCGCGCGGATATGAATCCTGCAGCCAGTTGTGAACCATCGGGAAGGCCGCCTTGATCCCGAAGCCTGCGAGGATCAGAACCGCGCCGGGTGCATTGATATCCATCACGCCAACCGGCAACCCGGCCTGGCTCGGCGCGATCAGCGCGAACTGCGTATCACCCGTCGCCGCGACATACATGCAGATGCCCGCCAGAACGAGCATGCCCGAAGCGATCTGGAAGACGAGATAGCGCAACGCCGCCCGCGCGCTCTCCGGCCCGCGCGGCGCAAGTATCTGGAAAACCGACGCGATCGCTGTCAGCTCCCATGCGATGAAAAGGCTGATGAGATCGCCGACGAATACAGCAGTTACCCCAGCGCCCGCATAGAGCATCGCAGTTGAATCCTGCAGCGCATCGCGGCGGTGCAGCGAATACGCCCCCACCAGCGCAGACGCGATGATGAATGCGAGGCCAAACACGAAGGACAGACTATCCGGCCGATACAGCACCAGCTCCAGTCCAAGGAACTGCACCGTCTGCAGGTTGATGCTCAGCCCCTCAGCTGAGATCAGTGCGACAAGCGCAACCAGCGGCCCGCCCACCATCAGGATGGCGCGCGAGGCGACATCGCGCGCGAACGGAAGCAGCAGCGCAGCGGCGAGGATGAAGAATCCGGGATTGGTATTGGCTAATAAGTCGGCGAGGCGTTCAATCGTCACGACCCGCCTCCCCGCTTCGCCTATCATAGTAGCCTTCGGGACGTCTCAGCATCTTTCCAAGCGGCCAGCCACTCAGCACGGCGAACGCAAACGCAAAAAAACCGAAAACGCCCTGAAAACCCGGCGCGTAGGTCACGGCCTTGATCGGCCTGAACGCCAGCCATGCCTCCAGCCCTATCAGCGCAACGCCAATCACGATCAGCGACCACGTGAACAGGGCCTTGAACCACGGGGCCCGCATCCACGAAAACAGCAGAACCGAAAGCGGATGCTCGCCCGGCTCGCCCAGCACAGGTTCTTTCTCCTCGCTCATGGCGCAGCCTCAATAAGCGTGAAGGCGCCGAGCGGTTCGAGATAATCGGCGATGAACTCGGCCGCGACGAACAGAGCAAGGCATCCGATCGCCGTGACGCCCACAGCGGTCAGCGCGGCCCCGGGCACGCCACCAGGCCGCGTAAACTCCGGGCCCTTGACGCCTGCTGGGGAGAACAATCCGTTGAACGCCACAGGCAGCAGATAGGCGACGCTCAGCAGCGACGATACGATCATCGCCGCCGCCGTCAGCCACTCGCCCGATCCGAACGACGCATCCACCAGCAGGAATTTCGACCACATCCCGCCCGTCGACGGCAGGCCGATCACGGACAACGACGCGACGAAGAAGAAGGTCAACAGGATCGGCATACGCCGCCCCGCCCCGCCCATGTCGGAAATTTTCGCGGCGCCGGTTGCGACATAGATCGCGCCCGCGCACATGAAAAGCGTGATCTTGGCCGTGGCATGCACAACCATGTGCAGCCCGCCAGCCACGAGTCCCGAAGCGAAAGGGAGCATTGCAGCGGAGGTGATGTAGGCAAGCTGCCCGACGGTCGACCAGGCCAATCGCGCCTTGAGGTCATCCTTGGTCAGCGCGACCAGCGAAGCGATCACGATCGTCGCCGCAGCGAGCCAGAGTATCCAGGTCGCAGCCGGCAGCGCCGTGATCAGCTCCGGACCGAAGATATAGGCGGAAATCTTGAGGATCGTGAACACTCCCGCCTTCACCACCGCCACTGCATGCAGCAAAGCGGACACCGGAGCTGGCGCCACCATCGCCGCCGGCAGCCAGCCATGCAGCGGGATCAATGCCGCCTTCGCCGCGCCGAACACGAGAAGAAGCAGAAGCATATTCTCGATCACCACACTCGTCGTCCCGGGCAGCAACCCACCCGCTGTGAACGTGGTCGAGCCCGCTACGCTCGCGACGCCGATGATGCCCGGCAGAAAGAGAACAACCGACGCGCCAACCAGTGTTCCGAGATAGATGCGCCCTGCCCTTCGCGCCGCCGCATCGCCCTTGTGCGTCACCAGCGGATAGGTCGCCAGCGTCAACGTCTCGTAGAAAATGAACAGCGTGAACAGGTTTGCCGCCATCGCGACACCCATGACGCCGAACATCGCCAGCGCGAAGCACACATAGAACCGCGTCTGGTTCGCCTCACGCGCCCCGCGCATGTAGCCGATCGAGAACAACGAGTTCACCGCCCACAGCACGCTCGCCATCACGGCGAACAGCGCGCCCAGCGGCTCCAGCCTGAACGCAATCTCCAGCCCCGACATCGGCTGCGCGATGACCAGCTCCGGCGCATCGCCCGCGCCGACACGCATAAACATTGCGATCGTGATGATGCACAGACCGATGCATGCCACCAGCGTCAGCGTCTCGCGCACATCGGGCATCCGCCCCACGGCATAGCTCACCGCAGCCGAAAACAATGGCAGCACCAGCGCAAGCAGGATCAGCAGCTCTCCACTACTCATGGCGCCGCCCCCACGAGTGCTGAGACACTTGCATTCACCATGCTGACCGGCAGGGTGGCATCAACACCGAACCACAGCGACAAGCCCGCAAGAACGAACAGCGGAGCGAGCACGCCAACCGGCGCCTCCCTCGCCCGCTCCGCGCCCCGGCCCGGCGCCCGGAAGAACATCGCCTCCAGCATCCGGCCGACATATATCAGCGTCAGCAGCGAGCCGATCGCCAGCACGGCCACGATCCAGATTTCCCCTGTCTCCAGCGCAGCCGAGACAAGCGACCACTTGGCAAGGAAGCCCATCGTCAGCGGCACGCCTCCAAGGCTCGCCGCGCCGACACCGAATGCCGCCGCCGACCACGGCGCCTCGCGCGCGATGCCGGAGAAGTCCTCGACAGTCCGCGCCCGCACGCTGATCGCAAAGGCGCCGACGGCCATGAAGAGCGCGCCCTTCATCAGCGCATGCGCGACAAGGTAGAACACACCGGCGGACAGCCCCGCTGGCGTTGCCAGAGACACGCCGAGCAGTATGAACCCCACTTGGGCTACCGACGAGAAGGCGAGAATGCGCCTTACCTCCTTCTCGAAGACCGCCTGCACGGAACAGATGATCACCGCCGCCGCCGCAAGCGGAGCCAGTATCCAACTCAGGAAAATCTCCCCGAATTCGCCTTCGGGAAACACATCGAAGACAAACCGGATGATCAGGTAGATCGCAGCCTTGGTCGCAGTCGCCGCAAGGAACACCGACACGAGGCTCGGCGCGCCCGCATACGCGCCCGGGAGCCAGCCATGAAGCGGGAACATCGCCGCCTTGACGCCCAGTCCCGCCACGACGAACGCAAGTCCAGCCTGCACCGCCGAATTGTCACCCAGCGTCGCGAGCCGCATCGCCATGTCGACCATATTCAGCGTGCCCGTCGCTGCGTAGAGAAACCCTACCCCAAGCACATACAGCGTCGCGCCGACTGTGCCGAAGATCAGATAGTTGAACGCAGCCGGCAGCGCTCGCCTGTCTCGCGCCTCGCCCACTGCCACCAATGCATATGTACCGATGGAGGAGACTTCGAGAAACACGAACGCGTTGAACGCATCGCCCGTAAACACCAGCCCGAGGAATCCTGCGAGGCACAAGAGATAGCCAGACTGGAACAGCGTGTGCTTCTCCGCCTTAACCTCCGACTCCAGCGCATGCCCGGAATAGAGCGCGCCCATCACGCCGATCGAAGCGACCAGCAACGCCATCGTCGCGCCCAGCGCATCGATGCGCAGAGCAATTCCCATGGGCGGCGCAAAGCCGCCAAGCGCATAGTCGATGACGTCCTCACGCGCGACTTCACCAGCCACAGCAACCGCCATCCAAAGCGCGAACGCCGCCGTCAGCATGGACACCATCCACGCCGTTCGGCCGCCGGGGCTTAGCGCCGCAGCGCACGCGCCGATCAACGGCCCTGCGATCACAAGGATCGGCGCCTGCGCCGTCAGGGCCGGCGGCGCGACATAGAGGGCTTCGAACAGGATCACGGATCCCGTCCCGCATCGGCAGTATCGAGCCGCGCAACTGCCTCGATCTCGCCGGCCTCCACGGTGCCGTAAGCCTCGCGAATGCGCACCGCGATCGACAGCCCAACGGACAGCGTCGCAACGCCGACCACTATCGCGGTGAGGATCAGCACATGCGGCAGCGGGTTCGAATACACGACCCCACCAACGCCGAACTGCTGCACATAGGTGGGATCAAGCGGCGCCGCGAGCGCGCGCGCCTCGGGGCTGTCTGGATAGATCTTGATCGCCGCCGTGCCGCCAGAGACCTTGCCTAGGCTGATGTAGAACAACGCCGTCGACGTCTGGAAAAGTGCGAGCCCGATCATCCGCTTGATCAGATTGCCCGTCGAGAACAGGACATACAGGCCGATCATCATCAGCACGACGACCGCCAGGTAGTTGAAGTGCGTGACGGCGACGTTCATGTCGACGCCCCCGGCTCTTCCGCCGCACGACCCGCAAAACCGTAGAAGATCGTCACCATCGTCGCAGCCACGGTGAGCAGCACGCCAAGCTCGATGAAGAAGATGCCGAAATGCTGGCCCCAGTGGTGCGCATGATAAGGCTCGCCCATCAGCCCCGGCGGGATCATCGCCTCAACGCTTGGTGGGAACAGATAGTCATAGTCAAGAAATCCGCCGCCATTGATCATGCAGACGACGCCCACACCGGAATACAGAAGCACGCCCATCGTCGCGACGCTGCGCACAGCCCTGACAGGCAAGGCCGCAATCGTTCCGCGCAGCCCGAACACCAGTGCATGCAGGATAGGCGCAACCGCGAGGATCACCCCCGCCTGAAACCCACCCCCGGCGCCGAGATCGCCATGAAACTGTACATAGAACGCGAATAAAGCGATCAGCGGGATCAGCAGCTTGGCCGTAACGCGGAGCACGACATGATGGTCGCCCGTCGCCGCCGGAGCTCGCGGCAGGTTCGACCGCGGTCCGAACCCCAGCATCAGCGCCACGCCAATGCCCGCTGCAAAGACAACAACTGTCTCGCCAAGCGTATCGAAACCGCGATAGCTCGCGAGCACCGCGGTCACCACGTTGGGCACTCCGATCTCGTCAGACGTCTGGATGAGATAGCTGCGCCCCACATGTGCATTGGTCGGCGAGGCAGGATCGCCAAACTCCGGCAGTCCCGTCACCGCATAGACAAGCAGACCGCCAACACCGAGCACCAGAACGGCCGGCGCAATAGTCATCCGCCAGTTGTGACGAACAGGCCCCGCGCGCACCAGCAAGATCGCCCCGAGCAGAACCACAGTGGAAATGCCGGCCCCAACGACAGCCTCTGTGAAGGCGACGTCGGCTGCGTCCATCACGATGAGCCAGACCGCGCTCGCCAGCGAATACATACCCATCAGCAGGATCGCCGCCAGCAGGCTGCGCGTGCGGGCAATGGCAAGGCCGATCGCGACCAGCATGAGCAGCAGCGCGATGTTCAGCCCGAAGTTCACCTGCAGCGCAATCTCACTCATGGCGGGGAGCTCTTGTCGTCGTCAGACGTTTCCCGACGCTGAGTGTCAGATCTTGCCTCGCCGGCCGCTAGGCTCTTCATTATCTGGAAGGCCCCGATGCGTGGCGTGTGCCCCGCGCTGAACGCCGCATTGGCAAGCGCGTTTGCGGCCGCCGGCGTCGTCAGCATCACGAACACCCACACCAACCCCAGCTTAAGCGTTTCCAGCGTCAAGCCGGAGATCAGCGCCAGCCCGAGCAGCACCAGCGTCGCGCCGCCGGTGTCCGTCAAACTCGCGGCATGGATACGCGTGTAGACGTCGGGAAATCGCAGCACGCCCACGCCGCCGAGCAGCGTCAGGAGCGCACCGGCAACCACCAGCCCGCCGCCGACCAGATGCAGCGCGTCAACCATCCTTGGCCTCCGGGCCAAGCGGACGCGAAAGCGTCCGGTAACGAAAGAATTTCATCAATGCGATCGTCGTCACGAAGTTGATCAGCGCGTAGACGATGGCAATGTCTAGAAATGCAGGTCGCCCGGACAGATAGCCGATAACGGCGATCAGCAGCACGATCTTCGTGCCGAGCGAGTTGGCCGCCAGCATGCGATCATACTGTGATGGCCCGACGATCGCGCGCCAGATCATCATTGTCATGGCGACAACCAGCCCTGCAACACCGGCGGCCAGCAGCATGGGATCAGCCCTTCCGCTTCGCGTCGTCCGCCGCCCGGGCGGCGCGGCGGTCCATCTGGTCGAAGCTTGCAGGCGTCGCGTTCTCGCGCACCAGGGCGTGCACCTTCAGCGCGTCGCCGTCGACGTCAACTGTGACGGTGCCTGGCGTCAGCGTGATCGAGTTGGCGAACAGCGCCTTGCCGAATTCGGTGCGCGCCTTTGTCTTGATCAACACCATCGCTGGGTCGATCGCAGAACGCGGCCCCACCACCCGGGCAATCACGGCGATGTTAGATTTCACGATCTGGCCCAGCAGCCACGCCACATAGGGCAGGAGCAGCGGAAGGCGATGATAAGGCGATGCATCGCGACCAATGACGCCCAGCCGCGCCGACAGCCACAGCGCAAGCAGAACGGCAACCACAGCCAGCACCAGGAAGTAGGGCGAGGTCAGTCCCGAAAGGGAAAACCAGAACACGGTGAGGGCTACCAGCAATCCCGGGAGGTAGGTCATCGATGCGGCCTCCTCTGCTGGGACGCAGGACCCGTTTGAACCAGTCCGAGAGGAAACTCCAGCAAAACCGGCTATCTGCCGAACACCGCGCGGGGAACCACGTCCTCAAGCCCAAGCTCGGCAAGATCCGCGTCGATATCGTCTCTACCCGCTGCCGCTTCCGGCGAGAACGCGGCGCTGAGCGACCAGTTCCAGTAGCGCAGTACGGTCTGCGCCTTGGCGACTGCAATGGTCTCGTAGGCCTGCGAGACGCGTGTGAAATCGGGACCGTCTTCAGGGCGACGCAGCGCCGTCCACAGGGCACGCAGATATTGACGCTTGAGGCCCGTCGCCTTGCACAGCACGGCGAGGCCTTCGCCGCCTGGATCCTGACAGATGCGCTCGGCCGTCGATGCCTTGACGCCAGACAATGCCGCGATGTCCATCAGCGCTTCAGGCGTAATGCCGATTACCGCCGCAGCATCGATTGCCGCCTCAAGACTGTCATGTGGCGAGCGGTCGATCGCTGTCCGGTCGCGCTGGCGGCGCTCGATGACCTGCAGCACCTTGCGCACGACGGGGTCAGGGTCGGTCGCAGAATAGCTAAAGATATCGCCGCACATGTCGATCAGCAGCGTGCGCTCCGCCGAGAAGCGCAGCAGGATATGCTGGCGCTCGAAAGGACCCGACCACCAGAACATTGCAAGCGCATGCGCCGGGCGCACCTCCTCACGCTGAATCAGCAGCGGCGGCAGCGCTGGCGCATCGCGCGAGGCGGCCACCATCAGCTCCACAGAGCGGTCAGACAATCTCGACTGCGAATTCTCCAGAAGCGCCTTCATCGCAAGCGGATCGCCGCTCTCGGCGATTGCTGAGGCGACAGCCGGGCCGATCTCGCGCCGCTGCGCGACGTAAACGCGGTGAGCCGATTGCCCATGCTCGACAATGTGACAGAGGTCGGCGTCGTCGAACGCCTTGTTATCCGCCAGCAGCAGCTGCGCGACATGCGGGACATCGAGCGCCAGAAATCTCAGCAGCCGCTTGGGCGCCTGCGACATCTCCTGCAGCCGCCGCGCGCACAGCTCGCGCGCGGCCACATCTGACTCGACGAGGATTTCAAGCAGCAGGTCCCCGGCAATCGCGCGGTCCTGGATGTTGCCCCTTGACGACGGGAGAGCCACCACATCCATCAGCCTGCGCAGCAGCGAGCGGCGGGCAAAACCGTCCGCCGCCGCGGGCGAAACGCCAGCTGACGCGCCGCCCTGCCTACCAGGCGACTCGGCGAGAGACGAACGATCGGACATGCGCCCCGCTTCCTCTAACGCTTAGCATGCGTCAGTCGCGGTTAACGGAGCGTCAATCCCAGCCAGCAGGACGGCGTCGCCAAGCCGGAGTTCGAGAAATCAGGCGGCCCTAGCCGGCCGCAGACTTCTCGCCTGCGGCGCCGGGATGGACGAAGACCAGCGCAAGCGACGCTGCGAGAAGCCCCGCAACCAGATAAAAGAGCGCTGACGCATCGGTCTCCACGGTCGTCACGGTCCCGCCCTCAGCAATCTGGTCCACCGGCAGGGGCACACCCAGCATCATGAGCTGACCGACCAGCGCGGCCAGCACGCCCAGTAGCAGCGTTGACAGGATAGCCCCCGCACGCCGCGTAACCGGCACGAGGATCAAGAGGGCAGCCAACGCGCCCAGAACGCCGAACGCAAATCGCCCGCTGGGCTCGAAATAGGCGATATCGGATGTGTCACGAAACACCTCGAACAGGTGGTTCCGAGCGGGCGGCTGCGGCGCCAGAAGCTCCGCCGCCATCCAGAACAGCATCACAACCAGAAAAAGGGCAATCACCCAGCTTCCGAGCGTCCGGGCTTCCCGCATGACCGCACTCCTTCACGCAACAACCGTGCTCAGAATGGCCCAGATTGGCGGGGATTCCAAATGCCGGCCGCGCTAGCGAAAAGGCGCCCCGGGCAACCTGCCGGAGCGCCCTCGTCAGATATTCGAACCAGCATCAGGCCTTCGGCAGGTATTCCTGCAGCGAAAGTTTGCCGTTCCTGTCAGTGTCGAGCCGCGTGAACGCTGCCTTGATCGCCTCGGGCGAGGCAGACTTCACGCCGGGAATCTCGATGCGGGGCAACTCGGGCAGATCAGACCCGTCCTGCGTGCTTATGCGTATGATCGGCGGCGCCACGATCTTAGCATACTCATCTTCGCTCAGCGACTTGTCGCTGTTGACGTCGAGGATTTCGAACCCGCGCGTGTACAGCGCAGTCTGGTTGGCGCGGTACTCGTCGAGACTGATCTTGCCGTCCTTGTCGAGGTCGATGACGGCAAACGCTTCCTTTCGGATGTCATCCACCGAGATTGTGATCGCCGTGTCGATCGACACCCCGCGCCCGTCCGGATCCCCGGCCTTCTCCTTATTCATGTGACGGGTGATGAACTTGTATTCGTGCTTGTCGTCCGCAGCCTTCTCGCTGCCCCCGCTAAGTTCTTCGGGCAGGTAGAACGCAAACGCGTCCTTCTTCATCACGGCCGGTTCGATCTTGATGTCCGTAGGCGGCTTGTCGTCGGAGCGGGTAATTCTGCGCGTCTCGATCACGACATTGTCCTTGGCGCTGTCCGCTGGCTTTGGTCCTAGAAACTCCTCGACCGACAAGACGCCATCACCATTGACGTCCAGGCGCGTGAACTGGGCCTTGAAGTCCGGCGCGGCGGCGCTTGGCAAAGCAGCGAGAGCAGTCAGGCCGATGGCAAGCACGCCGCCGGCGGCGACGCGGGGCGCATACCTGCGCACATTTGGGGGGAGTGTCATGACGAGGGTCCTTTTGTCTGCCTCTACGGGCGGCCGCTCACGCACGTCGAGATAGGTCTGCACCTGCGCGCGAACGACTTCGCTGGCGGTGGTGCCGTCCTCCCGGCAGGCGGTCAGGAATGCCTGCTTGGTCTCATGGGGGATCCGGACCTCCAGGGTTTCGGACTTCTTGACCCGTTGGGTCTTCTGGTCAGGCTTCCCGTCTATGATCATGAATCTCATCCCTCAGCGCGTGGCGCCGTCCTTCACATGAGGACTGTCCGCGTCTCCAGCCCAGCGAATTGCCGCATGGGCGCCAGACAGATCCCGTCCGGCCATGGCAGGATCATGGCGCTTCTCCCTCCACAGGCCTCTCAAATTCCTGTCCGGACGCCAGCAAATCCGTGTCCGGACATGGCTTGCGGCTGAGTTTTCAGCGAATACTGTCGCTCCCACCGGACCCAAGGAAGGCTTCCACCATGCGCATGGTCAACTACGCCGATCTCGAATCCCTCGTCGGAACCGAGGTGGGGGTCTCGCCCTGGCACCAGATCACACAGAGCCAGATCAACAAGTTTGCCGAGGCGACAGGCGATCACCAGTGGATCCATGTCGATGTCGAGCGCGCCACCCGGGAGATGGGCGCCCCCATCGCCCACGGCTATCTGACGCTCTCCCTGCTCCCCATGCTGGCCGCCCAGCTCATGCGGGTCGAGAACGTCACACGCGGCATCAATTTCGGCTGCAACAAGGTGCGCTTTACCAACATGGTGCCCGCAGGCTCCCGGGTCCGCCTGCGCCAGAAATGCCTGGCGGTCGAAAGCCGCGCTGGCGGCAAGCAGGTCGTGATGGAATCCACCATCGAGATCGAGGGCAAGGACCGCCCCGCCTGCGTCGCCGAGTCGATCGGCATCATCTACGGCGAATAGCCTTGCCGGCGCTGCGGCGCCCTTGACCGTCAAACTGACGCGCCATCAGCGAAAACCTGTGCACGGACCTGGCGTAAGGCCTTCCGCACACATGGTTTTCTGCGCGGCCGCTTGGGGCGAATCGCCGCTTCCCCCACAAAAGCGCACCTCAGACGGATTATATGTCGACGATGGCGCGCAAGACTTCCCCAAAGACTTCCCAGAGCACTGGCAGCAGAATCGGACGAACGGCGGAGGGATCGGGCGCTACTTCCGGCTCCAGACCGATCTCGCATAAACCGCCCCGCGCCCGCCGGGACACGCAGGCCGTCATCGAGCAGCTCGGCCGCGCCCGCATCGATCCCTACGCCTGGCTCAAGGACGACAATTGGCGGGAAGTCATGCGCGACACGTCCCGCCTGCGCGCCGACATCCGCACACACCTCGAAGCAGAGAATGCCTACACGAACACCGCTCTGGAAGCACCGACGACGGCACTGCAGGACGAACTGTTCGAAGAGATGCGCGCCCGCATCAAGGAGAATGACAGCTCAGTCCCCGCCGTCGACGGCGCCTGGGCGTACTATCGGCGCTTCCGCGAAGGCGGGGAGTACCCGGTCTTCGCACGCCGCCCCACCGATCTTGCCTTCGCCGGCAATACGGACGCCGAACAACTGCTGATCGACGGCGACGCCCTCGCCAAAGGCTGCGACTATTTCGATATCCGCAAAGTCTCGCACTCGCCTGATCACCGCCTGATCGCCTTCGCCGTCGACGACAAGGGCTCGGAGTTCTACACGCTCCACATCCGCGACTGCCTCACCGGCGCCGAGGTCGACACGATCCGCGACACCTATGGTGACTTCGTCTGGGGCGAGGATTCGAAATCGGTCTTCTGGGTCGCGCGCGACGAGAATGTCCGCCCCGTCGCCGTCTTCTGCCGCCGCATCGAGAGTAGCGCCGACGAACTCGTCTACCGCGAGCAGGACCCCGGCTTCTTCGTCGGCGTGCAGAAGAGCGAGTCCCGCCGCTTCATCTTCGTCGTCGCGAACGACCACACGACGACCGAGTGGCGATATATGCGTACCGGCAGCGACAGCCACGCACTGACACTGATCGCCGAACGCGAACCCGGCGTCGACTACTCCGTCGTCGACTTCGACAACCGCTTCTGGATCCGGACCAACCGCAACGGCGCCGTCGATTTCGCGCTGGTGTCTGCACCGCACGAGCAGCCCGAGGAAGAGAACTGGCGCATAGAGATTCCGCACCGCCCTGGCATCCTGCTGCTCGACCTTGAGCCCTTCGCCGATTTCATCGCGCGAATGGAGCGCGAGAACGGCCTGCCGCGTATCATCGTACGCGAGCGCGCCACCGGCGCCGAACACGCGATCGACTTCGCCGAGGCGGCCTATTCCCTGGGCATGTCCAGCGGCTATCAGTGGGACTCGCCCTGGCTGCGCTTCGAATACTCCTCGCCCAGCACCCCGGCGCAGGTCTTCGACTACGACATGCGCTCGCGCCAGCGCATCCTCCGCAAGGCGCAGGTCGTGCCCTCAGGCCACAATCCCGACGACTATATCGTCGACCGCATCGACGCGCCCGCATACGACGGCGCGCTTGTGCCCGTTACGCTGCTTCGCCACCGCACGACGCCGCTTGATGGTACGGCCCCCGTGCTGCTCTACGGCTACGGCTCCTACGGCATCACCCTGCCCGCCGACTTCCGCACCGGGCGCCTGAGCCTTGTCGATCGTGGCTTCATCTACGCCACCGCCGACGTGCGCGGTTCGATGGCGAAGGGCTACCAGTGGTATCTCGATGGTAAGCTGGAGAAGAAGGCCAACACCTTCACCGACTTCGTCGCCGCCGGACGCCACCTCGTCAGCCTCGGCTACACCTCGCGCGGCCGCATCGTCGCGATGGGCGGCTCGGCGGGCGGCCTGCTCATGGGCGTCGCCGTCAATCTCGACCCGACCCTGTTCGGCGGCATCATCGCCGCCGTGCCCTTCGTCGATGTGCTCAACACCATGTCGGACGAGACCCTGCCGCTCACCCCGCCCGAATGGCCCGAATGGGGCAACCCCCTGATCGACGCCGACGCCTACGACCGGATCGAAGCCTACTCGCCCTACGATCAGGTCTCCGCGCGGGCTTACCCGCCCATGCTGATAACCGGCGGGCTGACTGACCCGCGCGTGACGTATTGGGAACCCGCCAAATGGGCCGCCGCCCTGCGCCACGAAGCGCCAGATGGCGGCCCATACTTCCTCAAGATCAACATGGACGCTGGCCATGGTGGGGTGTCGGGCCGCTTCGCCAGCCTCAAGGAAACTGCGCTGGAATTCGCGTTCGCCCTCGCCTGCGTCGGTCGCGCGACCTTGCCGGGCTGGCGAGGCGGCACGGTCGCCTGACGCTCCGGGACTTCCCGCACTTGCCCTGCCGCCCCACTCTGGGTAGGTCAGGTCGAGTTGGGGATGTAACACGTCATGGATCTACCGAACGAGCCGACTGCGACCGTGAGCGCAAAACCCGCATCGCGCGCCAAGCCACGCGTCGACAAGGAAGCGCGAAGGGCGGAATACCTACGCGCCGCCGCGCACGCCTTCCTCACTCGCGGCGCATCCGCTTCGATGCAGGACGTCGCTGACGCGGCTGGCGCTCCAAAGCCCGTCTTCTATCGCATCTTCCCCTCGCGCGCCGAGCTGATCGAAACCCTTTTTGCACACGTCCACAGCACTGTCGTGAAGACACAACAGGGAAAGTGGGACGGCTATGGCTGGGCCCTGCGTGTCGTTTATCTCGAAGCGAAGAAGGACCGGGAAATCTTCCTCGTCGTGCTGAAGACATTCGGCGGCGATCCGGCGCTCGCGCACTTGCGCGAAAAGCTGCTCGACCTCGTCTACAGACAAGCCGCCAAATTCTTCGCACCCGCCGATGGCGCGCCGCCCGGCCAGCCCGACCGCACGGCCCGTGCGTCCCGCACCATGACCGGCCTGATGTTCGATACGCTGGTCGCGTGGCTCGAAGACAATGACGGACTGACCGACGAGAAGCGTTTCGTCTGGTGGGGCCGCATCGTACGCGAATGGCGCCTCGCCACGCGCGAAGCTTACGACCTCGACGCTCCCGAACGACGCGCGGACTGATCTGTCTAGCGCGCGTCCCCAGCGCATCTGAACCCGACATGCATGAGTGACGTGTCGGGCGTCGAGTGCGAACGCGCCGTCGCCCGAAAGCCCTCGCACACGCCATCGCTGCACAGGAACGATCCACCGCGCTGGACACGCTCGTTCACCGTGCGCGTGACCCCGGGTGCGACCGGATACGTAAGATAAGCCGATGAGGTCCATTCCCAGACATTGCCCGCCATGTCGGTGAGGCCCGACGGCGCTTCGCCGAACGCGCCAACAGGCGAGGTTCCAAGATACCCGTCATCGCCCGTGTCCATGATCGGAAAGACGCCCTGCCATGCATTCAGCCTGAATTTCGCGTCGAACGAGGCAGGGGTCCCGGATCTGAAAACCGTCCCATCCGGCGTTTGGCCCAACTGGGCCGCGCGCTCCCACTCGAACTCGGTCGGCAGCCGCGCTCCATGCACTGCGCAATAGGCGGTCGCATCGTTCCACGACACTTGGGTCACCGGATGATCCGCCTCTGCAGCATCCTTGTGGGGCCCACGCGGATGTTTCCACATGGCGCCTTCCACCATGAGCCAGGCGCCATCGCCCTTGCTGAGCACGCCGGCGCCGCCGAACCTTTCGGCCTCGGTCACATGGCCTGTCTTTTCGACGAATGCCGCGAACTGGGCCACCGTCACGGGCGAGCGGTCCATCCGGAAAGTGGCGATGTCTAGCGTGAATGCAGGCCGCTCATCGCGCGGGGCGCTATCATCGCCGATCTGCACCCGTGCACCGGGTATCTCCACCATCAACGCATCGCGCGTCAGGGGCGGCGGCGAACAGGCGGCGAGCAAAGATGCGACCAGCAGGACCGATCCCGTCCAGCTACCTGAAGCCAGGGAGGACGAAGGCGCCCGCCAGCCTGTCATATCGGCAACTCGAAAGGCGTGCCGCAAACATTGTAGTTCGTAAACGGCCGCGACGGCCATGCCGGGTCCTTCAGGTCCTTCGCCCAAAGGTCGAACGCGTCGTTCAATTCCTTCAGCTTCGCCGGTTCGCTGGCCGCAAGGTTGGTGGTCTCGTTGAGATCGTCCTTCAAGTTGAACAGATAGGTGAACTTGCCATCGAGGCTCTTCCAAAGTTTCCAGTCGCCCTTGCGGATCGAGGCGTGAGGCGTCCGGCGCCAGGCCAGCTGGTCATGCGGTATCCCGCTTGTCTGCCCACGGAGGAAGGGCACGAGATCGACGCCGTCGAACACGCGATCGGTTGGCAGCTTGCCGCCCGCCGCCGTCAGCGACGTCGTGAATACGTCCATCGTCGAGACGATTTCGCGATAGACCTTGCCCGCCTCCAGCCGATCAGGCCATTTCACCATGAAAGGAACGCGTGTCCCGCCCTCATAGTGGCTCAGCTTGCCGCCGCGCAGCGGCTGGCAATCGCAGATGCCTTGCACATAGGCCGCGCATCCATTGTCCGACATGAAATAGACGATGGTGTTCCCGCTCTCGCCTGACGCCTCCACCGCATCCAGAATGGCGCCCACCTGATCGTCCAGCGCGGAGATCATCGAGGCATAGACCCGCATCCCCTCGTCCTTGATATGCAGGAAGCGGTCATAATACTTCTTCGTCGTCTGCAGCGGCGTGTGCGGCGCGGTGAAGGCCGTGTAGAGGAAATAGGGCGTGTCGCTCGCTGTATTGCGCGTCACGAACTCCACGGCGCGCTCGCCAAGATATTCGGTAAGATAGCGGTCTTCGTTCTCGACTACCTTCCGCGTCGGACCTTCAAAGATCTTGTTGTGCGCTGTCCGGACAGGCGTTGGGCGTGAATCCGTACCCTCGAGCTCCGCGAAGATTTCGTCTGGGGCATCGGGGTTCATGTAGGACGTCGCCCCCGTAAGCAGTCCAACGAATTCATCGTACCCGCGATTCGTCGGATAGAAATCGTCGTTCGACCCCAGATGCCACTTGCCCACCAGCCCGGTCCGATAGCCAAGATCATTGAGCGCCTTGGCCAACGTGATCTCGCCTTTGGGCAGGCCGAGATTCTGCTCGACATCACGGGCTGGCGGCCCGTTGTTGAACTCGAACCCGAACCGGTCAGGATGCCGCCCTGTGTTTACGCCCGCGCGCGAGGGGGAACACACGGGCGCCGCAGAATACCCGTCCGTGAAGATTACCCCAGCCTTGGCAATGCGGTCGATATTCGGCGTCTGGATCCGCTTGCCACCGTAGGAGGATATGTCGGCATAGCCAAGATCGTCCGCCATGATGACGACGATGTTGGGGTGCTCCGCTTCCGGGGGCCGTTCCGTCGGCGCTGCGCAGGCGGCTGCGAACGATGCGGCAACCGCCGCCAGTGAGAATACCGGCCGCATGGCGTCTCTCCGGGGATGCGCGGCCGCCGAATTTCGCGGCGCGTCGTTAATGATCGCGATACGTCGTAGTCACACTATTGTCGTTCATTCTGCGGTCAAGCAAAGGCTGCCAAGTTGAGGCATCCGAGGGGACACCACATGAAACATGGCCTATCGCTCGCGCTTGCCGCCTCGCTTGCCCTTCTTGCCGCATGCTCCGCCGCCGCGCAGCCCGGCGGGCGCCTCGCCCCACGCGCTGCGACGGACGACATGAAAATCCAGCACGACGGCCGCGAGCGTCGCTATCTCATCAGCGACTTTTCCGGCGGCAGGCCCGCGCCGGTGGTGTTCGTGCTCCACGGCGGCGGCGGGCATCCCGAGAATGCACAGAACATGTCGCAGTTCGACGTGATCGCCGCCCGGGAAAAATTCATCGTCGTCTATCCGGGTGGAACCGGCGGCATGCCTGGGGGGCGCCTCCTAACGTGGAACGCCGGCCATTGCTGCGCCTACGCCCTTGAGAACAAGGTCGATGATGTCGGGTTCATCCGCACCATCATGGACCAGCTGGTCGCCTCAGGCCGCGCCGATCCGAAACGCATCTACGTCACCGGCATGTCCAACGGTGCGATGATGAGCCATGTGCTCGCCCGCGAACTGTCAGGCCGCATCGCCGCTATCGGCCCCATCGTCGGGGCCACGTTCGGAGACGAACCGGCGCCGAATGGGCCGGTGGCTGCAATCATCTTCGTCGGTCAGGACGACCAGACGGTTCCCGCCTCGGGAGGCCCGCTGGGCGGGGCAACCAAGCGCGGCGGACGCTCGGCCGAAGACCGCAACGTCGCCCCCGACATCGACCAGGCATCCTACTGGGCGAAAGCCAACCGATGCGCAGACCCGGTCGAATCACGCGATACAAAGGGCAAGGCCGTGGAGCTCCGCTGGGAGAAATGCACCTCCGGCAGGCCTGTTCACTTTTACAGGGTTGCAAACAACGGGCATGCCTGGCCCGGCGGCAAGGCTGGCCGCGCCGAAGCCGACCAGCCGACCCCGGATGTCAACGCCAGCGAGATGATGTGGCGGTTTTTCACCGCCAACCCGAAACCCTGAGCAGCTCCGCCGCGCCCAAAGATGAACAGCCCTGCGGCCACTTTTCCGCCACAGGGCTGGTTAGGGAATTCATGTCTCGCGGGGCGGAGCCGGGATTCCGTCACGAACCGCAGGTGCGGGGTTTTCTCTTACCGCGCGGCAGGCTAGGCAGGCTCTGGCCAGGAACCGTAGGGGGCGTCTGGCCGTCCGGTCGCCCCGCGACGTTCCAAGTGCAGTGTTCCGGTTGTTCAGGAGTAGACGGCTTTCATGACGTTCAGGGTCCGCCTGCTGCTTGGAGCTGCAGCTCCGCTTGTTTTCACACTTCCCGCCGTCGCCCAGGTGACGATCTCGACCGCCACAACCACGCCGGTCCAGACCGCCACCGCTAGCAGCGGCGCCCCCTCCGACATAACCATCAGTTCGCCATCGGGAAGCATCACGCCCGCCGCGGCCAACACGACCGCGGTGACGGTCAACAGCAGCAACGACATCATCAACAACGGCGCAATCACGTTCAACAACCTCAACGACACCATCGGCGTACGCCTGCTGCCCGGCTTTACTGGCAGCTACGGCGGCAGTGGCGCGATCAACCTGATCGAGGACTATACGCGCGCCGACACCGCCGCTGACACCGATACCGAACTTGACGGCCCGCTTGCGCAGGGAACCAACCGCTACGGCATACTTCTCGATCCGGGTGGGACGTTCACCGGCGACATCCGCATCGATGCGACAAACAATGTCACGACGCCAGTCGGCGGCTCGATCAACGTCGAAGGCAACAGCTCTGCTGGCGTCTCGCTCCGGTCGAACCTTGCTGGAAGCTATATCCAGAACGGCCTCGTTTCCGTTACTGGCACGAACACGATCGGCGTCGACATCCGCGGCGACGTGACCGGCAACATCCAGATCGGCAGCGAACCCGTTACCACAGGCACGGCTGGCCTGGCCGGCGCCACGATCGCCGGCGGCGTCTCTGTCCGCGGCGAAAGCGCGGTCGGCGTGCGAGTTCTGGGCGATGTGGCCGGCGAGTTCATGATCGACGGCTCGATCTCATCAACTGGATTCGCACAGGGCGAGACTAACAACTACGAAGACCCCGATGACGCCGACACCAACAATGAAGGCCCTGATGAGCCTGTAGCGCTTGACCCCGATGACCTGCTCGTCGGCGGGTCAGCCGTCGAGATCCGCGGCGACCTGGCTCGCGGCTTCCTGAACAATGGCGCTGCGATCGGTGTTCCCGACACCACCCCTGACACCAAGGACGCGATCCAGAACTTCGACGAGAACCGCGCGCGCGGCGTGATCAGCACCCTTGGCTCGGCGCCAGCGGTCACCATTCGCTCACTCGACGGCGCCGCAGGCGACGCCATCCTGCTCGGGCGCGTCCGGGAAACGGTCATCGACAACCTCGACGACGACAATGACGACAATCTCACCGAGGTCATCGCGACGTTCAATTACGACTACGGGTTCATCAATCGCGGCGCGATCGAATCCAGCGGCGTGAACGTCGGCTTCAACGCGACCGGCCTTCTGATCGCCGGTTCGGCAGACGGCCTGCACTCGACGACAGTCGCAGGCGGGATCTTCAACGGCGGCGGCATTGCAGCCACATCCTTCGAGGCGAACGCCAATGCGGTCGTGATCGGCGCGGGCGCCACGACGCCGCAATTCGTCAACAATGGCTCGATCACCGCCACAGCCAACACCCAGACAACGCACGACTCCTATGGCGTGCGGATCGAGGCCGGGGCGGACATCAGCGCCGTGACCAACAATGGTCTGATCCTGGCCAGCGTCGACAGTTTCTCGGGCGACGCCATCGCCTTCCAGGACCTCTCCGGCTCGGTCGACACCTTCGTCAACAACTCACGCCTTACCGCCGGCTTCTTCGACGACAACCTTACCGATACCATCACTGACGGTACGGGGCGCACGATCGCGCTCGACCTGTCACACAGCGCTGGCAACGTGCTGATCACCCAGACCGACGCAATCGACAATGCGCGGATAATTGGCGATGTGCTGACCGGCGTCGGCTCGGACCGCTTCGATCTGCTGTCAGGCCAGGTAATCGGCGACGTCAATCTCGGCGCCGGAGCGGGCTCTGACACACTCAACGTCTCGAGCGCCTCGCTGAGCGGCAACGCGATCTTCGGCGGCGCTGGCGCAAACGTCTTGTTCAACGACGGCCTGATGGCCGGCGACATCACGCTCGGCAATACATCCGGTGCGCTGTCGTTCACCAACAACTCGAACTTCCTCGGCGATATCACCCGCACAGGCGGCGGCGCGATGTCGCTCACAGTCGACAACTCGACCGTAAACAATCTCGCCACGGGCACACTGAACCTCTCGTCGATGTCGCTGGCAAACAACGCCCGCATCGGCATTGCTATCAATAACGCGCGCATTGCCGGCAACATCCCCAACTTCAACATCTCCGGAACGGCAAACATCGGGGCTAACACCCGGTTCAATCCGCTCTTCGATCAGTTCACGAACCAGACCTTCACCCTGCGCATCATCAACGCGGGCACGATCAATCTGGGCGGCCCGCTCTCGGGCATGATCAATGCCACTGGGCCTTTCCTCTACAACGCCCAGCTGGTTCAGCCGAACCCGAATGCGATCGATCTTGTCCTCGAAGTGAAGGATTCGGCCGAGCTTGGCCTCAACAACCGGCAGTCTGGCGCTTATGGCGCCGTGCTCAGCCTCATGGAGGAGTCCGACACGGTCGCCTCGGCCCTGACCACGCCCACCACGGCCGCCGAGTTCCAGCGCGGCTTCGCCGACCTGCTTCCCGCCAACGACGCATCGGTACTGCGGGTCCTCGCTACCAACGCCTCCGCCGCGTTCGGCGCCACCGCCAACCGGCTCGACATGATCTCGAACAAGCCGGATGCGCCCGGCGGGGCATGGACGGAAGAGTTCGGGGTTTACCATACGGCCGACGCCAGTGCAGACTCCGTCGGACTTTCCGGCGGAGGTTTCGGTGTTGCGGCCGGCCTCGACCTGATCTCGACCGGCACCGCGCTCATCGGCACATTCCTGTCGCTCGAATCCGTCGAGATGGAAGAGGAAGACCGCAGCTCGGCCCCGCTCAACGTCTCGCAGACATCGATCGGCGCCTATGCGGGCTGGGTCAACGGCAATCTCGCGGTCAACGGCGCGGCCTCCTACGGCTTCATCGATTTCTCGTCCGACCGTGAAGTCGCGGTCGGGACACTGGCCGAACGGCTGCGGGGCGAATGGACAGGGTCGAGCTATTCCGCCTCAGGCCGGGCCACCTACACCGTTCCGCTCGGCTGGCTCGATATGAAACCCTTCATTGGCGCCGATTACACCGGGTTCCAGCAGGACAGCTATCGGGAGACTGCTTCCTCGCTCGACGACCTCGAAATCATCGCGGGCGACAGCGACGCCTCACTCGCAACCGCCTCCTACGGCCTCCAGCTCATCGGCAATTTCGGCGGCGACGACGCCTACACCTTCCGCCCGGAGATCTCCGCCGGCTATCGCAGCATCCTCAACTGGGACTCAACGCCTGCGACGCTCGCCTTCGCGGGCGGACCTACGGGCTCAACCTTCACGCTCAACCCTGGCGTCGAACCGGAAGACGCAATCGTCGCCGGTCTCGGGATCAACATCGACAGCCAGTTCCTGAACGTCAAAGTGGGTTACGACACCGAGATCTCCGACGCAGCGACGACCCACTATGGTTCGGTGACGCTGCGCCTCGCATTCTGGTAGAACACGAGGCACGGGCAGGAAACGTTCGCGAGATGACCAAGCTCACGCGCCGCACTCCTCACGCCCGTCTGTTCACAGGTGCGATTGCCTGCCTGCTGGCGTTCGCATGCGCTGGCGGCCCGCCACCAGACGTCGGACCGGTGGCGCCCCGCGGCGCAACGCCTGTCGGGTTTTCCAGCGGCATCCGCACCGAAACACGCGACTTCGACTTCAACAAGGAAGGTGCGCCCAGGGCTGTGAGCGCCATTGCCGATCGCACGATCGACATGCTGGCACTGTCGGGCGGCGGCGCCGGGGGCGCTTATGGCGCCGGCGTTCTCGTGGGGCTCACCAATGCCGGCACACGGCCGCGCTTTGAGATCGTTACCGGCGTCTCCACCGGCGCCCTGATCGCGCCGTACGCCTTTCTTGGCTCCGATTGGGACGACAAGCTGACGCAAGCCTATGGCGGCGAGGCCACCGACAAGCTGATGCAGGCGCGCGGCCTCGGCGTGCTGTTCGATGTCGGTGTGTTCGACGGCAAGCCGCTTCGCGACCTCGTCGAGCGCTTCGTCACCGAGGAACTCGTCTTCGCCGTCGCGCGCGAAGCCTCCAATGGCCGCATGCTGCTCGTCGCGACGACCAATCTCGATCGCGAGGAAACCGTGCTCTGGGACATGGGCGCCATCGCCCGGCGCGGCGGCCCTCTGGCGCGCGACCTGTTCCGCCAGGTGCTCGTCGCCTCCGCCAGCGTGCCCGGCATCTTCCCGCCCGTGATGATCGAGGTCGAAAAGGACGGTCAGCAGTTCAAGGAGATGCACGTCGACGGCGGCGCCTCGACACCCTTCTTCATCGCGCCGAAATCCCTGATGCACCTCGACGAGGCCTCCGCCAGCCTGCGCGGCGCCAATGTCTATGTCATCATCAACGGACAGATGGCGTCTGCGCCGCGCTCCACATCGAACAACACGCTGGACATCGCCGCACGCAGCTTCACCTCCGTCCTTAACCAGATGACACGCACCGCCATCCTGCAGACCGACGACTTCGCCAGGCGAAACAGCCTCGGATACCGCTTCAGCGGCATCCCCTCCGACGTCGAGTTCGGCGGCTCGCTTGCCTTCGACAAGGTGAACATGAGCGCCACCTTCGACTACGGCATGCGCTGCGCAACACGCGGCCAGGTCTGGCTTACCGAAGAACTCGCCGCCGCCCGCACGCGCGAAGACGCCGACCTGAAGCCCTTCGCCGAAGCAGACTGTCCGCTTATTCCACGCAGGTCCGGCTAGCGCTGGCAAGCCCGCGCCCTTGCCCTTCACAACACACCGTCCGATATCTCCCGCAAAAGCGGAGAAATCATCATGGCCGACCTCACCGAACTTGGCCGCATCGCGCTGAAGCGGCCCGACCTCTTCCGCCAGCAGTGCTACATCAACGGCAAATGGGTCGGCGAGCCGACGCATGACGTTCGCAATCCCGCAACGCGCGGCGTGATCGGCCAGATCCCCAATCTCGGCAAATCGGACACCGAAGCCGCCGTCGCCGCAGCCGCAGCCGCCCTGCCAAAATGGAAAGCCGAAACCGCCGCCGCCCGCGCTAAGGTCATGCGCAAATGGAACGACCTGATGCTCGCGTACCAGGATGATCTCGCACGCCTTATGACGGCCGAGCAGGGCAAGCCGCTCACCGAAGCTCGCGGCGAGATCGCTTACGCCGGGGCCTTCCTCGAATGGTATGGCGAGGAGGCCAAGCGCGTGTATGGCGACCTCATTCCCGCGCCAGCCGCCGATCGCCGTATCATGGTGATGAAGCAGCCGGTCGGTGTTGTCGGCGCGATCACGCCATGGAATTTCCCCGCCGCCATGATCACCCGCAAGGTCGCACCCGGCATCGCAGCCGGATGCACCGTCGTGCTGAAGCCATCCGAACTGACGCCCTATTCGGCACTCGCCCTCGCCGTGCTGGCGGAGGAAGCCGGCCTGCCGCCAGGCGTGCTCAACATCGTCACTGGCGATGCCGACCCCATCGGCCGCGTCCTCACCGAGGACCCGCGCATCGCGAAGTTCACCTTTACCGGCTCCACGCCCGTCGGCAAGAAACTCGCCGCGCAGTGCGCCGGCACGGTGAAGCGTGTCTCCCTCGAACTCGGCGGCAATGCGCCTTTCCTCGTCTTCGATGACGCTGATCTCGAAGCTGCCGCCAGCGGCGCGATCATTTCGAAATTCCGCAACACCGGCCAGACCTGCGTCTGCGCCAACCGCATCTATGTGCAGGACGGCGTCTACGACGCCTTCGCCAAACTCCTCGCCGAGAAGGCCGGCAACCTCATCGTTGGTGACGGCCTTGCCGGCGTCACGACACAAGGCCCACTGATCAACGAAAAAGCTCTGCAGAAGGTCGAAGCCCATGTCGCCGACGCCCTCGGCCACGGCGCACAGGCGCTCACTGGCGCGGCGCGCGACAGCCATGGCGGCACATTCTACCAGCCCACTGTCCTGCGCGACGTCGCTCCCGACGCGCTCCTCACCCGCGAAGAAACCTTCGGTCCGGTCGCGGGCCTCGTCCGCTTCAAGTCGGAAGCGGACGCCCTGCGCCTCGCCAATGACAGCCGCGCAGGCCTCGCCGCCTACGCCTTCACACGAGACCTCGCCCGCTCCTGGCGCGTCAGCGAAGGCCTCGAGTACGGCATGGTCGGAATGAACACCGGCCTGATCTCAACCGAAGTCTCACCCTTCGGCGGCGTGAAGGAGAGCGGCATCGGAAGAGAAGGCTCGAAATACGGGATCGACGAATATCTCGACTTGAAAGCCGTCTTCGTTCAGCTCTAGCCGGCGTCCGCAGGCCTTCCCTCGTCCTTCGTGGCTCCTCTGCACGAGGGCGAGGCTCACCAACCTTGCAACGTGAACTCCTCCTCCGCATACGCGAAGTATTCCGCCAATATCGCCTCACGATCATCCAGGAACAGAAGCGTCGCCTCACCCTCCGCCAGACGGGACAGCGCATACCCCAACCCGGACAACGCCGCCGCAGACAAGCCCAGCGACGCCCCCTCGCCGCCTCGCGGCAGGGATCGCGCACGCGCGTCAGAAATCCTGCCGGAGCCCGATCGTTCCGAACAGTCCGCGTTCCTGCGTCATCACCAGCGGATTGCTGCTGTCGGTAAACTGCCCGCCCAGCTCGACATCAAAGAAGGTCGACCGGTTGAGATTCCACGACAGCGCCACCGACCCACGCGCCGACGTCTCCTCCGACGATCCATCCTTCCGGTTCCGCTGGTCCACCCGCAGCTTCGTGTTGAGCCGCAGGTCGCGCAGGATCGGATAGCGCATGTTGAACTGCAGCGTCTGCTGCTCCAGCGTTATCGTGTCGGCATAGCGCACACCGGCGATGAAGATCGCGCCCTCGGTGAACACGTCCGACGCCACCAGCTGACCTGAGTAGTAGTACTCGGTCCCTGTGGTCGGGAACGCCTCGACACCTCCCGACGCCTTGGTAGCGGAAACGTTCGTCGCTATCACATCGACATTGATCTGCAGGCTTTCGGTGATCGGGCGTGATACGCTGACCGACGCCGATCGCGAATACGCCGTCCGGTCCTGCGCCAGCTCGTAGATTTCTTCCTCCGGATAAGTGGCCAGCAGATCGTTCGGATTCTCGACGCCCTGGCCGATGATCGCATTCAGCGTTGTCAGCATCGGTGAGCGGCGATAGTCCACGGCAACCGAGATACTCGACTCATCCTCGAACCGCAGCGAGCCATTCAGCAGCGCCAGGTTGGTCTGCCCGAAATGCAGATCGTAGTCGTAAACTCCGTAAGCCGTGAACAGCGGGTTGAAATACCTGAACTCCCCACCCACCGCCTTCCGGTCGACCAGGTCGCCATAGGTCTGGTCAACATAATAGACAGTCGTGTCCAGGGCATCCGCGATCATCGCGAAGTCGACGCTTCCGCCAAAGAACAATCGGTCCGTGTTCACCTCAAGATCGCGCGAGGATTGAACCGGATAACCGCCCACCACGTTGAGCTTGAGATTCTCCGTCGCCTGGAAACTCAGCAGGCCGCCATCGAAGCGACCGAAGATCCCTCCCGTATTCCGCGTCTGGCGCCCGATACGCATAGCCGTGTTCAACTCGCGATCCGACACATCAATGTAGAGCGTGCTGACCGCCCCCTCATCGCGCTGGGTGCCAGCGCGAAAATCGTCCCGGAACACGCCGGAGAACCGCATCAGCCCTTCAGTGCGATCATTGCCAACCGTCAGGTTGATGTCGGCGCCATACAGAATCTCGTTGAGGTTGGTCCGGTTCTCCTCGATCGGATCCGGATTGACCTCCGGCCCGCCGACCACCGGCACATCCTCGAACAGGAAGCCACTCTCGTCGCGCTGGTACAGCATCGACAGGGAGCCTGAGAGCTCAGCCTTGACGCTCGAACTCGTCACTGTCTGCGGTCGGCCTTGTTCATCCAGCTGGCCCGGCCTGACGGTATCCGGCTCCTCGCCGAGCAAGGCCGCCAACCGCTGCCGCACACGCGCAGCATTCGGATGGTCCGGATAGCGCGCGATGAACGTCTCGTATTCAGCCTTCGCGTGAGCCAGCTGCTTGTTCCGCTCGCGCGCAAGCCCAAGTATCTCCTGCGCCTCCGGCGTCGCCGAACTCTCGGGCTGGCCCAGCAGACGTTCGGCAAGCCTGATCGCCGCCGCATTGTCGCCAGTCGCCAGCACGTCACGCAGTTCCTGCAGCAGCCCATCGGAC
>CAIMMO010000003.1 GCA_903842595.1 uncultured Alphaproteobacteria bacterium
CAACTCCGTCGTCGGCATCGCCAAGGCGCTCAAGCCCTCGGCGCGTGGCGAGTACGAGATCACCGACGTCAACCGCGAGTATCTCCGTCAGGGCAAGCTGAGCGTCAAGGTCCTCCCGCGCGGCACCGCCTGGCTCGATACCGGCACCTTCGACTCCCTCCTGCAGGCCTCGCAGTTCGTCCAGATCGTCGAGGCCCGCCAGGGCTTCAAGATCGGCTGCATCGAGGAGATCGCCTGGCGCCGCGGCTACATCGAAGACGCCCAGCTGCTCAAGCTCGCCGAGCCCATCGCCAAGTCGGGCTACGGCGAATACCTCAAGGCTCTTGTCGGCCAGAAGCACTGAACGATGCGCCGCCAGATTCCGCCACTCACGTCCCTTCGCTTCCTCGCGGCCCTCTGGGTCTTCGTCTTTCATCTCTACCTCTGGCATGGCGGCAAGGCGCCGGGGGTCCTCGACCGACTCCTGCTGGCGGGACCGCTCGGCATGGCGTTCTTCTTCGTCTTATCCGGGTTCATCCTCGCGCACTCCGCCGCCGGCACGGATCCCCTTGGCTCCTACCGTGCGTATGTCGCGCGACGCTTCGCCCGGATCTACCCGATCTACCTCGTCGTGCTCCTGTCGAGCTGGGTATTCGTCGGCTTCGCCGGGGAGCTCGGCGAATCGCCGGTCCGCTCCGGGGTCGCGCACGGGGTGGCCGACCTGACCCTCACCAACGCCTGGTTCCCGCAGATGTTCATGGGTGGCTTCATCCGGAACGGGACCTGGTCCCTCTCCGTGGAGGCTTTCTTCTACGCGCTCTTCCCGCTCGTCTTCTTCCATGCCAAAGGTCTTTCCGACCGCGCGCTCGTCGTCGGTATCCGCTGGGCGGTCGGCCTGCTGTGCTTCTTCTCCCTGATGGGAAAATACGTTCAGCCGTTCGACCCTGGCGCCCGCTTCGCCGTCTTCTACTCCATGCCGATTTTCCGCCTGCCGGAGTTCGTCGCCGGAGTCTTCGCGGGGGTCCTCGCCACCCGTGACAGCGTTCCGGCGCCGACCGGTCGGACCGCGGTCTGGACCGTCATCGGGACGGTCCTGCTCGTGATCATCTTCGCCAAAGCGCTCCCCGAGGTGGCCCTGGGGGTCTTCCTCGTGCCCTGCCTCCTCGTGGTCTTCGCCTACTTCGCCCGTCGCGAGGACGGTCCCGCCGTGCGCCTATTCTCCCACCCAGTCTTCGTGTTCCTCGGCGAAGCCAGCTTCGCGCTCTACCTCGTGCAGCTCGTCACCTTGCCCCTCTTCGCCGTTCACGCGAAGGCCATGGATCGCAACCAGGCGGTCGCGCTCTGCTTCGTGGTCACCCTGGCGCTCGCCTGCCTGGCGCACCTGCTGGTCGAACGCCCGCTGCGCCCGATCGTCGCCCGCTGGCTCTCGCCGCGGCCCCCCGCATGAGTGTCCCGCTCGTCCAGCTCGTCGGTATCCCGCAGCGCGGCGACACCCGCGGCGGTCTGGCCGTGGCCGAGCTCGGCGGGGCGCTGCCGTTCCCGGCCCGGCGTATCTATTGGATCCATGGCACCCAGCCCGGCGTCAGCCGCGGTTTCCACGCGCATAAGCGGCTGCGCCAGCTTTGCGTCTGCGTGGCCGGCTCCGTCCGGATGAGCCTCTTCGATGGCCGCCGCGAAGAGAGCGTCATCCTCGACTCGTCGGCCACGGGACTCCTCATCGGCCCCGGTCTCTGGCGGGAGATGCATGACTTCTCCGCCGACTGCGTCCTGATGGTCTTCGCCGACGCCGAATACGACGAAGCCGATTACATCCGCGACCGCGACCAATTCATCCGCCATGTTCATTCATCCTAGCGCCGACGTGCAGTCGAAGCAGATCGGCGAAGGGACGCGGATCTGGCAGTTCGTCGTGGTTCTACCCGGTGCGGTCATCGGCCGCGACGGCAATATCTGCTCCCATTGCTTCATCGAGAACCAGGTCGTCGTGGGCGACCGCGTCACGGTCAAGTGCGGCGTCCAGCTGTGGGACGGCGTCACGCTGGAGGACGACGTCTTCGTCGGTCCGAACGCCACCTTCACCAACGACCTTGCCCCGAGGTCGCGCAACGCGGCGGCGCAGCTGTTGCCGACCCTGGTCAAGAAAGGCGCCTCCATCGGCGCCAACGCGACCATCCTGCCCGGCCTCACCATCGGCGAAGGTGCCATGGTCGGCGCTGGCGCCGTGGTCACCAAGGACGTACCGTCCCGCACGCTCGTCGTCGGCAATCCCGCCCGCGTCGTACGTACCCTTTGACCATGCAAGTCCCCTTCCTCGACCTCAAGGCCATCAACGCCCGCCACGCCGCCGAGCTCAAGGCCGCCGCCGCCCGCGTCATCGACTCCGGATGGTACATCCTTGGCGAAGAGGTGAAGGCCTTCGAGGCGGAGTTCGCCGCCTGGGTTGGCTCGCCGCACTGCGTCGGCACTTCCGACGGTCTCTCGGCCCTCATCCTCGCCCTGCGAGGGTGGAAGGAGCTCGGCCTCCTCAAGGACGGCGACGGTGTCGCGGTCCCGGCCAACACCTACATCGCGTCGATCCTCGCCATCACGGAAAACCGCCTGCGTCCGGTGCTGGTGGAGCCCGACGAGGACACCTGCAACCTCGGTGCGGCCAAGCTCGCGACCGCGCTCACGCCGGACGTGAAGGCGGTCCTGGCGGTCCATCTCTACGGCCAGCTGGCCGACATGCCG
>CAIMMO010000004.1 GCA_903842595.1 uncultured Alphaproteobacteria bacterium
ATGATGGGGTCGGTTCTGGCCGCCAGCCGACAAACCCATCGCGGGGAGACCGCCCTGCTGCTGATCCTCCTCACCCTTGCCCACATGGTCATTCTTGATCTTGACAGGCCCAGGACGGGCGCGATCCAGGTGTCGCAACAACCGATGGAAGAGTTACAGCGCTCGATGAACCGATAAGTCGCTTGACGGTTGCCGGCCTACGAATTTTCGCAGGCGTTCCACATTCTTGCCCCAACGTTCCTTCTCTGGCAGCGTTCGTGCGTCCAAATAGGAGTTGTCGAAAAATGTCCGCGATCCGATCCATCGGACTTGCCGTCGTCCTCGCTCTTGGAGCGTCGTCGTCAGCAATCGCCTGCACCGGCATCTCCCTTGATGCGGCGAACGGGGCGTCCATCGTTGCGCGCACTGTGGAATGGGCCCTGAGCGATGCTGATCACGATACTCTGGTGGTTTTCCCGCGACAGCACGCGTTCCTCGCCCAGACCCCCGAAGGGCTGAACGGCCTATCGTGGAAGGGAAGGTTCGGCTTTGTTTCTCTCGGCGCCTATGGCGAGCCCTACGGACCGGACGGAATGAACGAAGCCGGGCTTTATGTCGGCATGTACTACTTTCCCGATTTCGCCGATTTCGCGCCCTATGATCCCAAGCAGGCGGCGCGCTCGTTGAGCGTCGGGGACCTGATGCGCTGGATGCTGTCATCGTTTTCAACCGTAGCCGAGGTGCGTGCCAATCTCGATCAGCTGCGGGTCGTCAATGTCGAGGATCCACGCTTTGGCGGGGCCGCGCTACCCTTTCACTGGAAGGTGCAGGATGCGAGCGGAGACAGCATCGTCATCGAGATTACCGACGGCGGAAAGATGCAGGTCTTTGAAAGCTTCATGGGGGTGATTACGAACTCACCAGGATATGGCTGGCATCTGACAAACCTGAGAAACTATCTCGGCCTCTCTCCAGCGGCGGCTCTTCCGGTCGAACTTGCGGGACAGGTCTTCTCACCGCTTGGCGCCGGCACAGGCCTGAGGGGACTTCCGGGCGATTTCACCCCGCCATCGCGCTTCGTGCGCGCCGTAGCCCTAACCGCCTCAGCTCGCCCGCTTGCGACCGGCGAGGACGCCATCTTCGAAGCCTTCCGCATTCTGGACAGCTTCAACATTCCTGTGGGCACGACGGGCGCGCCCGACCGCATCGCGAAAGATATTGAAAGCGCCACCCAGATCACGACAGCAGCAGATCTCGACAACCGGCTGTTCTATTTTCACACAATGTCGGATCGACAGGTTCGAATGATTGATCTGAAGAAGGTCGACTTCAGGACGCCGGGTATGCGAACCATCACTCAGGGCGCAACGACCCGACAGACTATCCGGGAAATCAAGCCGTAACGGCGCTCCAGCGGGATCTGTCAGACCAGCGCTGCCTGTTCTCCGTAAAGGCTGAGAATGTCGGTCATCGGAGGGGGCTCAATGACGCGAATGTCGCGCGAACAGCGCAGCTTCCGCGCGGTGGTCATTTAGCACGCGGTCTGACCCTATCTCCACTTCATGCTCAGCCTGCGTGATGTCGAGGAGATGCTAGCCAGCGTAGCGTCGACGTTTCCGACAAAACGATCCGTGCCTCGACAATGAAGTTCGGAGCGAAGATCGCCGGTGAACGCGTGTGGATCTGTGGCGCCGTCGATGACGAAGGGCAGGCGATGGATATGATCGTTCCGAAACGGCGCGATGCGGGAGCGGCGCTGCGACGGATGCGACGGCTATTCAAGAATCAGAGCGTCTATCCGCAGCGGATTGTCACCGACGGACCCCGATCTTGCGGCGTTGCGCTTCAGCAAGCTGGTCCTGGTGATCGCCGGCATCATGGCGGTTTGCGCGGCAACAATGGCGCCGGCAACTCATTTCTCATCATCCGACGACGCGAATTGAAGATGCAGGGGTTCAAGTGCTGAGGATCAGCACAGCGCTTCCCTGAAACGCACGCACAGATCTACAACACGCCCAGCATCCGGCAGCATCTGTTGAGCCGACGCACAATGCGCATCCTGTGCGCACGCTCGCAATCTGTCTGAGCGAGGGCGGCGCCCTGATGGCTGGAGGACCAACGCAAGCCCGATGGAACCGCCACAAGTTTAGATGACAGCTCCGTCAACCAGTTTGACGATGCTCTTCCCTGGAGCTGGACGCCCAGGATCGTGGGCCCTCCCCACCGCAGGCAGCTTCATCGCAGAGCCCCGTCTTATGACTGTCCAAGGACGCCGCTAAACACATCACCTTATCCACGCCCCCGCTCGCAGATCGGTCAGCATCACCAAGCCGAGGCAATCGGGCGGTTAAGGCAGGGCGGCCTGTGGCGCTGACGAATTTTCGCACATGCGTTGTGCCGAGCAGGGCCTGGCGCACGCCAGCCATCTCAAGCGCGTCCATCAAGGGTCGCCCATATCCGACCGTCGCCTTGAAGACGGCGGACGCGCCGAGAGGCAGCGCGGCCACGATAGACGCGATCCCGTCGGTCATCACACGGACCAAAAAGTGTTGTTCGAAACATCCACACATCGGTCCTCCCCGCGGCGGCGTCCCGGGCAACTGTTCAGCTGGCACAAAGGCGCGAGGGCAAGCCCCGGCTTCCCCGCGGTCTCAAAAACCTGGGGGATGTCGTGGTCTTGCCCGCAATCCCCGATCCCGAACTGTCGCCGGCCCGCCGCCCGAGCGCTTTGGCGGTTCTGAGAACGCCTTCATGCGCAGTGCCCAAGCTGCAACCCGACCAACAAAAGCCCCGGAAGGGCATACCTTCCAGGGCTCCTGCAACTCTTGTTGTCGGCCAGATCAGCTGAAGCCGATCCACCGTCCGCCAGCCGCGGTTGCGATCCAGCTGAGGATGGAGAGAACAGCTATCAGCCGCGCGACACGGCCGCCCGCGGTCGCTTCCTGGCGATAGATCTCGTAGCCGATCAACACGATCAGAAGGACGCCAGCCGTCCAGCTCCGGACGATGCCGAGATTCTGGAGTTCCGGGCTGAAGCTGTCGAGACCGGCAACCATGTAGCCTTCGACGACCGTGCCGAACATCACGAGGAACGCAACGCCCGCCAGCACCCGGGTCTTCTGGCCGAACAGGAGAAGGACTGCATACCCCGCCGTCAGAACGTGGAATGTGCCAGGGCTGATGCCTTCCGAGACCGAGAACACGCCCATCGCGATCATGAAGATCACCATGGCGATCCCGCCCAGCACCATCGATGTGGTCGAGACCTTGCCTTCCGACTTGGCGATGGCATTCACGACCCCGAACGTGAAGATCAGCGCCGCGGCCATAGAGATCATCTTCACGAAGAACGCTGCTGAGGTGTACAGCCGCTCTGCATTCAGACCTCCGATCACGAGGCCGGTGCCGATCACGATCGCCGCGCCGACATAATGCCACAGCCTCAGATTGCGCTCGATCGTCGAGGGCGCTTCATCGGTGAGCCCGGCGCCGAGCAGGCGCAGGTTCATGATGATCACGCAGCCGCCGAGCAGGGCGAGGCCGATCAGGTGGATCGCGCCGAAAGGCGCATACAGATCGCCGAGATAGGAGAAGGGCGGATTCTTGCCGATGCTGGCGATGAAGTCTGCGGCGCCTGGGAAGAGTTTCGAGAATTCCATTGATTACTCTCCCTCGCCAGGTGTTGCGGGTGCAGCAGGTCCAGCCGGCGCGCCCGGGTCTGGCGGGCTCTCCTCGACAGGTGTTTCTGTGGTTTCAGCTGGTGGATCGCCAAACGGATTCTGAGGCGGCGCCGCAAACGGATCGATGCGGCCGCCATTGGCCAGCGGGTCTACGTCCTCGTCGAGCAGGCGCTCTTCCTCCTCGAGCGCGTCCTCGTCCATGCCTTCGTATAGGTGTTCGCACTCCTGGAAAGTGTAGAGGAACGACTCCGACGGGAGCTTGTCGCACTTGTACCAGTCATATGCGATGAAGCGCCCGAAGATGATGATCAGCACCCAGCAGGTCATCGAAATGGCGCCGGACAGGCGCACATTGCGAGGCGGCGTCGGGTCGGCGTCCCATGCGGCCTGCGAGGTCTGCACCTTGTAGTGGAACCAGAAGATGTTCGCCATCGCGATCAGGAGGAAGATCATCTTCAGCCGGAACCACATATCGTGGTAATAGAAGGTTGCCGGTTGCCGCCCGAACAGCGTGACGACCCCGGTAAAGACCATCACGCCGAAGGCGATCATTGTGATTGGCAGGATGCGGTCATTCAGCTTGGAAAACGGCACGCTCCTGAACGCCACGCCCATCATGCGGAGGTCGATGATCCAGATCGTGCCCGCGAAGAACATCAACGTCAGCACGTGCGTGCCTTCGAAGAGGTTCCAGAGGTTCTGGGAACCGTTCAGCGCCTGGGACCAGGAGAGGCCTTCCTCACCCTGCTTGCCGAGGTCGTACTGAAGCCATGCGAAGAAGTCGTGAAACAATCTGGTCTCTCCCCTCGGCGGTCCCGCAATTACGGTGACCCAGGCATAAGCTCTAGGGCCTTGATATGGATCAAGGCTCTACTGGTTAGGCGGCGGCGGTCCGCCCGGCATCGGTTTTAGTGTCGTATCCGGCTGGCCCATGTCACCTGCGACGTAGCGATTATGGCAGGCGACGCACGCCTGATACATGTCCGATCCGGCATAGAAGAAGGCCACCTTGTCCCGCGCCAGGGCAGCTGCCTGTGCTTTCATTGCGGCGTCGTACAGCATGTGGGTCGCATCGACCCAGGTGCGATCATCGTCGAGAGGTCGTCCCGGAAGCAGGAGCAGGTTGGTCGCCTCGGCCACAGAGAACGCCGCGCTTTCGGCTGCATGCCACCCTTCGTCGTCGGTCGGGAAAAGCTCCTGCACCGTCTCTCCGATGATCCAGCCCTGGCGATGCCAGACGCCGAACGAGTTGTAGTCGATCACATGGGCCATCAGGTCGGCCATCGACACGTCGGTGCGGAAATCGGCCATCGTCGCGCCGCCCATGCCTTCCACAGCTGCGCCAGATGGCGTCGAGGTCGCAGGTGCGGATTGCGGCGAGCAGGCGGCCAGGAATAGCGCTGCAGCGAGCGCCGTGGACGAACGGATCATCACCACTCCCCTCGGGCGCTGCGGCCTGGACGGCGTATTCGCCTGTCTCAACCAACTGCGCAATTATTCCTCCATCGATAAACTAGACCGCCATGTGACGCTGCGCCATGGGCTAGGTGTCGCATGCCTTGGCCATTCAACGCCTCTGGTCGGTAATATCCGTCGTTGCAGCGGGTCTTTCCAGCAGCGCCGGAATGGCTGTAGAGCCTAGGGAAATAGCCCGTCCAGACAGGACGGCTAAGGAGGGAAAAACGTGTTCAACCTGATGTCCCGTCGTGGCATGATTGCCGCAAGCGCAGCATTGATGCTCGCGGCTTCCGCCGCCTGCCAGTCCATCCCTGCAACTGTCGATCCGTCGACCTCCTCGATCGTGCCGGGCGAGGCTTCGGCGCTGGGCTTCGACCCCGCCAAGCTGGACGCGATCCGGACGGCGCTGAACGCCGACGTGCAGAGCGGCAAGATTCCGGGCGCCTACCTGCTGATCGGCCGCAAGGGCCAGGTCGCGTTCCAGCAGGGCTTCGGCGTCCAGGGCCCCGGCCAGACCACGCCGATGTCTGACGAAACCATCTTCCGCATCTTTTCGATGACCAAGCCTGTCGTTGCGGTCACGGCGATGACGCTGGTTGAGGAGGGCAAGCTCAACCTCGACGCGCCGGTCTCCGACTACCTGCCGGCGTTCAAGGACATCAAGGTCTGGCAGAAGGACGGCGATCCGGTCCCGGCCACGAAGCCGATGCTGATCCGTCACCTGATGAGCCATACGTCGGGGATCATCTACTCCTTCATCCAGCCTCAGCTGCCGATCTCCAAGGCCTGGGTCGCCGGCGGCGAGCAGCGTCAGGATCTCTCGGCGAAGGATTGGTCGGAGCAGGTTGTCGCGAAACTGCCAATGGCCGCCGAACCGGGCGCAGCGTGGAACTACAGCCAGGGCCTCGATGTTCTTGGCGGCGTGATCGAGAAGATCACCGGGCAGACGCTCGAACAGGCTATACGCGAGCGCGTTACCGGTCCGCTCGGCATGACCGACACGGGCTTCATCCAGCCGAAGGACAAGGCCCCGCGCTTCGCCCAGTCGCAGAAGCAGGACGCCCTTTACTACGACTATACGATGGACCGGGTCCTCTTCGCGGGCGGCGGCGGCCTGTCGTCGACGGCGGAGGACTATCTCCGCTTCGTCCACATGCTGGCCAATGACGGCGAATATCGCGGCGTGCGCATCCTCAAGCCGGAAACTGTCGATCTGATGATGATCGACCAGACCACCGCGGAAGTTCGCGGCAAGGGCCTGTTCTTTCCGGGCGCCGGCATGGGCTTCGGCCTTGGCGTGTCGCTTGTGATCGACGACACGAAGACAAAGACCACCGGTAACGGTACGTTCTCGTGGAACGGCATCGCCGGCACCGAATGGTGGTACGACCCGAAGAACGATGTCTTCATGGTCTTCCTGATCCAGGACCGCGCGCTTCTCTCGGAATACCAGAAGAAGAACCGCACCTGGATCTACGACGCGCTGAAGAAGTAGGCGCTCGCAGAACCTGGAACCGGAAAGTGCGGCTCCCTAGGAGCCGCCCTTTTTGTTTCGACCCTGCGTTGTGTCAGTTGCTCGCCAATCGCGCATCCGCCATGCGCTACCCCAACAGGATGTTGGGCAGTGAATGATTGTGCTCGTGGCAGGGTGAGGCGAACATGCCCGTGTCCGACGCCTTGAACGAGAACTCTGCGAGCCACGGTTCGGAATAGGCGGCCGGGTCCTCGATTGTGAACTGGTAAAGCAACTCGCTCGTCGACAGGCGCGTGTAGCGTTCGACGATACGCGCGTCTTCGTTGATGACGAACTTGGTGAACAGTCCTCGCACCCGTTCCTCCGGCGGCGTCCGGATCGTCTCGATCACCAGTGTGTCGCCCTCCCAGCGTGCGATGGATTCGCCATACCAGGAGCTTGGACCTGCCGCGCCATGCTGGCTGGCGAAGGGGATTATCCGCGCTTCATCCCCGTTCTCGTTGTGGATCACCACATGCATCGGCGTCTGGATGATACGCTGGCGGTTGTATGAGATCACGGCGTGGATCGGCGGCACGCCGCTCACCACGAGACAGCGTTCGCCGGCTGGCCGTTGTTCGTAGTCATCCTTCGGCCCGTCCGTGATGTCCGCGCCCTTGGCGATCCGTCGCGCCTCCTCCGTGAGCGGCAACTTTCCGTTCGCCGGAAGCACGATCAGTCGCGTGCGTCGTTCGCCGCGCACGACAGGCAGCCCGTCCGTTTCGCCCATGATCACATGAGCCTCCGGATCGATGCTCTCCTCGAGAAAAGGCTGCATGCCCGCGAATGTTGTCGCCACGATGCGGCGCGCTTCGTCCTCGGGCACGACGAGGTTCGGATTCATCGGCGACGCTTCAAACACCGGGAAGTAATTCGTCGCCCAGACGACATTCTGGAAGTCCGGCTTGCCATCAGGCGTTCGCGGGATTTTCTCCATCGGCGCGAGGGAAGTCGGCGACATGGCAAAGGGGTCTGTCGAGGGGATCTGCGCCATTGCGATGGGCGCGCAGGCGATGGTTGCAGCAATCAGGAAGGGAAGGCGTATCATCGGGGTTGTCCCTCTCGCTTTGTTATGACCCATTCATCGTGGGTTGGCCGTGAGTGCGACATGAATGGATGTGCAGCGACGAGCGGTTCGTCGTGACCGGGGACGACAAAAGCATGATCGCAGGTTGCAGGTGGACAGAACGGTGCCAGCGATGGAAGCCCTGACGGTCGGCGCCGGCCTCGCACGCGGCCTCGTCGCCATCGCCGTGAAGAAGGGCGCGCGCGCCGAAGACCTCGCCGAGCGGGCGCGCGTCAGCCTCACGGACCTGCAAGACCAGGACAACCGCATCGCCATGCAGACCTACATCGCGCTGATGTGCGCGGCGAAGGAGCTGACGGGCGATTCCGCAATCGCCCTTCACTATGGTGAAGAGGTCGACCTGGGCGAGTTGTCGATCACCGGCCTGATCATGAATGCGTCAGAGACGATGGGTGACGCCTTCGTCCAGATGAATCGCTTCGGCCGCCTCGCCATCGAGGTGGAAGGCGTCGCGCCGGGCGCAAACCGCTTCCGCCACGTGGCCGATGCGCGTGGCGTCTGGCTGGTCGATGACCGCGCCAATCCAAACACCTTTCCAGAACTCACCGAAGTGACGTTCGCACGCATGTGCTGCCACCCGCGCCGTTTCCTGCCGCGCCCGCACTTTCTCGAAGTGCACGTCACCCACCCGGAGCCGCCGCACCGCTGCGAATACGATCGCATCTTCCAGTGCCCCGTCGTGTTCAACGCTGGGTGGAACGCCTGGCGCGGCGATCCCGAGCTGGCGGGCCACCGCATCCAGCTACATTCGAAATACGTCTTCGGTGTCCTGAGCGAGAAGGCCGAAGCGCTGCTGAAGGAACTCGAGACATCCAGGTCGACGCGTGGCCGCGTCGAGAGCCTGCTGATGCCCATTCTCCACACCGGCCATATCGGCATGGATGCCATCGCGGTGAAGATGGCGGTCAGCCGGCAGACGCTGTTCCGCCGCCTCAAGGCGGAGGACGCGACCTTCGAGAAGGTGCTCGATGACCTTCGCCATCGCCTGTCGCTCCACTATCTCAGCGGACGCAGGACGTCGGTGAACGAGACGGCTTATCTCGTCGGCTTCTCGGACCCGGCCGCGTTCTCGCGCGCGTTCAAGCGCTGGACCGGAAAGAGCCCCAGCGAGATGCGCGGCAAGTAGCGCTGTCGCTTATTCTGCAGGCGCCACCTGGGCAGGCGTCGCAAGCTCTTCCTTCGCCAGCTTGCGCTCCACGTCGCGGGGCGATCCCGTGCGGCGGGCCAGCAGCGCGTAGGCAGCCGGCACGAGAACAAGCGTGACCAGCATTGCCGAGATGACCCCGAACAGGATGACCACGCCGATGGCCGAACGCGTTTCCGAGCCTGCGCCATGGCTGAAGATCAGCGGGATGGCGCCGGCGACGGCTGTGAGCGAGGTCATGACAATCGGACGGAAGCGCGTCAGGGCGGCCTCCTTGAGCGCGGCGTTGAACTCCTTGCCCTCGTCGCGCAGCTGGTTCGCGAACTCGACGATCAGAATGCCGTTCTTCGCCGCCAGTCCCACCAGCATGATAAGGCCGATCTGCGTGTAGATGTTCAGCGTGTTGCCAGTCAGCCATATGCCGAGCAGGCCGCCACCCACTGTAACTGGCACGCACAGCATGATGACGAACGGGTGGATCCAGCTCTCGAACTGCGCTGCGAGCACGAGGAAGACAACGAGGATGCCGAAGCCAAACACGAACAGGATCGACGATCCCGCTCGCTTGTAGTCCAGCGACTGACCCTTGTAGTCGATCGTTGCCTCTTCCGGCAGCACCTTGCGGGCGATGGCTTCCATCTTGTCCAGCGCAACGCCAAGCGACACGCCAGGGTTGAGCGTCGCGTCGATCGTGATGGCGCGCACGCGGTTGTAGCGGTTGAGGCGCCGCGAGTCGGCCATCTGTTCGACAGTCACCAGGTTGGACAGCGGGATCAGCTGTTGCGTGCGCGAGGAGCGTACATAGATGTTCTCCATGTCCGATGGCGTCGCCTGTTCGGTACGCTCGCCCTCGAAGATCACGTAACGCTCTTCGCCATTCTGGATGAAGGTGCCGACGCGCTTGGATCCCAGCATGGTCTGCAGCGTGGAGCCGATTTCCTGCACCGTCACGCCGAGATCGGACGCGCGGTTGTAGTCGACGTTTACGCGGAACTGCTGCTGGGTTTCCTTGTAGTCCCAGTCGATCTGGCCGATGCCGGGGTTCTGGGCGTTCAGCGCTGTCAGGAATGTGTCGCGCCATTCGACCAGCGTCTCGTAGGATGGTCCCTTGAGCACGAACTGGATCGGCTTGCCGCCGCCGCCACGCCCGAACGCCGACGACATGTTCGCAAAAGCGCGCACGCCCGGGATGTCCGAGAGCTGTCGGTTGATGTCATTGATGATCAGGAAGCCGTTGCGGCGATATCCCCACTCCGACAGAACGACCTGGATTGAGCCGGAGTTGAAGCCGCCCCCGCCGGGCCCGAATCCGCCCGGTGCGCGCACGGAAATCCGCTCGATCTCGCCCTTGTCGATCATCGGCAGGAGGCGTGCCTCGATCTGCTCGACGAATGGGACCATGTATTCGTAGGACGCGCCCTCGGGTCCCGTGATCATCACCTGGAACGAGCCGCGATCTTCCTGCGGCGTGTATTCGCCGGGGATGGTGAAGAAAAGGAAATAGGTCCCGACCAGAGCGCCGAAGAAACCTACGGCGATGATGATCGGACGCTTCACGGTCGAGTCGTAGATGCCGCCATAGAAGCGGCGCAGGCCAGCGAATGCCTGATCGACGCGGTAGGCGAAGCCCTTCTTCTGCTTCTCGCTGCCATCATGGCGGGGGCTGAGCAGCTTCGAGGCCATCATCGGTGAGATCGTAAGCGCCACCAGCATCGAGAAGGCGATCGCCGCCGCCATGGCGATGGCGAATTCCGAGAACAGCCGGCCCATCTGGCCCTGCATGAAGGTGATCGGCACGAACACGGCGATGAGCACCATCGTCGTTGCGACGACGGCGAAGCCCACCTGACGCGTTCCGCGATAGGCGGCGACCAGAGGCGTCTCGCCATGCTCCTCGATCCTGCGGTGAATGTTCTCGAGCACCACGATTGCGTCGTCCACGACCAGGCCGATGGCCAGGACGAGCGCCAGAAGTGTCAGCATGTTGATCGACAGGCCGAGGGCGACCAGCACCATGAAAGACGCGATCAGCGAGATCGGAACGGTAACGGCCGGGATAATCGTGGCCTTGAACGAGCCAAGGAACATGTAGATCACGCCGACGACCAGCAGCACGGCGATACCGAGCGTGATGAACACCTCGTTGATTGCGGCGTTGACGAAGACGGAGCCGTCGAAGTTCACTTCCAGCTTCATGTCTTCGGGCAGGGTCGCGCCGACTTCGAGGGCGCGTTCGCGGGCGACGCGCGCAACTTCCACAACGTTGGCTGTCGATTGTTTGACGATGCCGATGCCGACCGTATCGCGACCATTGCCGCGGAAGATCGAGCGATCCTCTTCGGCGCCGAACTCGACGCGGGCGACGTCGCTCAACCGGACGACCACGCCGTCATCGCCCTTGGCGACAACAAGCTGGCCGAACTGTTCCGGCGTACGGAAGGGCCGCTCCGTCCGCATCGTGAAAATCAGGTCCTGGGATGTCAGCGAGCCTGCGGGCGTCTCGACGTTCTCCGTCCGGACGGCGCGTTCGATATCGCCCACGGTGAGCCCGCGCGCCGCGATGGCCCGGCGGTCAAGCCAGACGCGCATGGCGGGCGTTCGCTGTCCGCCGATCTGGATGCGCGCGACGCCGTCGATGGAGGAGAAACGGTCGACCAGATATCGTTCGGCATAGTCAGTCAGCTCTAGCGCCGTACGCTTGTCCGACGACATCTGCAGCCAGAGGACGATCTCTTCGGAGGCGTCCGCCTTCTGCACGTCTGGCGGATCGGCCTCTTCCGGCAACTGTCGCAGCACGCCGCCGACGCGGTCGCGCACATCGTTGGCGGCGCTGTCCATGTCGCGGGAAATGTCGAACTCGATCGCGATGGCTGACTGACCGTCCTGGCTGGACGAGTTGATGAAACGGATGCCTTCGACGCCGGCGATGCGGTCCTCGATCACTTCCGTGATGCGGGATTCAACGACGTTGGCGGATGCACCGGGATAGGTCGTGCGGATCGAGACGATCGGCGGGTCAATGTCGGGATATTCACGAAGGGCAAGGCGCGTGAACGCCACGGCGCCCATGGCGATCAGCAAGAGGCCGATGACGGTCGCGAAGACCGGGCGCTTGATGGAAACGTCCGAAAGTAGCATGGCGCTGATCTCCAGACGCTATTGAGCGAGTCCGGCCTTGTCGGACGATCCAGGGCCTGTCGCCATCCGTCCGGCGACAGCGCCACTCCCGGCCGGGCGAACCATGACCGCGCTGCCGGGGCGCACCTTGAGGACGCCGTCCGTCACGACGACATCGCCGGACTTGAGGCCCGCGAGCACTTCCACCGTTCCACGTTCGCGCGTACCGAGCGTGACTTCCGTCTTCACGGTCTTGGCTGGATCCTGCGACTGGTCGACGACGTAGACAAAGTTCTTCGAGCCCTCGGCGATCACGGAGATTTCGGAGACCGCAAGCGAGGTCCGCGGCTTCGAGACGAGCTGCACGCTCATCGACGAACCAGCCTTAAGCGCACCATCCGTGTTCGGCAGCGTGGCCCGAACCTTGACGGCGAGGGTGACCGGGTCGATCGCATTGTCGATCGAAGTAAGCTTGCCCACGAAAGTGCGGCCGGGAATATCCTTGGTGACAGCGTTGATTTCGAGGCCGGGACGAAGGTCGGCGAGGTAGATCGAGGGCACGCCGAATTCGAGGCGCATCTGGCTGTCATCAATCAGTGTCGCGACCGCCTGGCCGGGTGACACATAAGCGCCCATGCTGATCTGCCGGAAACCGAGCACGCCGGAGAATGGCGCTACCAACACCCGGTCCCGCAACCGCGCCTGCACTGCGCCGACGTTGGCCGAGGCGGCTTCGTAGGAGGATCTTGTTCGTTCGAGTTCCAGTTCGGCCACGGCCTCGGCGGAGGCGAGGCGCTCATTGCGCTCGAAAACCAGCTTTGCGTTGGCCTCGGCCGCCTTGGCCGATGCGAGCTGGCTCTGCTCTTCCTCGTTGACGAGGGTGACCAGAATCTTGCCCTTGGTGACGCGCTGGCCGTCCTCGAAGAAAATCCCCGTGACGCGATCGGCTGCGTTGGCCGTCAGGATGACGCGTTCGCGGGGTTCAAGCGTGCCCAGTGCTTCGATGCGGGAAGAGAAGACACGCGCTTCCGTGACAACCGCCTCGACCTGTGTCGGCGGGCCGCCGCGTCCACCGCCGGGACCGCCCGTACCACCGGGTCCACCTGGACGACCGCCGGCCATTTGTGGCGCGCCTTTGCTGTCGCCGCCGCTGTTCAGCGCCGCATAGCCGACGCCGCCGACGACGAGTACACCCGCCGCCACCGCGCCTATGATTATCTGCTTCCTGGTCAGCGCCATAAAGCCTGCGACTCCGTCACAACACTACACCAACATGCCGCAGCCGCCATCCTTGCGACCTTTATCAGGCACGGTCCTAATACGCGGCACACATAGTATCCCGTCTGCGGCCCGCCGACGCGGTTTGCACAAAACCGATGACGTTTCCGCGATGACGGGGCCGGAATGGCGCTTCACCAGTCGCCGCCTGTGCCCTCAGGCCGGGACCATGGGGCCCGGCTTGAAATTTGGTCAACGCGCGGGCGAAAGGCAAACAAATCCTCGCTTCAGTTTGCCGTGAAGCGGGGCGGAATGTTGGCTGGCCCGCCCGATCGTGCGCCATCCCCTCCTGGCGTCAGGCATGAGGAATCGCTGCGCGGGAACCGGGTTGACAGTCATCGCCGCCAGGCTGATGTCGCGCCAGGCCTTGGAGCAGCGCTGCGCAGGGCGAAGACAGGGGATTGGGATGCGCTTAGCGCCTGGTGGACTTGCAGCCCGTTGCATTCTGATGACGTCGACCGCGCTGGCGGTGGCAGGCGTCGGCTGGGCCCAGGAGCAGCCGCCCGCAGGTGATTCCGATGGAAGCGACAAGGTCGTGATCGTTGGCTCGCAGATCGTCGGCGCCCGGCCAACCGACGCCTTGCCGGTAACTGTCATCGGCGAGGAGGAGCTGGACGCTATCGGTGCGAGTTCCGGGGATGAACTGTTCCGCTCGATCCCCCAGCTGGGCGATGTCGGGTTCAACAGCGCCAGCGGCGTCAACAATGTCGGAGGGGTTAACGCAGCGCGGGGCGATACGGCATCGATCAACCTTCGCGCGCTAGGTACCGGGAATACGCTGGTGCTGCTCAACGGACGGCGGATGGTCAACCATCCGGGGACGCAGGCCGAGAATCTGGTGCCGGTCGTCACTGTCAACGCCAACGCCATTCCGACCAGTGGCGTGAGCCGGATCGAAGTCCTGCTGGACGGCGCCTCGGCGCTGTACGGGGCCGATGCGGTCGCGGGCGTGGTAAACACGGTGCTGAAGGATGACATCGAAGGTTTCACGCTCGACCTGACCTATGGCAGCGAGGACGGGGCGTCGGCCGACGATTTTGCAGCGTCGTGGGAACTGGGCGTCAAGTCCGACGATGGCGCCACGCGCCTGTCGCTGCTGGGCTCCTATTTCACCCGCGATCCTGTCTTCGCTGGCGATCGCGACTTCTCCGCCAATGCAGACCTGCGCTCGCGCCTGCCGGCCGATTGGGCGGCGAATACGACAGTCGCGGGACAGTTCGACAACCGCACCGCCACGACGGCGTGGGCCGGCTTTGACCGTTTCAGCACCGGCAACATGACTGTGGGCGGCGTGCCAGTGACCGACGCGAGCGGTCGGTTCCACACCCAGCCCAACACACTGCCCGGATGCAGGGTGCAGCTTGGCAATGGTGTCTGCATTGACAACAATCTCTGGACCCTGCCGCCGGCCGATCCGGTGAGCCCGCAATTTCCGAGTGGACAGATTACGGACGTGACCAACGGGTCAACGCGCGATGGCGCGCTTCGTTACAACACGAATGCGGCTACGACGGTCAGCAATGGCGTCGATCGCTACAACCTTTTCGCCTTCTTCAATCAGGACCTTGGCGACAGTCTGGAGCTGTTTGCTGAAGCTGGCGTCTACCTCGCCGACTCGGTCGGTTATCGCGAACAGACCGCGATGCTTGCCGCCGTGCCGATCGTGATTCCTGCCAGCAATTACTGGAACCCGTTCGGACCCGTGGGCTCGCCGAACAGGCTGGCCAACACCAATGCGCCGGTGCAGGGCCTCGACATAACGCTTACTTCCTACCGGCCGATCGATGCTGGCCCGCGCAAGACCGAAGTCGAAAACCTGACGACGCGCGTGCTCGCCGGACTACGCGGCGATGTCGCCGGGTGGGACTGGGAATCGGCGCTGCTCTATTCCGAAGCCACCACGGAAGATCGCGAGAACCGCGTCTCCAACACCCTGTTCCAGCAGGCGCTCGCGCTTGCGACGCCGGATGCCTACAACCCCTTCAACGGCGGATGCGTCAATGATGTCTCAGCAGGCGACTGCACGCCAAATCCGCCGGGCGTGATCAGCTCCTTCGTTGTTCCCTCATTCCGCCGCAGCGGTACGTCGCTCGCCACATGGGACGTCAAGGTCTCGAGGCCGGACCTCTTCACGCTGTGGGCCGGCGATGTCGGAGCGGCCTTCGGGATCGAGGCGCGCCGCGAGTCTTTCTACGACGATCGCGATCCGCGACAGGACGGGACCATCCTGTTCGACGATATCATCGGCACGGGTCCACTGACCAACGATCTGCAGGGCAACAACCAGTCGCTCGACACGCGCGGCAGCCGCACGGTGCAGTCGGCCTATGCGGAGATTCAGGTTCCGCTCGTGTCTGAGAGCATGGGCATTCCGCTTGCTCAGACCGTCGACATGCAGCTCGCCGTGCGCCACGAAACCTTCGATACGTTCGGCGATGTCACCAAGCCGAAGGTGGCGCTGTCCTGGCGGCCGTTCGACTTCCTGATGTTCCGATCGGCATGGTCCGAAGGTTTCCGCGCGCCCAACCTGCAGCAACAATTCGAGAGCGGTCTCCAGCGATCCAACAACCGATTCGACCTGATTCGCTGCGAGGCTGCTGTCCGGCAGGGACGGATCGCCAGCTTCACGACATCCTGCCCGACCGTGCCAGGCGTGCAGCAGTCCGTTACATCAAGCCGGCAAGGCAGCGCTGACCTCGAACCCGAGGAGTCGACCAACCTCACCTATGGCGCAGTCTTCGAGACGACCTTCCTTCCCGAAGAGTGGGGCAACCTGACCTTCACCGCCGACTGGTGGCGTGTGGAGCAGGAGAACGTTATCGGCATCTTCGGCGACGATAACCAGATCCTGCTCGACTACGTCCTGCGCCTCAAAGGCGGCGCGAACCCAGCCGTCGTGCGCGCGGCCCCGATTGCCGATGACATTGCGGAATTCGCAGGCACGCGCATCGACCCGGTTGGTGAGATCCAGTTCGTCAACGACAACTACCTGAACCTTGACACACGCCAGGTCGAAGGTTGGGACTTCGGGCTCTACTATGAACTGGACAGCACGCCCGCTGGCGACTTCGCTTTCCGCGCCAATGCGGCATATCTCGACACATTCTTCCAGGATGTTTCGGCGAACGGTGCGCTGATCAACGCTGCGGCGGCTGCCGGAGCTATTCCGGTCGCACTCGAAGTCGACGGGCAGGGTGAGCTGGTGCGCGATTTCGGCCGGCCGGAATGGCGCTATTCGGCGTCGTTGACCTGGCGTCTGAATGAGTTCGGCGCCGGCTGGTTCACGTCCTACGTGGGCGACGTCTATGACGACTCCAACCTGCTGAACGGCCAGCCCTGGATCATCGAGGAGTACCAGACGCACAATCTCTATGTGCAGTACGAGCTTGGCTACGACAGCGATGCGCCGGCGCGGTTCCGCCTTGGCGTTCGCAATCTCACCGATGAAGCGCCGCCGCTGGCCGACACCACGTTCGGCTTCCTCGGCGACCTGCACAGCGCGCAGGGCCGGTACGTTTATCTGAATGTGCGGAAGACATTTTGAGATCGTGAGCCCGAGCCAAGTGTGGCCGGGCTCACAGGCTACCGCGCGAAATAGTCGATCATCGCATCCGCCGCCGCGGCCCCAAGCGCGCGCGCGTCTTCCAGCGAGATCTGATCCCACAACTCGACTGTGATGCCCGGCGCCTTCAGCGCTTCGAGCGCCCAGCCTTTTGATGTGCCGCCGGCGGGGTTGTGCGAATAGCTCCACTCGGGCGGCGACTTGAGACGTGTGTCGAAGGCCTGCTTGAGCTGCGGCAGGAAGCCGATCGTGGGCGATGGCGATTCCAGCGGCGGCGCGTAGATCACGGTGCGGTCGGTAGAGTGAAAATCCATCATCGCGACGACGCGGCGGTCGCCAGCCTGCGCCACGATCCAGTCGGACAGGGCTTTCGTCTCGGGCTGGGTGAACTGGCCCCAGTCGCGGTTGAGATCGACGCCGCCGGAATTGAGGCGCCAGTTGCCGCCGTCGACGCCATCCGGGTTCGGCATGGGCGCGAGGATCATGCGGTGGCGGGCGCGGAAGGCGTTGGCCCTGGCGTCGTCGCGCTTCATCAGGCGCTCGACAAAGCCGCGATAGGCTTCCTGGCCCGTGGTCTCCGGGGGGTGCTGACGGGTGAGGGCGACGATCACCTCGATGCCGCCGCCGCCGACGAAGCCGACAAGGTCGCGGCCCTCGCGTGAAGCGCCGTACTTTGTTTCCGTGAAGCCGCGGCCGGACAGGGCGTTACGCGTCCAGCCGGTGTTATCCCCCGCTGGCGAGATGGGCTGGGCGGCGATGTAGGTTTCGCCCTGCGACAGGGGCATTTTGATGGTCGCGCGTGTCTTGCGCTCGTTGAGCGCAAGGCTGGCTTCCGGAAGCTTTTGCCACGCCGTGCCGCCGCGCTTGATCCAGGGAGCGTAGCGATGGGTGTAGTCCGTGTAGTCCAGCGTGATCGTGGCCTCGCGGGGCGTGTCGCTGTTGAGTTTGAAGGCGTACCAGGGGCTCGGGTTGATGCCTTCGGTCACTGCGGGCTCGTGATCGACCGACACAACGATTGCGCCGCCGGGTGCGATGGCGCAGTCATGCCGTCCGGCGGCCGGGAAGCTGGTCTCGACGCGAAGGCCGGCGTCCGCGCAGATCGGCGGAGGGCCCAGCGCGGGCAGGCTCATTTCCGGCAGGTTTTCGCACGCGCTTGCCAGCATTGCCGCCAGCCCTGCCGCCGCTCCGAGACCACCCTGCCACAGCCGGATCATTCCTCAGCCTCGCGTGTCTGTTCCGCGAGCCTGTGCCCGAGGAGCTGGTTGGGGAAGGAATAATTCCCTTCGTGGCACGCATACTCATAGACCGGGCCCGGCATCGCGTTGAACGCAAGTTCGCCCCGGATCGGCGCGGTGAACACGCCGGGCTCATTGATGTTGAACGAGTAGAGGACCTGTGTGTCGCTTATGCGACGGAAGCGTTCGATGACGGTGATGGTTTCTGGCGCGCCGCGGAAAGCGAGATTGGTTTTGAAGTTGGTGGTCTCAACCACAAGCGTGTCGCCTTCATAGCGGCCGATGGAATCGCCCATCCACGGGCGAATGACATCGTTGCGATGTTTGTCGGTCAGCGGGATTATGCGGGCGTCGTGGATCATCTCGACAAGGATGATCGCGTGGTCCTTTGTCTGGATGATCTGGTAATTGTTGTTGTAGCCGACCGGCATCATCGGCGGGCCGAGTAGCGAGCCGTAGTCGCGCAGGCAGCGTTCGGCGAGGGTGAAGCTTTCGGGATGGTCGCCGCGCTGGAAGCCCAGGCCCCGTGGATAGGCAGCGAGGCGATCGGCGCGATCTGCCTTGGCGGCGGGTGTCAGGTCAGGCAACTGGCCGTTTGCGGGTGCGACGAGGAAGGAGGTGCGGTGCTCGGCGCCGATCACCATTTCGTCGAGGGCGTCTTCGGCCTCTTCTGCGGTCATCACCAGGCGGTCCCCGAATTCTGGATCGCGCTCGAGCGTGGTCGCGGTCGCGTGCGTCCAGTAGCCGGAGAGATCGGGCTGGCCGGCGCTGTTGAGCGGCGCGGCGTACGATTGCGCATTCGCTCCGGGCGTCGCCGCCAGCGCGAGTGTGAAAAGGGAGAGCAGGCCCAGCGTCTTCATCGAGTCGGACAGTGCCCGGCCCGGGGCTGGTGGTAAAGGGCGCGCGCAGGATCAGAAAAACTGCTCGGTTCGAACAGGTGCCGGTTCCGGCAGGGCGGCGTAGTGAGTAACCAGCACTCGCGGAGCGATCACATGAACCACGTCCTTTTTCTTGCTGCATGGTCTGCGCTGGCGGGCGGGTTGATCCCCGTCATGGCGGCGCTTCAGGGGACGCTGGGCCGGACCATCCAGTCGCCGATCCACGCTTCACTGATTGCGGTGGGTATGTCGTTCGTGGCGGTCGGGTTGGTGTTCATGGCGGTCAGGCCAGCCATGCCGGCGAGCAATCTGTTCGCCGCGGTCCCGCCGGTTGCGTGGCTGGGAGGGATGGCGATGGCGTTCTATGCGATCAGCGCGACCTATGTAACGCCGAATTTCGGGGTCGGGAATTTCGTCATGTGCGTGGTGATCGCACAGCTGTTCGTGTCAACGCTGATTGACCAGTTCGGGTTCTTCGGCGCACCGGTGCATCCGGTTGAATTGAGGCGGCTGGGCGGGCTTGCCCTTCTGGGCGTGGGCGCGGCGCTGGTGGCGATCAGGTAGGGCCTAGCGTTTCGGGGGGACGATCGGGAGGGAAGACGACAGGCCGCCATCGACGGGCAGGACCTGGCCGTTGACGTAGCTCGCGTCATCGCTGGCGAGGAAGAGGGCGACCTTTGCGATTTCCTCGGGCTGGCCGGCGCGGCGCAGGGCGTTCAGCTGGCCGATCTTGTCGTCAGTGCCTTTCTCGCGGGCGCGGTCGAAGATCGGCTTGGTCATGCCGGTTTCGATGAGCCCGGGCGCGACGCCGTTCACACGCACGCCGGTGCCGGCGAGATTGTTGGCGGCAAGCGAGACAAGCGAGATGACGCCGGCTTTCGAGGCGGAGTAGGCGGGTGAGCCCGCGCCGTTGCGGATGCCCGCGACGCTGGCGGTGCAGACGATGGCGCCCTTGCCCTGCTTGATCATGTGTGGAGCGCCGAGCTGGATCGCGAGCATCGGGCCGATGAGGTTGACCTGCAGGATGTTGAGCCACTGGTCCTCTGTCTGTTCGAAGAGGCCGGGTGTACCGCCGGAGATGCCGGCATTGGCATAGATGATGTCGAGCTTGCCGTTGGTGGTGAGCGCGAGGTCGATGAGCTTCTGCACGTCGGCGGAGGCGCCTGCATCCATCTCCATCGCGATGGCCTTGCCGCCCGCCTTGGTGATGTCACCGACGGTGTCATTGACGGCGGCGGACTTGTCGGCGGCGATGACTGACGCGCCTTCCGCGGCAAAGAGTTTTGCCGAGGCGCGGCCGATGCCCGAGGCGGCGCCGGTGACGATGACGGATTTGCCGGTGAAGCGGGCCATGCGCGTGTCCTCTTTATGTTTGCGGCTTCTTCGGACGTGGGGGACGGGACGTCAACAGGCCTGCAACGGTGCTCTCAGTCGCGCGGGCGGGCTGAGGCAGGTTGAATATGGTAAGTTTCGACGAGAGCTTGCGGGCGGGACGCGGGCTTGTGCGGCGAACCCGGGGCCGGCTGCTGCCCTCTACCGCGTTCACTGCGCTAGGGCGTGGCGAGCGGCCATGCGCGACAAGGACGCATGCCACTTCCTCCATGCGCAGCGCAGGGCTGTGGAGCGCGCAGCGTGATGGAGGGGGCAGAAGCTGGACCAGCGCCGGCGCAGCATGTCGGTGTAGTGCCCTGATGCGGGCGAGAGGTTCTGCACCTGTCCATGCAGGAGCGGATGCTGGCCATGAGTTCGATGCTGTCGGTGGGGCGGTCTGCGAATTCAAGCTTCACCAGCCTTCGATCGCAACCACGACGAACGGGTCTACGAGGGCGTCGAACCTGCACTGGTCCGGCCTGCCGCCTCTGTTGGGACGGAAGCCTTCGGTGATCAGCGGAATGACGAACAACCAGAAGCATGCGAATATTCCAGCGAGGGTCGAAAGGTTGCGCTACAGCCATGCGGTGGTGCGGCGCCCGTGCTTATGGGCGCGAACCTACGTCCGCATCTTTCCCGCCGATCTGGCGCCACTGGTTACCCCGCAGATTTCCGGGCAAGTGTTTGAAATCGCGCGTGAAGATTTCTGAGTTCCCCCAGACTTGAACAACCGCTCTCCTCCAGACGCGGGCGCCCGCCCGCTCCGCAGCCGAGAGAGGACATCGCCTTATAACACGAAGAAGTCTTCTCTCGTCGAAGGTGGCGGCGGCGCCCGAAGGACAGAGGGGGACGCGCGCGGCGTGGATCGAGCGACGTGGGTCGCCCCGCGTGACAGTGGCGGAATCATCGCGCTATATCGGCGGCAGGTCAGGGCAGGTCATTCTAGTGGGGTATGCAGTATGAGGTCGTTTTTTGGCGCGGTCGCGATGGCGGCGCTCCTTGCGGCGTGCGCGCCAGCGGCGCCGGTGGGGCTTACGGCGGAGGAGATCGCGAAGAACAGCGCGGACCTTGTGGCGTATCTGGACGCCGAATATGAGGAGGAGCTCAAGGAATCCCCTCAGGAGATGACCTCGCAGGGGCGCAAAGAGCGTTATGGCGAGCTCGACGATCGCTCGGAAGCGGCGATGGAGCGCGAACTCGCCTGGCGGCGCGAGTCCGTTGCCGACATGAAGGCCAAGTTCACGCCGGAAGTGCTCAACGAGGATGCGCGGCTCTCCTACGAGATCTGGGAACTGGAACTGGCGCGGGCAGAGAAGTCTGCCGAGTTCCGTCGTCATCGCTACATCTTCGGACGCGGCGGCGCGCATACCGGCCTAGTCAACTTCATGGTCAACCAGCATCGGGTGGACGAGAAGCCAGACGTTGAAGCCTATCTCTCGCGTGTCAATGCGATCGGGCCGACGATCGACGTTTTGATCGATCGCGCCAAGCTGGCGGCGGCTGATGGCATTCGCATGCCGGGCTTTGCGTATGACATGACAATTTCGGAAGTGAAGCGGGTGCTGACCGGCGCACCGTTTGGTCCGGGACCAGACTCCGCCCTGTTTGCGGACGGCAAGGGAAAGATCAAGGCGCTGGGTGATGCGGGCACGCTGAAGCCTGAAGAGGTTGTGGCGCTGACCGAGCAGCTTCGGCTTGCGATGGTCGACAAGATGAAGCCAGCCTATGACCGGCTGACGGCCTGGGTTGCCGAAGACAAGGCGAATGCCTCGGCGACGTCGCAGGGCGTCGGTTCGCTGCCGAAGGGCGAGGCGTACTACAACGCTATGCTGAACCTGATGACGACGACGGACATGACGGCGGACGAGATCCACAATCTCGGCCTGGCGGAAGTCGCGCGCATCCAGGGCGAGATGGAGAAGGTGAAGGAGCAGGCGGGCTTCAAGGGCACGCTGCAGGAGTTCTTCACCGTCATGCGCACGGACAAGCAGTTCTACCTGCCCAACAACGACGCAGGCGCGCAGCAATATGTCGACATGGCGACCAAGCA
>CAIMMO010000005.1 GCA_903842595.1 uncultured Alphaproteobacteria bacterium
CCTCATCAAGCACGGCGCGAAACTCCTGTTCGCCTACGCCGAAGCCACTGTACCGAAGGTGACGGTCATCACGCGCAAGGCATATGGCGGCGCCTATGACGTCATGAGTTCGAAACATCTGCGCGGCGACGTAAACTTCGCCTGGCCAACAGCCGAGATCGCCGTGATGGGGGCAAAAGGCGCCGTCGAGATCATCTTCCGCGCCGACGCGGGCGACGCCGAAAAGCTCGCCGCACGCACCAAGGAATACCAGGACGCGTTCGCCAACCCCTATGTCGCCGCCTCCCGCGGCTTCATCGACGACGTGATCATGCCGCACAATACGCGCAAGCGGATCGTCCGCGCGCTGCGGACGCTCAAGAACAAGCAGCTCAGCAATCCGCCGAAGAAGCACGACAACATTCCGCTGTAACCTGGACCGTCAGGCTTCCGCCCGCGCGCGGCGCATCGGCGATGCGACAAGAACCTCGCTGGTTCGTAGCAATGGCCGGGCAGGAGCCCGGCGTTCCCAGCGCCTCTCAGCCCGGCGAGGGCATGTCGTCAAGCATGTCCTCGACCATCTCTGCCAGCGCCGGATTGGACGAGAGCGGTATCATCAGGTTCGCGGCGCTGATGCCGACCGACATGAACTGGGGCAAGGCAGAGCCCATGGCGACGTCGCGCTGGTCCTCCGTCATGGCGGTGAGCGTTTCTGCCGGTGCGGACATCTCGGCATAGATCGGCGCGAGCTGGGTCTTTGCGGCGGCGGCGGATGCCGTGTCCTTCACAGTCTTGAGGATGGCCAGCGTCTTGTTGGCGCCTTCCACCCACGCGGCCGCGGCGGGGTGCACCTCTCCGCTGGACATCGCGCCCGTGACGGCCTGAAGCCTGGCCCGGTCCTCGGCGGACATCTCAGGGCTCATCGCTCCCACCATCGCGCCGGCCTGAGCCATCGCGGCGGCCATCTGCTCCGGCGTGACGGGCTGGCCGTCGATCGACGCCTCGCTTTGCAGCGCCGAGATCATGTCTTTCAGCGCCGCGGCATTGCGTTCGGCCTGCACCTGTTCCGGCGTTTTCGCGGGCTCACAGGCTGCAAGAGCGACAATGGCGCCTATAGCAAGAGCCACGATGCGGACCATGCGTCCCTCCCAGATCGGGAGGAACTCTGCTCCCTGGAATACGCCCTCGCAAGGGCGTATTGCCACGCCCGGATCCCCGTTTTGCCTTTCGCCTTGCCCTTCGGGTTACGCCGTTGCAGCTTGCGACCAAACAATGTCGCGGACGCTAAGGCAGTCGGCGCGGGGAGAAAGAGCAGATGGAAACGGTCGCTGAGGGCGCGAAAGCGCCCAAGAAGCAGAACGAAGTGCTTGTGATTGGCGCGTCCAGCGTCGGCACCATGTTCGAATGGTACGATTTCTTCCTGTACGGATCGCTGGTCACCTACATCAACCAGCATTTCTTCACCGGCGTGAACGAGACGACGGGGTTCATCCTCGCCCTCGCCACTTTCGCAGCGGGCTTCCTCGTCCGCCCGTTCGGTGCGCTGGTTTTCGGAAGGGTTGGCGACATTGTCGGCCGCAAGAACACCTTCCTCGTCACCATGATCATCATGGGCGCGTCGACCTTCGCGGTGGGACTGCTGCCCGGCTCCGAACAGATCGGCATTCTTGCTCCAATCCTGCTTGTGGCGCTGCGCATCCTGCAGGGGCTCGCGATCGGTGGAGAATACGGCGGTGCTGCGATCTACGTCGCTGAACACGCGCCTGCGCACCGCCGCGGCTTCTATACCAGCTTTATCCAGATCACCGCGACCATCGGCCTGTTCATCTCGCTGATCCTGATCATGATCGTGCGACAGATGATGACGCCGGAAGAGTTCTCGGAGTGGGGCTGGCGCATCCCGTTCCTTGTTTCCATCCTGCTGCTTGCCGTCTCTGTCTGGATCCGCGTGCAACTCGGCGAGAGCCCGGTCTTCCAGAAGATGAAGGACGAGCAGAAAACGTCGAAGGCGCCGTGGGCGGAGTCCTTCGGGCAATGGAAGAACGCCAAGTTCGTGCTGATCGCCCTGTTCGGCCTCGTCGCAGGCCAGGCGGTGATCTGGTACACGGGCACGTTCTACAGCCTGTTCTTCCTGCAGAACATCCTCAAGGTCGACGGGCTGGAAGCGAATATCATCGTTGCCATAGCGCTCGGCATCGGAACGCCGCTCTACGTGTTGTTCGGTTGGTTGTCGGACAAGATCGGCCGGCGCTATCTGGCGCTAGGCGGGCTTGCTCTTGCGGTGCTGACGTTCTTCCCTCTCTTCCACATGATGACGCGCGCCGCGAACCCGGCGCTTGACGCAGCTCAGCAATCCTCGCCCATCGTGGTGCGTGCGGATACTGCCCAGTGCTCGTTGCAGTTTGACCCGATCGGCCGGACGAAGTTCGATGAGAAGTCGTGCGACATCGTGAAGTCCCAGCTCGCCAGGGCAGGCGTCAGCTATACGACGGAGCCCCTTCCCGCCGGTTCGATCGCCACCGTCACGGTTGGCCCTACCACGATCACTGCGCCTGATCCGGTGCAGGTGACAGGCGAGGCGCGCGTCGCCGCCATCGCCGCCTATCAGAAGGAGATTGGCGCAGCGCTAGCTGCGGCCGGTTATCCAACCCGTGCAGAGACGGCTCAGGTCGATCGCTGGACGGTGATATTTGTGATCGTGATGACGCAGGTCTTCACCGCGATGATCTATGGTCCCATGGCTGCGACGCTTGTGGAGCTCTTCCCCGCGCGCATCCGCTACACCTCGATGTCGTTGCCTTATCACATCGGTAATGGCTGGTTCGGCGGCCTCTTGCCCACGACCGCCTTCATGGTTGTGGCTGCGACCGGGGATATCTACGCCGGCATCTGGTATCCGGTGATCATTGCCGCGATGACGCTGGTTGTCGGCTTCTTCTTTCTGCCCGAAACCTACCGCCGCAACATCCGGCACGACGAGCCCGAAGGCGACCGCGTGGGCAAGTGATGACCGCGCGCGCCAGCATCATCGCATCGCTTCCGATCCCGCCTGACTTGCGGGATCGAATCGAGGCGCTGTTCGACTATGTCGCGCCGGACCGGCATCTGCGAACGGATGAGGTGATCGCGCTCGCGGATCTGCACCAGCCTGACGGCCTGCTTGTGTCGCTCGGCATGCCGATCCGCGCCGAGCATATCGCCCGTCTGCCGGGCAGCGTGAAGGTGATCGCCACAACCAGCGTCGGCCATGACCACATCGATATCGCCGCAGCCAACGCGCGTGGCATCGTGGTCTGCAACACGCCGGATGTGCTCACCGATGCGACAGCTGACACGCATATGCTTCTGCTTCTCGGCGCCGCGCGGCGAGCCAAGGCGCATATCCGCAACATGGATGGTGCCTGGAAGACCCGGAATGGCTTCTTCCAGGGGCTCGGCGTCGATGTCACGGGCAAGACGATGGGCATCGTCGGCATGGGTCGTATCGGTCGCGCCGTGGCGGACCGCGCGCGCGGATTCCGCATGCCGATCCTCTATCACAATCGCACGCGCCTCTCGGCAGATCTGGAAGGTGATGCGCGCTACTTCGAAGCGCTCGAGGAGATGCTCCCGCATTGTCAGGTGCTCAGCCTAAACCTGCCGGGCGGGCAGGGTGTGCTGATGACGCGAGAGCGGTTTGCGTTGTTGCCGAAAGGGGCGATTTTTGTGAACTCTGCCCGCGGCTCCTTGGTGGATGAAGATGCGTTGCTGGAAGCGTTGACATCGGGTCGGGTCGGTGCGGCCGGCCTTGACGTCTTCCAAAGAGAGCCGGGCTACGACACGCGCCTCAACGACGCCGAGAACACGTTCCTGCTACCACATATCGGCAGCGCAACAGTGGAGACCCGCACGGCGATGCTGGAACTTGCCGTCGGCGGGATCGAAGCGGTGCTTTCAGGGAATACACCGCACAATGTCGTAAGGGTTTAGGCAGGGGGCGGCGCTACCGAATGGCTAGTTGCTTGAGTTGCCTGCATTCAGCGGCTTCGTCTTGCGGCCGACCAGTGAGCCGAGCCAGTTTGCGATAGAGCGACGGAACTGCCACCAGAAGCGTAGCTCCGGCGTATTCGGCGCATCGTCCTCGCTGCGCGGCATCTGCACGTCGTTCAGCCTGGGCTTCAGCCCGCGGATAAGGTCTTCCTCGATCATCCGGCGCTCGTCTTCGGTTGCAACCCGCATGACATGGCGCTCCGTCGCCCCCAGCAACCACCACGCCTTGCCCCATTTCTCATGACCGAGCAGGCGTCCACGCAGGTTCGCGGCTTTGCCGACGTATAGCGCCTGCAGGAAGAAGCCGAAGCGGCGGCGCACAAAGACGTAGATGCCGCCGGAGTCTTCGGGGATCCCGCGTTTGGTCAGCGCACACTTGAATGTGTAGGTGCGGCCGGATTCCCCGGTCCACCCGTGTCTGCCGAAGAATAACAACAACATGCGCGTCCCCAAGATATCCGAATCCTGCGGACTTTCGGTCCGTCAGGGTTAATGGGGTCTGAAAGTCGAGGCCTTCCTGCGGCTCCCCCGGACGAACGTGGACAGGGACAGTTTGGCGGATTGCCTTGACCGAACGGGCCTTTTAGTCACTTTGCCGTCCCAGTTAGCCGTCTGCCGGGGTAGTGGATGTTCTCGAAAATCCTGATCGCAAATCGCGGGGAAATCGCCTGCCGAGTGATCAAGACGGCCCGGCGAATGGGCGTGAAGACCGTCGTGGTCTATTCCGACGCTGACGCGGGCTCCATGGCCGTCGAGATGGCGGATGAAGCCATCCATATCGGCGGCTCCCCCGCGGCGCAAAGCTATCTGGTGCAGGACAAGATCGTCGCCGCGGTGAAGCAGTCGGGTGCGGAGGCGGTGCATCCCGGCTTCGGGTTCCTTTCAGAGAACGCGTCTTTCGCGAAGCGCCTGCAGGACGAAAAAATCGTCTTCGTCGGACCCAATCCGCACGCGATCGAGGCCATGGGCGACAAGATCACGTCAAAGAAGTTTGCGGCCGAGGCCGGCGTCAACACCGTGCCGGGCCATATGGGTCTGATCGCCGACTGGAAAGAGGCGGTGAAGATCGCCGACTCCATCGGCTATCCCGTGATGATCAAGGCGTCCGCGGGCGGCGGCGGCAAGGGCCTGCGTATCGCCTTCAATGCCGGCGAAGCCAAGGAAGGTTTCGAGGGAGCCCGTGCCGAGGCGATCTCCTCGTTCGGAGACGATCGCATTTTCATCGAGAAGTTCGTCGACCAGCCGCGCCATATCGAGATCCAGGTGCTCGGCGACAAGCATGGCAACATCATCTACCTGAACGAGCGCGAGTGCTCGATCCAGCGCCGCAACCAGAAGGTCTTCGAAGAGGCGCCATCGCCCTTCCTTACGCCTGAGACCCGCAAGGCAATGGGCGAACAGGCCGTCGCGCTCGCACGCGCCGTGCAATACGACAGCGCCGGCACGGTCGAATTCATCGTCGACGGAAAGCGTGATTTCTTTTTCCTCGAGATGAACACGCGCCTGCAGGTTGAGCACCCTGTGACCGAGATGATCACTGGCTATGACCTCGTCGAACAGATGCTGCGCGTCGCCGCCGGCGAGAAGCTTGCGATGAAGCAGAAGGATGTGAGGATCGATGGCTGGGCGCTTGAGTCCCGCATCTATGCCGAGGACCCGTATCGTGGCTTCCTGCCGTCTATCGGTCGTCTAAAGCGGATGCGCTTCCCGGCCGAGGGCAAGCTTGCCGGAGGAACTGTCCGTATCGACACAGGCGTCCGCGAGGGCGACGAAATCTCGATGTTCTACGATCCGATGATCGCCAAGCTGATCACTCACGGCAAGGATCGCGACGCCGCAATTGCAACCCACGTGAAGGCGCTTGAGCGTTTGGAAGTGCAGGGCATCCAGGACAACTCTCCGTTCCTGGCGGCGGTGCTAGACCAGAAACGCTTCCAGTCCGGCAAGATCACAACCGGCTATATCAAGGAAGAATTCCCCGACGGTTTCCACGGCGCGACAACCTCGCCTGAGGTGGAAAAGGTCCTTGTTGCCGCCGCTACCTACGCCAACGTACTTCTGCGCACGCGCATGTCGGGCATCTCCGGCCGTATCGAGCCTGCCCGTCCGCAGCGCAAGGACTGGGTGGCGCTTGTTGGCCGCAGGCCCGTGCCGGTGAACATCACCTGGCAGACAGGAGAAGCCGAAATCGAATTTGCCGACGACAAGAAGGCCCACACGCTCGCGACTCAGTGGAAGCCTGGCATGTCGCTTATGGAACTGGTGTTCGACAATCAGGCCTACGCGCTCTCCATCGCAATCGCCAACGAAGGCTATATCGTGCGCCGCCTTGGCGTCGAAGCGCACATCAAGGTCTGCACGCCGGCTCAGGCCGAACTGCACGCGCGGCTGCCTGAAAAGCAGAAGCCCGATACCTCGAAGCTTATCTTTAGCCCGATGCCCGGTCTCGTCGTCTCTGTGGCAGTCGCGGTCGGCCAGGAAGTGAAGTCAGGGGAAGCTGTCTGCATCGTCGAGGCCATGAAGATGCAGAACATCATTCGCGCGGAAGCCGACGGGATCGTGAAGGCCGTCAACGCTGCAGCAGGCGCCAGCGTCGCGGCGGACGAGGTGCTCGTCGAATTTGCGTAAGGCCGATCTATCGCACGCGGGTCGCGCCTGCTAGCTACTGTCCGGTATCTGTCCGGGGAGGGTGACATGCGGCTTTTGGCAATGGTTTTCGCTGCAGCGGCGTTATCCGCCTGCACCACGACACCGCCGGCCGCGACGACGGCTCAGGCGCAGCCGCTGCCTCCCATGCCTCTCAACGTCGCGATGACGGAGGTGTTCGACGGCAAGGCGCTGCGCGTCATCCTGTGCGGCACGTCCTCGCCGCTGCCTGATCCCGGCCGCGCCAAGGCCTGCACGATCGTCGTCGCGGGCGACAAGGCCTATGTGATCGATACCGGTCCGGAAAGCTGGGAGCAGCTCCAGCGCATGCAGTTTCCTGGATCAAGGATCGCCGGAATCTTCATAACTCACTTCCACTCCGACCATATCGGTGATCTTGGCGAGTTCCGCATGCAGACGATGGTCGCAGGTCGCCGCCAGATGTTGCCGGTTCATGGGCCACGCGGCGTCGCCAATCTCGTCGCCGGATTCAATCTCGCCTATGAAGAAGATGCGCGCCTGCGCCTCGCCCATCACGGTGAGGCAGTCATCGATCTGGCCAGTTCTCCGCTTGTCGCGAAGGAGTTCGGCAAAGCCTTTCTGGGCAAGCTCGACGCTGAAGAGGTCATCCTTCGCGATGGCGATCTCACGGTCACCGCCTTCGAGGTCGATCACGATCCCATCCGCCCTGCTGTCGGCTATCGCTTTGACTGGAAGGGCAGGTCGGTTGTCATTTCAGGCGATACGGCCCTTTCCTCAAACTTCACCGCAAATGCCAAAGACGCCGACGTGCTGGTTACGGAATCGCTCGCGCCGAACCTGATCGGCATGGCGCAGCAGCAGATGAACGCGGCCGGTAATTCGCGTGCAGCAAAAATCATGGCGGACATTCCCGACTACCACATCAGCCCGGTCGATGCGGCGAAGACTGCCAACGAAGCCAGCGTGAAGCTGCTGGTCTACACCCACCACATTCCGTCGGCTCAGGTGAATCTGCCGCCCTACTTCGCAGGCGTCGCCGCGATCCGCCCAGTCAATTCATGGGTCATCGGCTGGGACGGACTGCGCATCGACCTGCCTGCCGGGTCGTCTGACGTGAAGCAGGGTGAACTGCTACCGAAGCCCAACTAGACCGAGCCCGCTCCATCATCGGCTGTTGGCATTCGCCCGCCAGGGGTGAAGTCGGCAGGCAACTTGACTGGTGTACGGGCAGACAAGAGCCACGGCGGCGGCGAACTCCTCGCCACTGGACAACTTCATCTTCCGCCCCCTAATCCGCCCTATGCCGATGATCTATGTCGATGCGGACGCATGTCCCGTAAAGGAAGAAGTCTACAAGGTTGCTCGCCGCGTCGGGTGGGACGTGCGTGTGGTCGCGAACTCCTTCATCAGAACGCCGATGGAGCCACGCATTCAGTTCGTACTGGTTGATGCTGGCGCCGACGCCGCCGATGACTGGATCGCTGAACGGGCCGTGGCGGGCGATGTGGTGGTGACCAATGACATACCACTCGCAGCTCGCGCGCTGGAGAAGGGCGCCGAAGTGATCTCGCCGACCGCCAAGGTCTTCACGACAGCAATGATTGGCTCGGCTCTCGCGACGCGCGGCCTGATGGAGCACTTGCGTTCGTTCGGCGAGATCACCTCCGGCCCCCCGCCGTTCGCTACAAAGGATCGCTCCGCTTTCCTGTCCGCGCTCGACGCGGCTATCAACCGGGCGAAGCGGGCGCAGGCATAAGGTTGCATGTTCGCGGACGAAAAATCCGCAATCACGATCAAGCGCCGTTGCGCGCCTCCTGGCATGATGCCCTCGGCCTCGAAAGGATAGAGCATGCCGGCGACTGGCCGAAGGCGCCCCTGACATTTTCCAGGTCGCGCTCGCCGTCGGCGATGGTTCGCACGAGGCCCCCACACGCGCCTTCGGCGATCAGTTCGGTCTCATGCCCGAAGATGTTCGCGCCCGGCGCTCCCTCGCCAATCTCCCGATCACGGAGCCGCTCCGCATGTCAGACCAACCCGTCACAAGCATCGCGCCCGATCGCTTTGTCTCCGGCAAGACGATGCTCTTTGTGGGCACGCGCCGCTATTGCCGCTTTGAGGAGCACGCTGGCATTGGCTCGTTGTGGCATGCCTTCGGGGCGCTCCTGGGATCGATCACGTATACGATCCCCGGGGCGGCGTTTGGCCTCTATCTGGCTCCCGTCGATCCCGGCGACGAAGTGGGCTTCGTTTATGCGCCGGCCGTCGAGGACAGCAGACTGTCTGATCTTCCTGAGGGGCTGTCCGGCATCGGCATCGCGCCGCGCGCGTGGGTCGTCTTCCGTCATGCCGGCCACGTATCCGACCTGGGCGCCACGTGCGCCGCTGCCCGGGAATGGCTTGCCGTCTCTGGCCGCCAGCCGGCGGACTGCGCGATGCAGATGATTGAGCGCTACCGACCAGAGTTCGCTTCGGGCTCAGGCAATGGCGGATGCGATGTCTGGATACCTGTGGCCGCGCAAGTCGCATAAGCTGGTTGCGGTATTGGTCAGAAGCGGATGACCCAACCTAGGTCGCGCTGGGCTTTGCGCCAGTCGGTCAGTCAGAGTGTCTCAATTGTGCATCATCCCGACGGCCATGATTCGGCCCCCTGGCGCCGGCTGAATCCCCATCGGCGCGATTACTGGCGGCTACGGGCTTCATTGCACACAGGAAAACGTGTGACCAATGCGACCCGTCCAGGTTGAAAAAGCATCGCGACAGGCACTTCCGGAGCGCCCCCGTATCGCCAACGAAAAAAAAAGCGTGTAACCCGGATCGTATGCGGGGCGCCCGCGTTATCACCCCGGCGATGTTTTCCGGACGCCGGGGATGTGCCTTTGGATAAGGGGAACGTAATGAGAAAAGCACTTATGTGCGCCACCGCGGCCGCCACGATGGTGTCTGCAGGCGCAACTGCCTACGCGCAGGACGGCTGGTACGGTACCGCTAAAGTCGGCGCGATCGTCGATGGCCTTCAGGACGTCGATTTTGTCGGCGGCGGTCCGATCAGCGGCGCGCTCGACGTGTCGGCCGATCCGGAAGTTGAACCGGTGTTCGGTGTCGGTCTCGGTTACGGTTTCGGAGGCGGAATCCGCGTTGAGGGCGCGCTCGGCTACCGGAATGTGAACCTTGTGGTGCCCGATTCCTTCCTCGGAACTCTGCCCCTGGGCCGTAGGGGCCCTGATGGCGCTGGCTCGTCGCGCGTCAGCACGGCGATGATCAACGTTCTGAAAGACTTCCCGGTCGAAGGCTCGGCCATCTCTCCGTATCTTGGAATCGGTGCGGGCGGAGCACGCGTCGATAGTCGCGCCGCCTCGACCTACCTCACCGGGACTGGCGCTCAGGCCAACGGCTTCGACGACAGCGATACGGTTCTGGCTTACAACGCGATGGCCGGTTTCGGCATCAAGATGGGCGAACAGCTGACCGTCGACCTCGGTTACACCTACACCTCCGCGCCTGACCTGGCCTTCATCGGCATCGGCGGAAACTATGAGAGCGACTATCAGGATCACGCAGTGACGGCTGGCCTCCGCTGGCAGTTTGCGGCTCCGCCGCCGCCGGCCCCGCCGCCGCCGCCGCCGCCGCCTCCCACGCCTCCCACGTCGCCGCCGCCTCCCCCGCCGCCTCCGCCTCCGCCTCCGCCGCCCACAACGAACGGGCAGTCGCAGGCCCAGGCGTGCACGCAGCAGCAGCCGCCGTTCGTCGTTTACTTCGAGTGGGATCGCTCGGATCTCACAACCGCGAACAGCGACACCATCAGCGCTGCGGTCACCCGCGCGAAGGCCGGTGGTTGCTCGATCACGCTTACGGCCGTCGAAGGTCACACCGATTCGTCGGGTGGCTCGGCCTACAACGATCGCCTGTCGCAACGTCGCGCAGACGTCGTGAAGCAGGCTCTTCTGGCCTCGGGCGTCGCCGACGCGGCAATCTCGACGGCTGCCAAGGGCGAATCCGAACCGGCGGAAGCTCGTCCGGACGGAACCCGCGAGCCGCTTAACCGTCGCGCGGAAGTGCAGATCACGATCGGGCGCTAAGCGCGGTCAGTCGGAACGAACTGTTGTGGCAGCCCGGTCGAAAGACCGGGCTGTTTCATTATGTCCAGTCTGTCCGTCTCGACCTGATGGCCGGCCGCTTCAAACAGTCGGGCGATGTCTGCCGCAACGGCGCGACGCTCGCCGGATGGGCTTCCACAAGCATCAGACCCATCGCGCCGGTCTTCGCGCTGGGGAACGCAAGGACGTCGAGCCTGGCCTCGATCTCGGCCGCCTCCGCGCTCCCTGCAACCGAACAGGGCATTCACAGGCTGCGATGCGTTCGGCAAACTGGTTGCTGTCCGGCATGGTGAGATCGGTGAGCCCGTGTCACCGACAGAACTCAAGAATGCCGATCATCAGTTCGCGCGATGGTTCGAAGGCGATCGCAGGTTGCGGGGCTGTGCTGGTGTGCTTCGATCCAGCCTGAGATGTCCCAGACGCTATGGCGTTGCCGCAACGCCTCGTCCGATCATTCCGCGAACGTCCGGAGCGAGTTGGGTCTGAGTGTTGCGTGCAGGCGAGCCAATGGCGCCGCAACTCGAAACGGATCGATGCTCATCCGGCAGGCTACGCCTTCGTCGTCGAATTCGTCCTTCTCGCGAGCGTTCTTCGATGCCAGCCCCGATCCGCGGCATGCGCATGAGGAGACCATGGCTTGGATGTCCCACCCGTGTTGCTGCGGCTTGTGAAAACTCAGTCGCGCTCGACTTACCGGCGGTACTTGATAAACGGTGTCGCCTCGGCAACCCGGTCGTAGAGTCGTCGGGCAGTGGCATTGAATTCCTGAGTCAGCCAGTAGACCTGGTCCGCGCCGCGCGCGTCTGCGGCCGCATACACGGCCTCGATCAGTTTCCGCCCGACGCCGCGCCCGCGTGCGTGTTGGGAAGTGAAAAGGTCCTCCAGGTAGCAGCGCGGTCCCGCCGCCCATGTCACTGGATGGAAAAGATAGTGCACGATGCCGAGAATGCGGCCTTCTGGCGTGGCCGCGCAGAGGCCGTGGATCGGGGCCTCCGGATCAAGCAGCCTGTTCCATGTCAGGTCTGTCACGCTGGCCGCCAGTTCGGACTCATAGAATGCAAGATATCCCTGCCACAGCGCCAGCCATTGTTCGCGGTCGTTCGAGCCGAGCGGGCGGACGGCGAAGGTCATTTGCAAATCCCTGATCGATATTACAAAGGTTGTGAGTGGTTCCTTCACCCGCAACGTCCACGTCCCGCAACGGGCGTGTCAAACATGTACCGCGATCGCGCCTTCCGTCTTCCAGCTTGAGGGTTTCTCCAGCTTCAGCGTCCGGTTCGCAGCCGCGCGTCCGGAGAATGTTGCGAGGAAAGCGTCAAGCGCATCCGGCGTGCGCTGCATCTCCCTGCGATCGGCTGGCGCGATCGCGATCCCCTGCCGGCGCTGGATCTCTGCGATGATCTTTGCGCGGACGGGGCCAGCGTCGACGCCGGTGTATTTCATGTGCGGCAGGCTCCAGGCATGCAGCTGCGCTGCGGGAAACGCTTCCACCAGCATTCCCGGCGCATTTTTCCACGGCCAGATGGGGCGTCCGGTGCGGTAAAGCAGCGTCATGCAAGCCGCAGCAAACGGCGCGCCGCCGCGCGGCTTCCACCACAGCGTCGATCGCGGGGTCGCGCCGCTCCATGCGCGTTCGGTTGCGCGGTGAGGCTTGGCGCTCTGCTTGGGGGCGTAGCGCTCGGCCAACTCGATCAGTTGCGGTCCCATTGGAAACGGCCGGTCGCTGGCTGGCGGGAGAGCGCCAACATCCTCAAGGAGCTGGGCATACCCGCCGTCGGGAAAGTGCGGGTCAGGCAGGGAGAATGGCGCATCGATCCCGGCTGCCCGGAATTGTCCCGCCCGAAGCAGGTTCACCAGGCTGTCGAACGGCGCGCTCCCCGGGTCCAGCTTCTGCACGGGCCGCAGGTCGACCAGCCGCACGCCATCCAGGACCGCAACCCAGACCGTGGGGCGCGAGCACGTCGCGCGCCACGGGGCCGCCGCGCCCGAGAAATCGATGCCAAGGAATCGCGCTTCGCTCACCGCGTAAGCCTGACGACTTCATGCGTTTAGTCCAGCAGGTGCGGCGACAATGCGGTGCGTTAATCTTGACATGGCCCTGCATTGCGGGCGCCTTGGCCTCATGAACGCTGCGACACAGACCACCGGCCAGGCGACGCGCGAACGTCTGTTGCAAGCTGCCGCTCGTATCGTCGCGCGCGATGGTATGGAAGCAGCGACGACCGCTGCAATCGCGGCCGAGGCCGGCGTCGCCGAAGGCACGCTCTATCGCCATTTCGACAGCAAGGACGATCTGCTGATCGCCTCCTACCGGCAGATGAAGCAGGAGGTCTTCATTGGCGCAGGTCAAGGCCTCGACACCTCGATGGCGCCGCCGGAACGGCTCAAGCTGACATGGAAGGCGATCTATCTGGCTTATCGCGCCAACAAGGACGCCTTCGCCTTCGGGCACCGATTTGCCGAGTCTGCCCTCGCCGAGCGCGAAGGCGGCGAGGCGGGTCGAGCTGTGGCGCGCATGGTAGGCGACCTGCGCAAGGCAGGCATCGCTTCTGGCGACTTCAAGAACCTGCCGCCCGATCTTCTCGGCGGTCTCTTCATGGCGCCGATCAGCTACCTGCTGAAAGCGGAGATGAAGGGCCGCAAGTGGACCGAAGTCGAACTGGACGCAGCAGCGGATTCCGTTCTTGCTGGCTGGCGCAGGTAGGCTCGCACCTTACGGCCGCAGCACCACTTTCCCTACGAGCTGCCTGTCGCGCATGAGCTCAAACGCCTCTCTCCATCGTGCCAGCGGCAACTCTGCGAAGACCGTTGGCCGCGTGCGCCCTTCAGCTGCCCAGCGCCAGATTTCATCGCGGATCGTGCGACCGCGGTCGGGAAACTGCCGGCAGTATTCGCCAGCCCTGACGCCGACGACAGAGAACCCCTTGATCAGCGGCATGTTGGTGTTAACCGACGCGATCCGTCCGCCGGCAAAGCCGATGACAAGGAGGCGGCCATCGAAGGCGATGCAGCGGATCGATTCATCGAACACATCTCCGCCGACGGGGTCGAAGATCACGTCGGCGCCACGTCCGCCCGTCAGCGCCTTGACCTCTTCGCGGAAGGCATTACCCGGCGTGTGACCGAGCACGATCACTTCATCCGCGCCAGCGCGCGACAGGGCCTCGCGCTTTTCAGACGAGCCCGTCGTCGCGATCACGCGCGCACCGAGCAATCGTCCCAAATCCATCGCCGCCATCCCGACCCCGCCAGATGCGCCGTGGACCAGCAACGTTTCCCCTGCCTGCAGGTGGCCCCGCGCAACCAGGGATACATGGGCTGTCACGTAGGCCGCAGGATAAGCAGCCGCAAGCGGGGTCGGCATGTTGTCCGGTACGCCCTGCAGAGTGGCCTCCGGGCAGATTGCGAAGCCCGCAAACGCGCCGGTCTTGGCGCCACCTGCAACGCGTGCGCCCAACCCAAGCCTGACGCCTTGCCCAACCGAATCGACGACACCCGCCAGGTCCATCCCCACGGTGAAGGGAGGCTCAGGTTTGAATTGGTATTCGCCCTTCAACATGAGGAGATCAGGAAAGTTGAGGCTCGCCGCCTCGACCTTCACGCGCACTTCGCCCGGTCCAGGTTCCGGAATGGAAAGATCCCGCAGCTTCACATGCGTGAAATCCTGCGCCAGACCGTCACAAACCAGCGCCTGCATCATCGTGTTGGCCATGACGGCATCGTGCACAACTCGATGAGCCCGCGCCACTAGGCCCCAACGTAAAGTGTACCCGTGGGCAATTTAACACTGTGCGGGGCAGCATTTTACTTCCGCAAATGCACAAACACATGATTCGTGCAGAGGGAAATGCTCCAGGGTCGTTCTGAAAGTCAGATCAAACGACAACCCGGAGAACGACGCCCATGAAATACTTCGCAATTCTCGCTGCGATCCGTGTCGGCGCATCAGCCGCGCATGCGGATCCCGTAGTCGTAAAGGCGCCCAGGGCACCCGTGTCGGAGCAGGACGCCCAACTCTATGTCTCCAAACTCCACAAGGCCGTGAAGGACGTCTGCCACAAGGCGGCTGCGCCGATGATCGGGCTGAACCACTACATCTATCTCCCATGCATCAAGGCGACCCGTGCAAGGGTCGCGAAGGATGATCCGACGGGGCTGTACGCCTCGAAAGCCGCGCCGCTGGTCCTCGCGGCAAACTAGGCACCCAGTTCAGATATAGTGGAACGCCCGGGGCGCTGCTCCGGGGGGTCTGTTTGCCCGAAAGAGGCCACATTCCCTCCATTGACAGGTCATATTGTTTATCAATAAATAATCATCGACTTTCGAGATGACGGTCAGGGGTCAGTTCGAAAGGGACGACAGAGCAATAGCCAAGTCCATTCGGAGAAAAACAATGAAAACATCATCTTCGGCCACGTACCTGATCGCCTCACTCACCATCGCCGGCGCCCTCGCCACCGGATTCGCCACCGGTCCGGCCTTCGCCCAGCAGGCTTCCATCAAGACCGACCAGTTCAAGTTCGCATTCAAGTACCAGCCCGCCGAACTCGCTTCGGAGGACTCCGCCGACAAGTTGCTCCAGCGTCTCCAGCGCGAGGTCCGGACGTATTGCAGCGGTGGTGCGCGGAAAATGACGCGCGATGAGCGTTCGCTCGTTGACGCCTGCACCAACGCGACGATCCGCAAGTCGATCGGCAAGTTCGGGTCCGCCACGCTGGCCCAAGCATACGGCGAGCGTTCCCACGGCTGATCCCCCCGGATTCCCACCGACGCCACGCCGTGGGGCCGGATCCCGAAAGGGGTTCGGCCTTGCTGCATTGGCCAATGCGAGAGCAGGCTGTTCAAGCTGCGTAGCTGAAGGGGCGGCGATCGCTTTTTTCAGTCGCGGATGGAGAAGGCCGACCAACGGCTGAACTGGCTCTGCTGCCCATCCAACGTGACGCCGCGCACGCGCCAGCGCCATGCTCCGGTAGAGGCAAACATCTCGGCAAGCGCAGTGTCGCCTTCCACAGTGGTGCGCTTGTGCAGCGGATCCTCGATCCACCGCAGAGCTTCCGCGTCAAAGGCTTGGATCTCGACGATGAAGATCGACGCGTCTTCGCGATGAGACCAGTCGAGCGTCACGGACTGGGGGCCGCCGCCGAGGGCGATGCCTTCGGACGGATCGAGAACTTGCGGAATCGAGCCGGCGAAGGATGCGTCAGGTCCTGTCGCAGCGGGGCGGACCCATCCGGCAAAGCGCGTGCGCGCTACGGCAAGTGATGACTTGAACCAGGCGTTTCGGCCATCCGTAAGGAGCACCCGATACCATTCGCCGTCCGATTGCATCAGCCGGCCTGTAATGTTCAGGACCTCCCCGCCGGCCCGCGTTTCAGCGAGGACTGCAACGTCGTCGGCCATGAAAGGACTTGCGCGATAGCGCTGGCCCGACGCGCGGGCAACCATTGGCGCTGGGGGGGAGAAGTCCTCGACCGTGGCGACCGGCTCCGGCGCGGGCGCTGGCGTCGCAGCAGGCTCGGCGGCCAGCGGCGGCTCCGGATCGATCGGTTCGGCAAGCGGTAACTGCACGCTGTCCGCGGTCTCCGTGGCCGGCGTCTCGCCGGGGGGCTCGGCATTCGCCTGGACGGAAATGTCGATCGCGGGCATCGAAGTCGACGGCCCTGTCTCGCCTGTGAAGTACCACGCCGCGAAGACGCCACCGCCAAGGACGGTCACGATCAGCAGGGCCAGCAGCACACGGGCAAATCCGCCTCCGAATTCTTCAGGCGATAGGGGTGGGGGTGCGGGCCCTTGGCGTACCAGCCAGTCGTCATCCCTCGAGGCGGGCCTGGGACTAACATCAAGCAGCCGGTCGAAAGTCTGCCGCTTCTCGGCTTTTGTGGGCGTTGCCATGGGCGGAGGAACGTCAGTTTTGACACCCGGCGTAACTGCGGGTGCTGAAGCCGGAACCTCGGGCGCCGGGTCGCCAAAAAGTGCATCGTCAGCGCTGTCGCCGGGTGCGACAGGTGGCTGTGCGATCTGGGATTTTTCAGGAGCAGGTGCAGCCGAAGGCGGGTCTGCAAAGATGACATCGTCGGTGTGCCCAGCGTCTGGGGTCGGCGACGACAGGACACCGCTTGCGATGTCGAAATCGGCGACAAACCCATGATCGCCCCTATCGATCCTGTCGACCAGAAGCTGGAGAAGGCGCTGCAAGAACGACTGATCGCGCGACGCGATCAGTGTGGTGCAGCCATCGGACGCGCCGATGGCCAGGCCGCTTTCGACGCGCTGGGCCAGGTTGCCAAGGACGATCGCGATGCCGAGACCGATGCCCGCAATGGCGATGGCGCCATAGGCGTTGAGCTGGGTCGCTGCGCCGCCCGCAATCATCACGCCGAGGAACAATTGCCACCAGGTACGCCGGCCACGGACGATGCGGATGGTGCCGATATTCTCGATAGCGATGACATGGCTGCCGATCGAAATTGTGCCCGCGCGAACGCGGCCGACGCCGGAAAGCAGCGTGACAGCGTTAGTCTTCCCGGGACCGGCCACCATGGTCAGCTTCCAACGCACGCCTCGAAACACTGGCTGCTGCTCAAATTCGATTGGGGCGTGGATCGTTCCGCACCACGCAACCAATCAGCGAAGCCGTCATCACCATAGGCCTGCGGCAGCGGGGCGGCTAGGGGCGGAAAGGTCAGCTGGGCCGGAATGCGCGGGGGGTGTCGATGCCTTCGGCAAGCATTATTGTCAAAAGATCGGATTTGATCCGCTGGACCAGCATCGGACCATGGAAGACAAGCGCGGAGTAAAGCTGAACGGCCTGCGCCCCCGCCCGGAGTTTCGCGACAACATCCTGGGCCGACGCAATCCCGCCCGCGCCGATCAGGTCGAGCCGGTCGCCGATGAGTGCATGGAAGTCTGCGAGGACGCGTGTGGACTTTTCCATAAGCGGAGCGCCCGAAAGACCGCCCGTTTCGGCCTTGTGCCGGCTGGCAAGTGATTCGGGGCGTTCGATCGTGGTGTTCGAGACGATCAGGCCGGAGAGCCAGTCCTGTGCGAGCGCGACATCGGCGATGTCGGCAATGGCGCGGTCGTCGAGATCGGGCGCCACTTTCAGGAAGACGGGGCGGTTCTTGACGACAGCGGCCATCTCGCGCGCAGCGCCGCCGACGCGGCCGAGCAGCTCGTCCAGTGCGCCGCGGTCCTGCAGGCCGCGCAACCCTGGCGTGTTGGGGGACGACACGTTGATCGTCACATATGACGAATGGGGCCAGACGGCTTTGACGCCGGCGACATAGTCCGCAATGCGATCCTCGGAGTCCTTGTTGGCCCCGACATTGGCGCCGACGACGCCGAGGGCGCGAGGGATAGCGGAGAGGCGGCGGACGAAATAGCCGATCCCGTCATTGTTGAAGCCCATCCGGTTGATCACCGCTCGGTCTTCGCTGAGGCGAAAGAGGCGTGGGCGCGGATTACCAGCTTGCGGGCGCGGCGTGACCGTGCCGCATTCGACGAAGCCGAACCCGAAGCCAAGCATCTGGGCAGCGACTTCCGCATTCTTGTCGAAGCCGGCGGCGAGCCCGATCGGGTTCGGCAGGAGCAGGCCGGATCTTTTCAGCCGCACCGCGAGGCGTGGGTCTTCGAGGCCGAACTCAGGCTTGGCGAGGCCGGTCTTGAGCGCGTCGATCGTGAAGCGATGCGCGGTCTCGGCGGGAAGGACGCGAACGGCGCGCGTCGCGAGATCGAACAGGCTCACGTGCCGCCGCCAGGTTTGGCGGACGGTTCTGCGCTGCGGGTCACCTCGTCGGGCGCGAGTGGCACGCCATCGGCGTCGAACGTGTCGAGGGGCCAGAGCGAGGCTATGTGATGCTGGCGCACTTCTGCATAGACGTGCGGGAAGAAATCGCCACCGCGGGAGGCTTCCCATTTGAGGTCGGGACCGAAGTCATCGCCGTTGACGGAGGCGAGCACGAGGCCGGTCTGGCCCTTAAACCATTTGGCGAGCGTTTCCTGCACCTGCTTCGATGTCGAGAAGTGGACATAGCCGTCGGCGATATCGACGGACGCCAGCATCTGTCCGCCCGATTCGACGGCGGCGAGTTGGTCTGCGGTTAGGATTTTGTAGATCGTCTGTCTCATGGCGGCGGGTTGTGCTGCGGATAGGCGCGCGAGGCAAGGGGCAGGCCGGCGGGGGGCGCTCTCAGGCGTGCGGCGACGTCTGACCAACTGGTAGTCGGGGACAAGGGTTCGAGCCTGACCTCGCCGACGTTCCAGCCGAGCGGCGCCATGCCAGGCGGCACAGGGCGTAGTGCAGCTGCGCCTCGGCGATGGGCAGCATGTGCATGATGCAATCCTGAATGCGCGGGCTGATATTCTCTCCGAGCATGGCGCGGCGATCGCTACTGATCGCCATGATCATAAGCGGCCCGAAGCTCAGCGCGATGCCGATCAATGCCGGCAGGTCGAGCAGCAACCGCCCGGGCAAAAGTCCAGCGCTTCATGCGGCCGATTTGGCGCCGCTGTTTTCATCAAACTCTTGAGGCAAGTGGTGATCGGGTAGGAGTTCTTCGCGGAGTTTCCCCCAAACTCGAACAACGGTTTTCCCGCAGAGTCGGCGCCGCTTTGAGTGTGACACGATCCGCCTGCTTCGCAGGCTGCCCCGTCCGTTACGCTTCGCGCGCCACCCTCCCCCGGCTTTGCCGGGGCAGGATTTCCCGACGTTGATGGGTATCCGCCATCGTCGATGGCAGGGAAGGCTGCCCCAAGGGCCGGAGCGGACCACCCGAAGCGCGGATGGTGCAATCAGCGCGGTCTGCCGCGTCGCAGGTCGTCGCTCAGCTTGATCTCGACCGGCTGGCCGGTGAGGCGGTGGCGGTAGACGATGGTATTTTCGAGGACGCGCTGGACGTAGTTGCGGGTCTCGGCAAAGGGGATGCTTTCGATCCATTCGACAGGATCGACGTTGACGCGCGGATCACCGAAATCGTTGATCCACTGTCGCGCGCGGCTTGGGCCGGCATTGTAAGCGGCGGCGGCGAGTATGTAGCTGCCGCCGAAATCATCCACGAGATCGTCGAGGAAGCCGCGGCCGAGGCGGAGGTTGTACTGCGGGTCGTCGGTTAGCCAGCTCTGGCGGAAGGGCATGCCGACCATGCGGGCTTCGGCCTGCGCGTAGCGGGGGATCATCTGCATCATGCCGCGAGCGTCGGCGCTGGAGATGGCGCGGTGGTTGAACTCGCTCTCCTGACGCGAAAGGGCGAGCACCATGGCGGGCTCGGCAGAACCCGAGCGCGGCGATGTGGGAAGCTGGAGCAACGGGAAGACCGCGTCGGGCGCGACGAGGCCGCGGCCGAGACCAGCTTTCGCGCCCCGGATGGCGGCGCGCATTTCGAGATAGCCGGCGGCAATGTCGAACAGCATCTGGTGTTCGGCGGGCGCCGTCAGCATGTCGTCGAGCGCAAAGGAGAAACGCTCGAAGCTCGCCATGCGTCCGGTTTCGGCGAGCAGGATGGCGGCGCGCACGGCAGGCTGGCGCGCGAAGGCGGCGCGTTCTTCGTCAGTCGGCGCGGCGGGCGTGATGAAGTTGAGTGTGCCGAGTTCAGGCTTTGTTGCTCGCGCTTTCTCAGCGGCCAGCTGGCCGTAGAAGACATAAGGGTAGGCTGCGGCGGCTTCGTAAGCAGCAACGGATTCTTCGAGGCGGCCCTGTGCCTTCAAGGCTTCGCCCAGCCAGTACTGGGCGCGCGAGACGCTGATCGGCGTGGCGACGCCTGCCGCGAAGACGCGGAAATGGGTCTCTGCCTTCAGAGCATCGCCCTGCCTGGTCAGCGCGAGCCAGCCGGCCATCCATTCAGCGTCGCGGAAAGCTTCGCCGGAAGTGAGGCCGTGGCCGGCAGCGAGTTGGTAGGCGGTGGCGTAGTTGCGTTCGCGCAGCATGCGGCGGGCGACAGACTGCTTCTCGCCCCAGATATCTTCGCGGCCGACGGCCGGTGCGCTTTCGCCCTTGATGCGGAGGAGGAGGTTGAGCTCTTCCGATGTTTTGCCGCGGCGCTCGTTCCAGCGCGCGCGCTCATAAAGCAGGCCAGCGTCTTCGGCGTAGGCCGCGGGGACGGCGTTGACGAGCTTGTCGATGTTCCTGGCGTTACGCATCAGCCCGATGCGCGCGTTGATGACGGCCTTGCGATCTGCGGTGAGGCGGGAGAGCAGGCCCTGCGCGCTGGCCACATCGCCGCGCCACAGGAACATGTCAGCGCGGGCGTAGTGATCCTCGGCATTGAAGTTGCCGCCATAGCGCGAACTGATCGTCGCGGCGGCGCCGGAGGACATCGGGCGTGTGCGGTAGGCTTCGCGGACCACGTTGAGCATGTCCTCGCGACGGCCCTGGCTGTCATAAGCGTCGGCGAGGGCGAGGATGCCGTCGCCGGTGCGCGGTCCCTGGACGAGGAGCCAGGCGATGCGCTCGTCGGCGGTGAGGCTGGAGCGCGTGATGGCCTGTTCGAGCTGTTCGTAGATCTTGTCGTTGTCTGGCCAGCCCTTGAACTCCTCGGCGGCGCGCATGAGGTCAGTGAAGCCGAGGCCGGCATTGCCGTTGGTTGCTAGACGCCAGCGGACCAGCGTCTGCGCGGCGGGGTCGCTGATGCGGGACATGAGGGAGCGGACCTGGCCCCAGTCTTCGTTGTCGGCAGCGTCGAGTGTGCGTGAGAGCAAGGCGAAATCGTTGTTGGCGATCCAGGTGGATTGCAGCGCCGGAGCAGGCTTGAGCGAGGGCGCGGGCGGGTTGGCGGCGGCGGCTGATACACAGAGACAGCCGAGGGCGACGCCGGTAATGAGTTGACGCATCGTGAGAAGTCCCCATTTCTGCCGCATGTTGGTCTGACGCCCGCCGGACCTCGAACCTCCCTTGCCAAAGGTGGGGGCAAAATGATTATCCGGCGAATCGCTCGTTCGGCGCTCTACGTTTTCAGGGATTTCTGTCGTCATGCTGTTCAAAGGGTCCATACCCGCCCTCGTCACGCCGTTCCGGAACGGGAAGGTGGATGAGCAGGCGTTTGTGGCGCTTGTCGAGCGGCAGATCGCGGCTGGAACGCATGGCGTGGTGGTTTGCGGCACGACGGGCGAGGCTTCGACGCTGTCGCACGAGGAAGACCGGGCCGTCGTCGAGCTTTGCGTGAGAACGGTGGCGGGTCGGGTTCCGGTCATTGCTGGCACAGGCTCCAATTCCACTACCGAGGCGCTTGGCCTCCTGCGGCATGCTAAACAGGTCGGAGCTCACGCGGCCCTCATCGTGAATCCGTACTACAATCGGCCGACCCAAGATGGCGTTTATGCACATTACAAAACTTTGACGGAAGCGGTCCAACTGCCGATTTTCCTCTACAATGTCCCTGGACGGACGGGTTCCGACATGTCGGTGGAACTCGTGGCGCGCCTGTCGCAGCTGCCGAACGTGATCGGGATCAAGGATGCGTCGGCTGATCTCTCGCGGGTTGCGCGCCATTCTGCGCTTTGCAAGCAAGGTTTCATTCAGATTTCGGGCGACGATCCGAGCGCAGTCGCCTTCAACGCGCAGGGCGGGGTGGGTTGCATTTCGGTGACGGCGAACGTCGCTCCGGAGCAGTGTTCACGAATGCAGGAGGCCACGCTGCGGGGCGATTATGCCGAGGCCCGGCGAATCAACGACACGCTGGCGCGGCTGCATCGTGCGATGTTCCTCGAGGCGAGCCCGGCGCCGGCGAAGTATGCGCTGTCGCTGCTGGGGCTGTGTGCGGACGAGCTGCGATTGCCGTTGCTTCCTGTGCAGAGCCAGGCTGTCAAGGACGAGATCAAGGCTGCGATGCAGGAAGCGGGCGTGCTGTGATGGCGCAGCCTCCCAAGAGCAGCGGCCAAAAAACCGGCGGACAAAATCCCAAGGGCAAGACGCGGCGCGAGATGGCGCGGAAGTCGGTGGCGGAGAACCGGCAGGCTCGGCGCAACTATGAGATCATCGACGATCTCGAAGTCGGGATCGTGCTGACGGGAAGCGAGGTGAAGTCGCTGCGCGAGGGGCGCGCCAATATCGCGGAAGCCTATGCGCGGGAGGAGGACGGGAAGATCGTTCTCGTGAACTCCACCATCCCGACCTATCCGCCGGCGGGGCAGTTCAACCACGATCCAGCACGCAAGCGCGTCCTGCTGGTGAAGAAGCGCGAGTTCAACCGGCTTGTCGGCGCTGTCGAGCGCGACGGGCGTACGCTGGTGCCGCTGGAACTCTATTTCGGCCCGACGGGCATGGCGAAGATCAAGCTGGCGCTGGCGACCGGTCGAAAGGCGCCTGACAAGCGCGACGTCGAGAAGAAGCGCGACTGGGACCGCCAGAAGGGGCGGATTCTGCGCGATCGGGGTTAGCAGGATCGCGCCGTCGATTGAGCCGGGTCAGGGCGTTGTCGTCGCAGGCGTCGAAGCGGCTGCGGGCGTCTGCGGCGGCTGATTGAAGACATAGATCGCGGCGAAGCCGACAACCACGAGGGCGATCGATCCGAACAGAACCCTGAGCATGCCGCGGATGTTCTGACCCTGGCGGCCCTGTTCGGTCGTGGGACGGCGGCTGGGGCCCCTGGCGAGCGGTTTGAGTTCGTCTTCACGCGTTGTGGGCATGGGGTTGATCCATTCTCTCAATCGTGAGCTGCAGCTAGGGCAGTGTGCCGCGGACGCGCGCTTCAAAAGGAACCCGCAGGAAAGCGATTGGTTGCGCGCTGGATCTAGGCAGGCCGGCGTGGCGGCGATGCGGGCTGCACGCCTCAAGGTCATGCCGCAACGGCTGCCAAAGTCACTGCGCAGCGCACGGCAGAACATGACCAATTCGCAAGGTTCCACGGATTCAATTCCGGCGCGAAGAGTCTGGTGCGGGTTCCCGGTCGATGGAATGGTCAAGTGTCAAAAAACTGACATGGAGCGGGACGATATGCGGATGAAATTGTTGCGCGGCGCCGCGATGTTGCTGGCGATGGGGACCGTCGGGGTTCCAATGGCAACGGCGCAGCAAGCTGGCGACGAGGACGTGGTCATCGTCACGGGCACGCGCACGGAGGCCCGTTCGGCGATCGACTCGATCGCGCCGGTCGATGTGGTATCCGGCGACGAGCTGGTGAACCAGGGTGACAATGATGCAGTGAACATCATCCGCACGCTGGTGCCGTCGTTCAACGTCACGACGCAGCCGATCTCGGACGCCGCGACACTTGTCCGCCCGGTCAACCTCCGCGGACTTCCGCCAGACAGCACGCTGGTGCTGGTGAACGGCAAGCGCATGCATCGCGCGGCTGTCATCGCCTTCCTCGGCGGCGGCATTTCGGACGGCAGCCAGGGCGCCGACATCTCCACGATTCCGGCGATCGCTCTGAAGCAGGTCGAAGTGCTTCGCGATGGCGCGTCTTCGCAGTACGGGTCGGACGCCATCGCGGGCGTCATCAACTTCATCCTCAAGGACGACGCATCGGGCGGCTCGCTCGAGGCCAAATGGGGCCAGACCTATGAAGGCGACGGCGCCTCCTATCAGGTGGCCGGCAATATCGGCATGGCGATCGGTGCGAATGGCTTCCTCAACCTGTCGGGAGAGTACCAGCAGACGGAGCCCACCGACCGGTCTTCGCAACGCGACGACGCTGCTGCGCTGATCGCGGCAGGCAATACGGCGGTTGCCGACCCGGCGCAGATCTGGGGCCAACCCGAAGTCAAAGACGATATCAAGCTCTACGCCAATTTCGGGTACGACCTGGACGACAAGCACGAGCTCTATGCGTTTGGAAACTACGCCCAGCGCGAAGTCGAGGGCGGGTTCTACTTCCGCAACCCGACCAACAGGCCGGGGGTGTTTGGCGGGCCGACGGTCAATCCGGTCACGGGTGCGCCGCTTGCGGCAGCGTCTGGCGGCGTGCCGTCAATCCTCGTCGGCGATCTCAGTGTCAATACGGCTGGGGACTGTCCGGCGGGCATCCCGCTGACGGCGGGCGGCGGGCTGCTGCCCAACCCGGCGGTTCTTGCCTCGGTCACGGCGAATTCGAACTGCTTCTCGTTCGTCGAGATCTTCCCGGGCGGCTTCACACCGCGCTTCGGCGGTAAGCTCGAGGACATGTCGATCGCGCTGGGCATGCGCGGTGAGGTTCCGTGGATCGCGGGCATGAACTACGACGTCAGCTATCGTTACGGTGATAACCAGGCCGACTTTACGATCAAGAATACGATCAACGCATCGCTCGGCCCGAACACGCCGACTTCGTTCAGTCCGGGCGGTTACGGCCAGATCGAGAACCTGTTCAACCTGGACTTCGGCTACGGACTTCCTGTGGGCTTCGCGTCTGATCTCAACGTCGCGTTCGGCTTCGAATGGCGCGAGGAGGAGTTCGAGGTTCGCGCTGGCGACCCGGCGTCCTACGCGCTCGGGCCGTTGGCGGCGCCGTCGTCAGCCTATCCGCTGGGCCAGGGCTTCTCGAGCTCGTCGAACGGCTTTGGCGGCTTCACGCCAGCTTCGGCCGGCAAGAGCAGTCAGTCGAACACGTCCTACTACATCGACCTCGAAACCGACGTGACTGATGCGGTCACGCTGCAGGCCGCGGTGCGCTTCGAGGACTATGACAGCTTCGGCGACACTACGAACTACAAGATCGGCGCCTTGTGGCGCGTGATGGACGGTTTCCGCCTGCGCTCAACCCTGTCGACGGGCTTCCACGCCCCGACGACGGGACAGGCCAACGTCATCAACGTCACGACGCAGTTCTCCAATGGCCAGCTGCAAGATGAGGGCACCTTCCCGCTGAGCAGCCCGGCCGGCCAGATCGCTGCGGACTACATCGCCGCCTCGGTCGCAAGCGGCGGACTTGGCCTGACACGTCCGACCCTCGGGCCGGAAGAGTCGCAGAACTTCACGATCGGCGGCGCGCTGGACATCGGCTCATCCGTGCTGACGGTTGACCTGTTCCAGATCGAGGTTGAGGATCGTATCTCGCGTTCCTCGGCCATCAACTTCCCTGCTGCGCTACAATTCCTCGCTGCACGGAACAGCGTCCCGACCGGCGGCGCCACGCGCACAGGCGAACTGCTCACGATCCTCGACACGGCCAACGTGCTTGATCGTGCGAACTTCACGGGCTTCGAAGATCTGATCTCGTTCTCGTTCTTCAACAACGACTTCGACACGAAGACGCGCGGCGTTGACGTTGTCCTGTCGGGCCCCGTGGACTTCATCGACCTCGGTGATACGGACTACACGCTCGCGCTGAACTACACCGAGACGAACGTTGAAAATGCAGGCCAGACGATCTCGCCAGTCCGCGTGCGGCAGCTGGAGGAATCCCTGCCGCAAGTGAAGGGGAACTTCTCCCTAACGCACACGCAGGGCCCGTGGCGCCTGCTCGGCCGGGTGAACTATTTCGGCGAGTACTTCGAAGCGCACCTTGAAGATGACACGCTGCCGATCGATGGCGAGGCTGCTTTTCTGGTGGACGGCGAGGTGGGCTATAAGGTCGCCGAGAATGTCGAGCTGATCGCCGGCGCGCAGAATCTGTTCGACGAGTATCCAGTGGAGAATCCGTGGGCCGGCATTGCGGGCGCCAAGTATGGCGAGCGCTCGCCCTACGGGTTCAACGGCGGGTTCTACTACCTGAAGGCGAGGATGACCTGGTAACCCCGTAACAGGGTCGATCGCTGAAATGCAGAAGGGCCGCGATGATCTCGCGGCCCTTCTTTCTTTGGATCAGTCCGGCAGCCCTATGCGGCTATGCAAACAAGGCGTCGATATCGTCCTGCGATGTTGCGGGGCCGTTTGCTGCGGGGCCGTTGAGAAGAAGCTCTCGCTTGCGGGCGTCCTCCGCGGTTTCCATCGGCGCGGCGTCCTTGACGCCGAGTGCGTTCGCGAACTTGGTCACACGGTCCTCAATGTGACGGAGCGTGGAGATCACTTTCGTCACGCGCTGGCCGGTGAGGTCCTGGAATGAACAGGCTTCAAAGATGCGCATCATGGCGGCGTCCACGTCCGCCTTGTAGGCGGCGAGGTCGGCTGGCTCGATGCTCATAAGCTTTTCGGCTTCGGACATGATCGACTCTGTCGCGCGCTCGGTGTCACGCACGACGGCGTCGAGTTCCATCGAGGCGCCGGGGAGGCGGCTGTCCTTGATGTCGTTGGCCTGGAGGCCGGAAATCTCGTCGCGGGCCTTCTGGATGAAATCGGCGAGATAGCGGAATTCGCCGATGATGGATTTGTCGAGCGAGCCGAAGAAGGCGGTCATCGCGTCGGCCATCTGATGCGACAGGTCGAGCACTTCGACCAGCGGGCGTTCGCGAACGCCGGTGGCCTTCAGTTGATCCATCGCAGTGCGGATCTTTAGAGCAGCTTCTGCGGCAGCCATCAGAATTCCCCCAGCACCGATTTGAGCTTGCCCTTCAGCGTTTCGGCGTTGAACGGCTTCACGATGTAGTTGTTCACGCCGGCTTTCTTGGCCGCGATGACGTTCTCGGTCTTCGACTCGGCAGTCACCATGATGAAGGGTGTGGCCTTGAGCTTGTCGCTGGCGCGAACCTGCTGGAGCAGTTCGTAGCCGGTCATCGGCTCCATGTTCCAGTCGGAGATGACGAGGCCAAACCGCCCGGAGTTGAGCTTCTCGAGCGCCTGGCGGCCGTCCTTGGCCTCCTCGATATTCTTGAAACCCAGCTGGTTCAGCAGGTTGCGAATGATGCGTATCATCGTCTGGTAATCGTCCACGACAAGGACAGGCATGGACAGGTCGACGGCCATGTTCCAAAGACTCCGAGAAGGCTGATGCTGGCCGTACTTGTACCGGTCGTGGCCAAATAAATGATGAATCCACTGGTTATAGACTTTAGGAAGCCGGCCATTTTGGGTAGGAGCCCGGCGCGAAGAGGCCTTGCGATGCGAATTTGCGAGGAAAACGGTTCACATTCTCGGTCGGATTGCTTTATGCACCCGCCGTCAGACCACCGGTCCAGCGGACCGGGACTTGAGGATTTCATGGCATGAAGACGGGCAAGACGTTCGCGGACCTGGCGATAGGGATGAGCGTCGCTATAGAGAATACGGTGTCCGAGCAGGATGTGATCGATTTCGCCCGGGTCTCCGGCGACTACAATCCGCTGCACATGGACGAGGACTACGCCAAGACGACCCAGTTCAAGGGGCGTATAGCTCACGGCGCACTCAGTGCTTCCTACATCTCCGCCATCCTGGGCAATGATCTGCCGGGGCCGGGCGCCGTGTTCATGGAGCTGAACCTGAAATTCGTCAGGCCCGTGCGGATCGGCGACACGGTGACGTCAACGGCCGAGGTGATCGAGTTGGTCGAGCGCGGTTATCGCGTGCGCCTGGCGGTGAAGGGCGAGGTTGACGGCAAGGTCGCGATGAAGGGCGAGGCGCTCGTCATGGTGCCGTCCGGCCTGGCCGAATAGGCCGTCATGTCAGGCGCCGCCATCGCGCTGGGCAATTTCGATGGGCTGCACGCGGGGCATCGCGCGGTTATCGCGGATGCAGGCGCAGCGGC
>CAIMMO010000006.1 GCA_903842595.1 uncultured Alphaproteobacteria bacterium
CCGATCCACATGCAGGACGTCTACGCCGTCTATCCGAAAGCCCCGGGCGGCCTGCCGGTCACGGAAGATATCCGTAACCGCGTCATGTCGCTGCCGATGCACCCCTACCTGTCGAATGCCGACCAGCAGAAGGTGATCGACGCCATCCGCGGCTTCAACGGCTGACGCGTCCCTGAGGGCGCGCCTGCACTGGCCGGACAGGATGGCATTTCCCCTCCGCGCGATCTCGCACTAGAAGCCTCCCATGCCGCTTCGCCTTGCCTTCATGGGTTCGCCCGATTTCGCTGTACCGACGCTGGAGGCCATCCTCTCGGCCGGCCACCAGGTTGCCTGCGTCTACTCCCAGCCGCCGCGCCCGGCCGGCCGCGGCAAGCAGCTCACACAGACCGCTGTGCACGCAGCTGCCGAACGCCACGGCCTCGAGGTCCGCACGCCTCTCAACTTCAAGGCCCAGGACGACAGGCACGCCTTCGCCGCCCTCGGTCTCGATGTCGCCGTCGTGGTGGCCTACGGCCTCCTTCTGCCCCGCGCCATCCTCGACGCCCCGCGTCTTGGCTGCTTCAACCTGCACGGCTCCATCCTGCCGCGCTGGCGGGGCGCCGCACCCATCCACCGCGCCGTCATGGCGGGTGATACGCTCACCGGCGTGCAGGTGATGCAGATGGAAGCGGGTCTCGACACCGGCCCGGTCATGCTCACCGCCACCACGCCGATCACCGAGACCGACACCACTGGCGACGTCCACGACCGCCTCGCGCAGCTCGGCGCTGCCCTTATGGTCGAAGGCCTCGCCCGTCTCGAACGCGGCGATGCGCAGCTCACGACGCAGTCCGAAGAGGGCGCGACCTACGCGTCCAAGATCACGACCTCCGAAGCCCGCATCGACTGGACGCGCCCCGCTGCCGAAGTCGCCGCGCACATCCGTGGCCTCTCGCCTTTCCCCGGGGCCTGGTTCGAGCATGAAGGCGAGCGCATCAGGGTTCTCCATGCACTCGCCGATACAGGGCAGGGTGACCCGGGAGTCGTCCTTGACGACATGCTGAAAATCGCCTGCGGCTCCGGCGCTGTCCGGCTCACCCGCCTTCAGCGCGCCGGCAGGGGGAAGGTCACGGCCGATCAGTTCCAGCGAGGCGCCCGCATCGCCAAGGGCGTCCGGCTTGCGTCAGCAGGAGAGCAGTGATGGAAAAGCCCGTGATCCGCGTCGCACTTCAGTCCGACCAGCCCGCCATCCAGCAGCTGAACACCCGCGCCTTCGGCCAGGAAGATGAAGCGCGCATCATCCGCCAGCTCGAAGCCGATGGCGACGTCATCATCCAGCTCGTCGCCGAGATGGACGGCCAGATCGTCGGCCACATTCTGTTCTATTCGCTCGGCGTGCGCGGCAGGCTGGGCTGCGCAGGTCTTGGACCCATGAGCGTCGACCCGTGGGTGCAGAAGGAAGGCGTTGGCAAGCAACTCGTCATGCAGGGCCTGACCATGCTGCGTGAAGCGGGCTGTTCGATCGTCTTCGTGCTGGGGCATGACTGGTTCTATCCGAAGTTCGGTTTCACCCTCGAAGCAACCGAACCCTTCCAGTCCCGATACAAGGGCCCGCACTTTTTCGCCGTACGCCTGCGCGGCGGCCCGCCCATGTCGGGCGAGCTGTTGTTCCCCGAAGCCTTTGGCGCGTGATACTCGCCCAGAATGCCAAGATTTAAGCTCACCATCGAATATGACGGCGCAAGGTATGCCGGCTGGCAGCGGCAGGAGAATGCGCGAACCGTGCAGCAGGCGCTGGAAGAGGCAGCCCTTGCGCTCAACGGCGAGCCAACCGTCGTCGCTGGCGCAGGGCGCACCGACGCCGGCGTACACGCCCTCGGCCAGGTTGCCCACATCGATCTCGTGAAGGCGCTGCCGGCAGGCAAGGTGCGCGATGCGCTCAACGCCCATCTTCGCCCGCACCCGATCGCCATCCTTGAATCCGAGGACGCCGCACCCGGCTTCCACGCCCGCTTCGACGCCACCGCGCGCAGCTATATCTACCGCATCATAAGCCGCCGCGCCGACCTCACGCTGGACAAGCATCGTGCCTGGCGCGTGGCCGCCGCGCTCGACGCCGACGCCATGCATGCAGCCGCACAGGTGCTTGTCGGCCGCCACGACTTCTCGACATTTCGCTACATTCACTGTCAGGCCGACACGCCGGTGAAGACGCTCGACAGCATCCGGATCTACCGCAAGTCCGAGGAGATCGTCCTCGAAACCACCGCCCGCTCCTTCCTCCACCACCAGGTCCGTTCCATGGTTGGCTCCCTGGTCGAGGTCGGCCGCGGCCGTCAGCCGGTTCACTGGATCGGCGACATCCTGCATGCCGCTGACCGAACCCTCTGCGGCCCGGTCGCGCCCGCAGCTGGCCTCTATCTTGCGTCGGTGTCCTACGCGCCGCGCGCCTGATCCTGCGGATGGCGCTGGCCGAAAACTGCGGCAAGGCCATGCATCGAAGGAATCCAAGACCCGTAGCAAACGCCGTATTCCGGAGAAAAGGAACCGGCTCTCCGCAGCCGATTGTCCTGCGCCAGAAGTCGAGCGCGCACAGCGATCGCGAACGGCAGTTGGTTGGCAACTGTTCTGCGCCACCTCAAAACCCCGACCATCATACTCGCCTGAACCGCATCAAGACCCGTTGTGACGGTAGCGTCCGACAAGGCGGTGTGGCCTTGCTGAGGGAGCGCTTCGGGCGCGCGGACCGCCAGAGTCTGCGCGCGCCCGGGGCGCGGCGGCCGTAAGGAGGGATCGGCGTTAGCCGGCACGATGGTGTTGCGGGACGCAATCCGATCCGACGAATGATCCGATGACGGGCGACACGCCGCCCCAACGCCTGTCGTTTATGCGGAAGATCGATGATGTGGATTTCCTGTGGTCCTTTGCCGGGGGGCAGGTCCAGCCCGCTGTTTGACGGCGAGGCCAAGGGCGTGACCGCGGCGGCCCGCATGAGCGACTGGTGACCTGCCGCAATGGCTTCCCGGTTTGCGTCGTCGGCGCACCGGCAACTCCGGGAGGGAGCCCTCGCGCTCAGGGAGGCCGGCAATGACATCAGGCAGGTGCTGGTCAGAATCGCGTGGCCGCAGGCGCCGTGCAACACTCCCCAACCCCGGCTTCACGTCACAGGGCAGCGCAAGCGCGTCAGTAATCCTTCTTCCAGCGCACGGCGATCTTGGTGTCGCCACTGCCGTCAGCTGACGAGATGATCGAGACCTCGTCCGTCGGCTCCCATTCCACTTCAGCCCCGACGCCGCCCGTCCCGCCCGCGCCCACCTGCACATAGACATCCTCGGCGATGTACTTGCCGGCCGACACCGTCGCGATGCCGTCTTCGGCGCCGAAAGCCACGCGGTCGAGGCCCGTCGCCTGGCGAACCAGCCCCACCGGATCGAACACGGCCTGTCCGCCAGCCAGCTGTGCAAGGCCTGCCGCCAGCTGCGCGCCCTCGAAGGCCGAAAGCTGCGTCACCGACCGGCCGAACAGGATTCGGGCCAGCACTTCGTCCTGCGGCAGGGCCGGCGTCGATTCGAGGACGAATTTCGGCTCCACCGGCGTCCCCGAAATTCGCACCCGCGCCGTGATGTCTGCAGTCGATCGCTCGGCCGAGATGTCGATGCGCGCCATCCGGATCGGGCCATCCAGCGTGATCGTGCCCGTGTCGAACTGGAAGCGCCGCCCCGCCAGATCCAGATCCCCACGCACCAGCGTCGCCGTGCCCGATATGGACGGATCGCTGATGGGCCCCGTTACGCCCACATTCGCCGCCCATTCCGTATCAAGCCCCCGCCCGAACACCACGATCCGCCGCGGCGCCGAAACGCGAAGGTCGAGCTGCACCGGACGCTGGAACGGAGAGGTCGCAGCTTCCGCTTCTTCCTCATCCGACTGGTTGGGGAAGTTGACGCGGCGAAGTCCGGGGATGGTGGGAATCGAAGCCGCGGCCGGCTGCTCGATCGAAATCCGCGCCTGCGACACAGCCAGCTGTCCGCTGACCTGAATGCTGTCGGCGACGATCTTCACGGCGCCATCGCCCGACACGATCGCGAACCGGTCATCGCGCCCAAGCGCACGCAGATTGTTGGCCTTGAAGGTCACGCCGCCCTGCAGCCCGCCATCCCATGCGATCGAGCCGTCTCCGGTCAGCGTGCCCCCGGCGCCGTCATTCGCCGTCATGTTCGTGATGCGCGCCGACATGTCGTCGAATGCGCCCGACGCCGAAATGTCGCGCAGCGCAAGCCCCGTCTCGCCATGCTCATAGGCGCCTTCGGCGACAGTAAAGCCGCCCCGCAGCACGGGATCGGCCAGCGTCCCGCTCGCCTGCACATTTGCGTCCACCGCCCCGCGCAGCGACTGGTCCTCTGGCCCGAACAACGCCCACAGCTGTTCTGCGCGACCCCGCAGGTCGAGTTCGGCGGTCATTGGCGCCTCAGCATCAAGCTTAAGCGCAAACCCCTCGCCATCGACAACAGCCAGTTGCGATGACGCATCCAGTTCGAAGCCCCGACCTTCACCCTCAATACGTGCTGTCAGCTCGCGTCCGCGCAGTGTGCCGACAAGTTCGAGCGATGCCGGATTGCCAGTGAGGCCCACCGGGTTTGCATTTGCGATCGAGAGCTGGAGATCGCCCGTCGCCGGCCCAGCACCGTTGTTGAAGGTCGCAAGCCCCGTGACCACGCCTTCGAGCCGCGTTATGCGCGCCAACCGCGTAAGCCCACGCAGGCTCACATCCTTGAGTTCCAGCCGTCCCGTCGCCGCCGACAGCGACTGCGCAACATCGAGGTCGATCTCGCCGCGCAGGGCAGAGAACGCTGCATCCAGCGACCAGTCATCCGGCCCGCGCCGCCACACGGCCGGGCGAGACGTTGCGATCGGCAAGTTGTCCACCGTTCCCTTGAGTGTCGCGCCGCCCGACCACACATCGCCCTGCTGCGATCCGGTTGCCGCAAGTTCGAGGTCGATCGGCGCGCCCAGTGATCCGCTGGCCCGCGCTTCCACGGTTGCTCGCCCGTCCAGCGCCTTCACGTTGAAGGCCAGCAATGAGAGCCGCAGCGCCGAACTGCGAAGGTCAGTCAGCCGGCCGCTGACGTCCATTGCCAGCTCTTCGCCCATCCGCACCGATCCGTTGGCGATCATCGCCCCGCGTTCCAGACCAGCTATGCCCTCGAGCGGCCCGCTCGCCGTGAAGGTCATCGCCAGCACGCCATCGGCGAAGTTCAGTCGCGGCGCGCTGAATTTCAGATCGCCCAGGCTGGCAGCCAGGTCGTTGATGCGCCAGTCGCCTTCGCCCGCTTCAATCCGGCCGCTGGTGCGGAAGGGTCCGGTGTCTGAATCGCCGGTCAGGACAAACTGGCCCTCGACCGCCTCGCCGAATGTCGCGTTCGCCGTCCCCGAAAGGTCGTGCACCGACACGCCTGCCGTGCTGACAGCCCCGTCGGACAGGCGGAGATCGACGACCGGCCGGGTGATTGTGCCGGCGACATCCGCCGTGAACGCTGCCGTTTCGACAATCGCACCGCCCACGTCGACTGCGCGACTGAGAACGCCGCTTGCACGTCCCGAAACCGCGCCCGAGTCGGCAATGCGCCCCGTCATGTTGGCGCGCAATCCCGCCATCTGCACGGAGCCTGACTCGACCGCAAAGCGGCCATCACTCACCGCGGCAACGAGGTTCACCCGCGGCGACGCCCCGATCAGCGCGTTGAGTGTGGCCTCGCTCGAGGCAACGCCCCGGCCTTCGATGTCGGCGGAAATCCGGATTGGCGCACGTGATGATTCAGCCCGTACCCGAAACGGCCCCTGCGCGGATCCCGTCAGCGGCGCGACATCGCTCAATCTCGCGACCCGTGCAGAGCCCTGCAGGTCCATCGCGCCGGTCTCGGTGTTGAATGAGCCGCGCGCCGAGATGGCGCCGGGCGCGCCTTCGATGCGCGACCCCATGATCTCGATCTGGCCCGTGCGCGTGTTCAGTTCGCCACGTACCGCGGCAGTGTAGCCCGCACGTTGCAGTCCGGGCAGGGCGTCCAGCTGTCCGCCATCGATGCGTACGCCGCTGGTTGCAAGCGTCAGCATGCCCTGCGAGAATCTCAACTGAACCGGCGCCGCCACTTGCGCGGCTTGTCCTGAGGGCCATTTCAAGTCGCGCACGCTGGCCTCGCCGCGCCAGGCAACGCCGCCTATTCCCCACGACAGCATGCCGGCCGCATCGGCCCGGCCAGCGACGGGATCGGCTAATCGCGCAAGGTCGAGTCCGGTCACGCGCGTTGCGACCTCCATCGGCGCCGTCCACGTCGCAAAGTCATAATCACCCCGGATTTCGACAGCGCCGGCTGGCGCTGCGAGACGCACAGTCGTCGGTGCGCGCGACAGTGTGGTGAGGTCAGCCCTGGCATTGAGCGTGATCGTGTCGCCGGTGCGTTGCGCAATCGCCGCAAGCAGCGGCCAGCCGCCGGCATCAACGCTCGCGGCCAGCCTGGCCGCAGCGCCTGCGCGCGAAATACTGAACTGCGCTGCATCCTCGCCGCCGAAGTCGAGCGCGCCTGCGCCGCTGAAACTGTCGAGCGTGCCCGCAATGCTGCCGGTGAACGCAATGTCCTTGTCAGCTGGAGACTGCAGCACGGCGGCAAGCAGCCCGTCGGATGGCCCGGTCAGGGTCGCCGCCGCCTTGAGTGCGCCGGCGGCCGACCATTCGGCCGAGATGTTGGCCGCATCCGCCGGGCCCTCGACCGGCGCGAGCGTCATGCGTGCAAAGCCGGATCCGTCACGCGGCCGGGCCGCACCGCCATCGATGCGGTAGCGCGCAGCAATGCCGATGACCGGTTCGGCAAGCCGGAGGTCGCCGACCGAGAATGCTTCCAGCCTCAGCCCGATGTCCGGCCCAGAGGCTTCCTCGTCGAGCATGGCGAGGATTGGCTGGCGCACCACATCAACGGTGCGGATCTCGATCGTGCTGATTTCAAGCTCGCCCGTAAACAGCGCTGTCGGCGTCCACTCTATCCGGGCGTCGCGCGCGCGAAGCCAGACGCCCTCGTCGTCCACCAACGCAATGTCGGCCAGCGTTGCGGCGTTCAGCGGATCGCCCTGCAGGCCTGACAGGCGCAGGGTGCCGAAGGGCCCCACGCGTCGGCCGTCGATCTGCGACAGGATGAAGGCCCGGCCACCATCGCTGGTGATCCAGAAGCGCAGCACGACCGCGGCTGCCACCAGCGCAAGCGTGGCGAACATCAACGCAAGCGCGATGCGGAGCCAGAGCGGGTATCGCTTGCGTTTTGCGCGTTCCATCAGAAGGCCTGTCCGATGGAGATATAGATCTGGAAGTCGCCCGCGCCTTCGACATTGCTCAGCGGCACTGCAAAATCCGCCCGCAGCGGGCCGAATGCCGTGTAGTAGCGAAGCCCGAGGCCTGCGCCGAATTTCATGTCGTCGATTGGCGGTTCGACATTGGAGCCAGCCGCGCCAGCATCGATGAAGGCCACATAGCCCAGCGTGTCGCTGGCGCGGTAGCGAAGCTCGAAACTCGTCTCGATCAGTGAGCGTCCGGTGATAAGGCCGGTGGCGTCGCGCGGCGCCAGTGACTGGTACTCGTAGCCACGCACCGATCCGCCACCGCCCGCAAAGAAGGCGCGGTCAGGCGGCGCGCCGCTCGGGCCGGCGATCGTGCCGAGCTTGCCGCGAATGGCGCCGACGAGATTGTCCGTGCCGAAATCCGAATAGGCGGACGCTTCTGCCGTCATCCGCGCAAATGCGATATTGGTGTCGCCCCAGGTGAAGCCGGGCTCGAACATGACGCGGCCCCGTATGCCGTTCACCGGATCGAGTATGTCGCGTACCCCGACATACTCCGCCGTGCCTGTTCCCGACAGAATGAACAGATCGCGCCGGTTGAGGGCAACGAAGCGTTCTGCAGCTTCGAGCACGCTCGCATAGCCCGCTTCGACGCCGATCGACGCGCGCACGCGCCGCGAGATCTGCTCGGCAAGCGTCGCCGAGACGTTGGCGCCCGACTGGTCGAATGCGTCGGTCTCGAAATCCTCGACCTCGCCGCTCAATTCCAGGATACGCCCGTACTTGCCGATATGGGGCAGGCGATAGGTCGTCTTCACGCGGCGTTCGAGTGTCGCAAGCAGGCCCGACACCGTCAGTGAATCGGCCCAGCCGGTGAAATTGCGCAGCTCCCACTCGGCGTCGAGACCAACGCCTTCGCTGCTGGACACTGACCCGCCGAGTGCGATCGTCTGGCGCTCGCGTTCGGTCAGCTCAACGATCACATCGCGCGCGGCGACGCCGTTCGCATCGGGCGATGCGCCATCGGCAAGGCGCACCGCTGTGGAGGCGAAGAGACCCGTCTCGGCAAGCCGGCCACGAAACGCGTCCATTCGCGCGGGCGTCACGCGCTCGCCCTTTGTCCAGGGACGCAGGCTGGCGATGAATTCCTCGTGTGTCGCATCGAGGCCCGTCACCGAGAGCCCCCCGAATGATGCACGCAGGCCGGGCCTCAGCCGGAATTCGAGTGCGACCGAGCCTGCGCCTGCGTCCGCCAGCGCATCGACCGGGGCAGCGCTTGCATCGGGATAGCCTGCGGCGCGCAGGCGCCGCACCAGTGCGTCCCCCATCTCGATCACTGGCTGTGCGCGCGCCGGCGCACCCGCGCTGATCGGTTCGAGCAGGCTCTCGATCTCTGCCTGCGTTGTCTCATCGGGCGCCGCGTCGAGCCAGGCCACGCGCCGGCTCGCATAGACAAACAGAGGTCCCGCGCTCACGCGGACGCCGCGCGTGAACGTCGTGTCGCCGCTGGCGAAATCTTCGACTTCGGCCTGATAGTAGCCTTCGCTTTCGAGAAACGTCGCAACGATCGCCGCTGCACGCGCCGCCTGCCGGCGCGCATCGAACAGCGTTGCGGGAACTGGCTCCTCGCGCTGCAGAACCTTCAACGCATCATTGAGGCTGGGCGGAATGCCCTGCACGGGAACCCGTCCGGGTCCGGACGATCCGCCGGATGCATCCTCGGTCGGATCCTGATTGTCCTGGTCCTGCGCCATCGCCGGTTGCGTCAGCGCGACGCACAGGGCCAGCGCCAGGCCCCAAAGGACCCGGCCGGCTCGACTGCGCTGTCGTCCGCCGCACGCCATTGACACACTCAATTCCGGAACCTGGGCAGGCCCCGCGTCCACATAGTTCGTCCGATCGCCGCGACCCGTCGGGATCGAAGCAAACATCAAGCCGCGGCATTCTCATGGCGGCGCGTGGATTCACCTTATTGGCGAAACACTTGCGGGGGATTGTCGCCAGGCTTCAGGCCGCGGCGAAATAGCCGGCCAGAAGCCTGTAATATATCCGGCAAAGTGTTTCGATTTCGTCGACCGGGATGTGTTCGTCGACCTTGTGCGCCATTTCATTTCGTACACCCAGTTCAGCAACCGGGCAGACGTCCTTGATGTAGCGCGCATCCGACGTGCCGCCCCCGGTGGTAAGGTCCGGTTTACGACCTGTCTCCGCCTCGACCGCAGCAACGATCAGTTCGGTCAGCCTGCCGGGCTCGGTGTAGAACGCCTCGCCCGTGACGCGCATCTCGAGGGAAAGGTGGACGCCATCGCGGCCGCTGCCGATGAGTTGCTCGAGGCGCGCCATGAGATCGGCGCCAGTATGGTTCGGGTTGAACCGGATGTTGAACTTCGCCAGTGCCTGCGCAGGTATGACATTGTGCGCAGTGTTGCCGACATCGATGGTGGTGATTTCGAGATTGGATGGCTGGAAGCCCGGGCTGCCATTGTCGAGCTTCAACGCGCGCAGCTTCTGCAGCGCATCGAGCATGACCGGCATCGGGTTGGCGGACTTTTCCGGATAAGCCGCATGGCCTTGTCGTCCCACAGCCTTCAGCACGCAGTTGAGCGATCCGCGCCTTCCGTTCTTCACGATGTCCGCAATACGGTCTTCCGACGTCGGCTCGCCAACGATGCAATGGTCGATCGTCTCCCCATCGGCGAGGACAGCGGGCAGCAGCCGCCGCGTGCCGTGCAGGCCAGGCCCTTCCTCGTCGCCGGTGATCAGAAGCGAGATCGAGCCCGAGGGGCGGCCATGGTCGGCAACATAGCGTGCGGTCGCGCTGACGAAGGCTGCGATTGCGCCCTTCATGTCCGACGTGCCGCGGCCGTACATGACGCCATCGCGGATCTCGGCGCCGAACGGATCGACGGTCCAGCCGGCCGCGTCGCCAACCGGAACGACATCCGTATGGCCAGCGAAACAGAAATTCGGCGCCGCCCCGCCCAGCCGGGCATAGAGGTTGTCGACGCCCTCGAACGGGTAGCGCTTGGTACAGAACCCAAGGGATTCCAGCGCCTCCGCCAGCACGTCCTGCGCCCCGTCATGACAGGGGTTCACAGTCGGCTGGCGGATGAGCGCCTGGGCGAGGGAGACGGGGTCGAGCAGGGTATCGATCATGAAGGTGGGTTTAGCCCGCCTCGGTAGTGCTGGGAAGGAACCCTGCATGGCGCGTATCGCCGCCCGGTTTCACTTGCCCCGGGCGCCCGGCCGCCGGTATGACGGTTAACGTTGGCGGGCTGTGGAGAATCCCCCCGGACGTTCGAGGAGACGATGGGCGATACCCCCTCCTTCAACGATCGCTTCGCCCGCCGCGCTGCGCCGGGTGGCAAGGGATTCGCCCCAGCCCAGGATCATTTCCGGAAAGGCGGGCCCGCCGGAGACGCTTTCAAGCCGGGCGGCAGGCCGCCGAAGCCGCCCAAGCCGCCGAAGGTGGTTAAGCCAGCCAAACCTCTGAAGGCGGCGCTCCCAGCCTCTTCGCGCCAGGACCCCTTTGCGCCAAGGTCGAAGCCGGCTCAGCCAGCCGCAGCAGCCGCCCCGAAGCAAGCGCCGAAGCCGGTCCCGAACCCGGCCCCGAAGCCGACCCCGAAGCCGACCATGACTGCGCCGCTGAAAGACCCCTTTGCGCGTGCGCCTCTGCACCCTCCGATAACGCGCACGCCGCCGCAGACCACGACCCCGAAACAGGCAGCGCCGAAATCGACGGCTGCCCGCGCCGCGCCCATCGCTGCGGCCGCCAGCTTCTACAACCCGTTCGGACGGTCCTCTCCGCCCAAGGGCGAGAAGAGGCCGTCGCATATTGAATCGCCGCGCACGCCGCTTCATGTCGTGCCAGACCTGCCGCCGGAGCCGGCGGCGCCTGCGAAGAAAACCTTCGCGCGGTCACGCCCGGCTGCACGATCGAGCTCGCTTGTCCTCGTCTCAGGCGCGACAGCGGCCGCAGAAACACTTGAGGCGCCGCCTCCCCCAAGCGTCGCCAAGACCCCAGAGCCCGCAGCCGCCGATCCGGTCCCCTCTGCTCCCGTCACGCGCAAACGCGCAGGCGGGGGAGGGACGGGCGGTGGTCCGCCGCGCAGCGACGCAACCGCTATGGCGTTGCCTGCCAGGCGCGGCTTCAATCAGGACGATCTGTTCGGAATCATCTTCGGCATCGCTGTCATCCTCTTCCTGCTGCTCTGGCTGATGCGTGGCCGAAGCGAGGAAGCGCCGGGCGAGGATGGACTGGTCGCCATCCAGTCCGCCGCCAACCAGCAGCTGGCGGCAGCACCGCCGCCTGCGCCGCTGATCGATCCCTTCGGCAATGCGCCCGTAGATCTTCGCCCCACCGGCCCGATCCCGGATCCCATGCCTGAGCCCGACGCCGGGATCGCAGCCGTGACGCCTCCGCCCGCAGCGGCGCCCGCGTCATCGCCCTTTGCAGCCGCACCGGCAGCGCCGCCTTCGCTCCCAGCGCCACAGGTGGCAACGCCAGCTGCGCCGACCGGAGCTGCGATCGCACCGGCCTTGCCGTTGGCTGAGCGCAAGATGAATGGCTGGTTCTGCACGGCCTCCAGCA
>CAIMMO010000007.1 GCA_903842595.1 uncultured Alphaproteobacteria bacterium
CCCCCACAGGGGGTAAGACATGTTTAGCCGCTGCAGGGGACAAAATGAGACCTGATCTCGCCAGAAGCGGGCCCGAACTTGGCGCCGCTCTTCGCCGCCGCCGCCGCTCGCTCAAGCTGTCTCAAGCCCAGGTCGCTGAACGGGCGGGTGTCAAACAGAACACCGTCTCGTCCGCTGAAGCCGGCGGGCCGGGCACGAAACTCCAGACGCTGATCGACCTGATGGCGGTGCTCGAACTCGAACTCATCGTCCAGCCGCGCGCGGCGGGCAAATCCGCCTCGATTGAGGACATCTTCTGATGGCCCGACCCCGCTCAACCACGCTGAAGGTCTGTCTCAACGGACGCCATGTCGGGGCGCTTCGGCGCGCCGGCAATGGCGCCGTCACATTCGCCTACGAGGCGTCATGGCTGAGCTGGGAGCACAGCTTTCCGATCTCGATCTCGATGCCGCTTCGCGAAGAGACCTATTCGGGCGACGCCGTGTCGAACGTCTTCGATAATCTCCTGCCGGACGCCCCATCGGTCCGCAAACGGATTGCCGAACGTGTGGCCGCTGGCGGCGATGACGCCATCAGCCTCCTCGCCAAAATAGGCAGGGACTGCGTAGGCGCCCTCCAGTTCCTTCCCCCCGATGCCGACTGCACGCTCCCCGGTGAGATTGAAGCCAACGCTGTGTCTGACGCCGACATTGCCAACATCGTCAAAAGCCTCGCCACAGCACCGCTCGGGCTGTCGGAAAACGATGATGCTTTCAGGATCTCGATCGCCGGCGCCCAGGAAAAGACCGCGCTCCTCCTAATGAACGGCAAATGGATGTCGCCGACGGGCGTGACGCCGACGACCCACATCCTCAAGCCGCAGATCGGCGTGCGCCCCTTCGCCATGGGGGTCGAAATCGACCTCACCCGCAGCGTCGAGAACGAACAGTATTGCATGACGTTCTGCGAGGCGATCGGCCTTCCGACTGCCAGGAGCCGCATCGTCGATTTCGACGGCGTCAGGGTTTTCGTATCCGAGCGCTTCGACCGGCAGTGGACAAAGGACGGCAGGCTCCTGCGACTGCCGCAGGAAGACTTTTGCCAGGCCCTGGGAATCTCCTCATCGGACAAATACGAGGCCTCCGGGGGCCCCGGCATCAGCGCTTGCATGAAGCTCCTCCAAGCCAGCGACAGCCCGCAGGAAGATCGCCGCATCTTCATGAAAGCGGTCCTCATCTACTGGGTGCTGGGCGCCACTGATGGTCATGCGAAGAACTTCAGCATCCGTATGAACCCAGGCGGACGGTTCCGGCTGGCGCCGCTGTACGACGTGCTGTCGACACAACCCCACGTCGCCACGGGCCAGTTGACGAAGAAGGACGCCAGGCTCGCCATGGCGGTCGGCAAGTCGCGCCACTACCGCATGGACGAGGTAATTCCCCGACATTTCAGGGAGACAGCTGATGCGGTCGGCTTCGCAAGATCCGAACTCGACGCCATTGAAGAGGACATCTCCAGCAAGCTGGAGTCAGCCATCAAGACGGCTGCCGCCAGCCTGCCAAAGGATTGTCCGAAGGCGCTAGGGGATGCGATTGCAGCTGGCGCGCGCGAACGTGTCGCCCTCTTGGCCCTCTAACCCGAACTCTCCCGGCCCAGGCAGCGTCACTGCATTGAACGCCAGCGAAGCTGGCTGAAAGGCTCGGTCATCGGCCTTCAGGACGTCTCGCGCGGAGACGGTCCGTGAGCTGGACTGTCGCCGCGATATCGAGATGGGCGCATCGGAAAGCTCAGACCTCGAAGAAGTCTGCCCTATCCAGCGCGCTGAGACTGAAGATGCCGTCCGGCATGGGCTGCTTCGCTTACCGCCGCCGCCATCCAGGTCGGCATGCCCGCCGCGCGTCGCGCGAGGGTCCGCCGCTCGGCCGGCTTGAGCGTGAGAAGCATGGCTCTGGCTTGTTCAACACCATCCGGTCCCAACCATTCGATCGCCCGCAGCAGTCTCTCATGGCGCGCGTTCTCGGCCAATGGAGGAGCGTGGCGCAGCTCGATTGTCTCGCCTGATACCTTGAGCGTGCGAGTCCGTCCGCTTGTCACGTAGGTCCGGCACAAAGGCACCTGCGTCGTCAGGCCAAAGGCGTTGGCGACAGCAGCGCCTGCAGGCGCGATCTGTTCGCCCTTCAGACGGGCGATAGCTTCCATCGCCTCCCCTGCATTGGGCGGCAGGAGCCCGAACCGGCTTTCCACGGGAACGGCGTAGAAGCCCCGCGACACGCGCACGAGCTTCTTCCGTCGGACAAGGCGCA
>CAIMMO010000008.1 GCA_903842595.1 uncultured Alphaproteobacteria bacterium
GGCGTCAGCACCGTCGAGGAGGAAGCCGACCGGTTCGCTCTTGCGTCGCCTGCTGCAACGCCGATACTTACACCGCGCGCGGCCTGAGCCGGTACACTGCTTGGCCGCCCCAATTTACACCACTCAGGTGGACGTGACCCACCTTTCCTGTCGGCGTCGTCCAATGAGCCGTTCTTTCTGGCCGTGCTTGACCTCGGAATGCGGATGGCTACCGTCCGCGTCGGGCATCAAACCCGCGTGAAATGATCGTTCCAGCGGTAGTTTTGCGGTAGTAGTGAGCACGGGCAGTCGCGAGAGTGCCTGATTTGTAAGGCTTTGTGGGCGCTTCGAGTCCAGCTCAGGAGCCATTCCTTTTGCCGGCATTATGCCGGCACTGAAGGGCGACGCCGTGAAGCAGGTCCAGTCTTCTGGTTCTTCTGACGGCGTGAAAATTCTCGAACGCGCAGGCCCGATACAGGAGCCGGTCGATGTCGAGCCTGGCCACTGGCGCAACCGCTGGTCGGTGCCAGAGCGCCATGCGCATCTCGCGCGTCAGCAGGGCGCGCTGCCGCTGGGCGACGGGACATGGCTGGGGTATCGCCGCTTCCCAACCAGCGGCGGTGCAGAGCATCATGCGGCGCGGTTCGCCGAGTACAATCGTCGGCATTTCGATATCGGCTATCTCGGGACGGAATTCTTCCCAGAATACTGAGCGGCCCGAATATTGACCGGTCAGCGCTTCAGCGCGCGCGCCAACTCCGTCAGGCCGAAAGGCTTGGGCAGCAGCCTTACATCGACCTTTTCGCCGGGCGGCAGTTCGGCATAGCCCGTCGCAAGGATCACCGGCAGCCCCGGCCTCTCGCGCGCAACCGCGATAGCGAGATCGCGGCCCGTCATCTTCGGCATGGCGTAGTCGGTTAGGATCACGTCGATTGCCGCATTCTGCCGGACGATGTCGAGCGCCTCGGCGCCATTGGTGGCTTCGAGGACACGATGGCCCAGCTCTTCGAGCATGGCCACGGTGTTCATCTGGATGAGTGCGTCGTCGTCGACTGCCAGAACGAGCAATGACCCTGCCGACCCGCTCTCAGCTGTTCCGGTCAAGACTTCCCTCGCAACTTAATCGCGCTTTGATCGATATCGATCTGGCGCCACCGAGACACCGCGGTTGCGGCAGCCCCTACTCTGTCGCGTCATGTCCGGGAGATAGATCATCGACGCACGGTTGCAACGCCACGCTCCGGCAGCGGTCATGGCATGATTGGACCCCGGCCCGAAAACAATGATCCCGCCAGCTGCCTGGCGGGATCATCAGTTTTCAGAGTGCTTTGGATCTACTGGCCGGTGACGTTGTCGAGCATCGCTTTCGCGCCCGCATCCGGCTTGGCCGCCGGGGCGGCCGCAGCTGGCGCAGCGCCTGGCCGGTTACGCATCTGCTGCATCATGTTCATGGCGGTGGTCCATTCCGCCATGTTCAGCGAGCCATTCTTGTTGGCGTCGACCATGCCGATATAGCCCTTCAGCGGGCCAAAGCGTGGATCGCTGCGGAGTTCAGCCGGCACGATCTCGCCGTTGCGATCGTCGTCGAAGGCGCCGAACACGACCGAGGACTGCAGCGCCTTCATCAGATCATCGCGACGATTGGCGACCGTCTCATTCTTGAACCGGAAGCGCATGAAGGTGAAGAGCATCTCTTCCGAGGTCTGCTCGCCGAATGTGACCTTGTGGGTCGGGTCCGGGTTCGACGGATTGTTCGCCGAATTGTCGAACACATAATCGGCGATCATCAGCGAGCCCTTGGGGACCTGCAGCATCGGCTCGAAATGGTATTCGCGCTGCCAGCCGAAGTCATAGCGCGGCTGGTTGAGGAGAACTTCCTCGCGGCCATCCGGATAACGGATCGTGAGCTTGGTCGAATAGCAACGCGAGTGGCAGTGCGGCTGGGTGCCGAAAATCTCGGCGTCATCCGGGAAGATGAGATACGCCGTCTCGTGGTGACGGGCGGCACCGGCCGGAATCTCGAGCGAGAAGTCGGTGACGCTGGTCTGACGCAGGATCTTGGTGGGCGCTTCCTTGTAGAAATAGTACCCGACCTTCGTCTTGTCGGTGATCTTCTTGCCGTTGCTCGTGTAGTGCATCTGGTAGGCGTACGAGCCGCCCGGCGGGATGTAGATGCCGGTGTCGTCAGGCGTGAGGTTGGCGTCGCCGCCCGGGCCATAGCCACCTAGCGATGTGTTCCACGAGAAGCCCTTGCCGTCTTCGCGAACTTCCGGAATCCAGCCTGCCAGCGCGTGGTGCACAGCGGGCGAGGAACCAGACCAGGCAGTCGCCTTCAGCCACTTGCCTTCCGTGAGCTTGGCGTCGACCGAACGCTCCTGATAGTCGATGTAACCGCTTTCCGGGACGTCGAAAGCCGGGATCTCGACGATCGCGTCGGGTTGGCCCAGCGGCCATTCCGGCGGGACGTACTTCTTCTCGGCGAGCGGGTCGCCGCCTTCGCCGCGCGGCGCGCCAGCCTCGACCCAGTTGATCACGGTCTTGATCTGCTCGTTGGAGAGCAGCATGTCATTCGACCAGTTGCCCCAGTGCGCGTCCGAGTGGAACGGAGGCATGCGCTTGGTGCGCAGCGACTCGCGGATCATCGGGGCCATGGTCTTGACGGTCTGATAGCTGTCCATAGGGAACGGGCCCATGCCGCCTTCCGTGTGGCAGACGACGCACTTGGCCTGCAGCACAGGCGCAACGTCCTTGGCGTAGGAGATGCTCTTCCATTGCGGGGCCTTGACGCGGTCCGGGAAGGCGATCGCCTTGCCCTTGACCGAGGCTTCCGTGACTTTCGGCATGCCGCCGGCCAGCAGCGAGTCGATCGCTGCGGAAACGCCGGCGCCCTTCACCTTCTTGTCGCCGAGCGCTTCGGTGACAGGACCGTGATAGGCGACGGTCCAGGTTTTCGGGTTCACGACGAAGGCTTCGCCGGTCTTGGTCACGCCCAGCGAGCGGCCGACCAGCTGCAGGCTGTCGGCAAGCATTGGGACGCCAAGGTGGGCGGCTTCATGAATGATCTCGTCGCGGCTGTCTTCCAGCGAGGAGTTCAGCATCACGAAGTGGACGCCCTTGGCCTCGTACTGGGCCTTGAGCTTCTGGAGTTCGGCGGCGGCTTTCTTGGTGGTGTCGTCACCGAGCACGCCAGAGACGATGACCACGGCGGGGGCGTTCTTGAAGTAGAACAATTCGTGGCCCATGCCGGTCTGGTCGGGCAGCATGAAGTTGTCAACGCGGGTTCCGGTCAACTTGACGCTCTCGGGCGCAGCGGTTGCGCTCAGCGCGATCACAGAGGCGGCTCCGGCGAGCCCGAGGGCCAAAAGGCCGAGCTTGTGCGAACGCTTCATATTCATCTCCCCATGTGCGCAGATCCGATGCGGCGCAGGTGCGGCGGATAGTGACTGCACTTGCCCCGAACGGCAACAGGGGCGCCGTTAGGGCGCCCGCTCTCGTAAAGCAGGAAATTCTTCACGGTGCCGAGAGGTAGGCCGGGTTTTCCCTTCAGCGCGCAAGGCCAAAGCCGGCATCCGCGAACGCCTTTCGAGCGACATCTGAAGTAAGGAAAACGAGGAACGCTGTGCCAGGACCGTCACTCTTCTCCGCGAGCAATGCTGCAGGATAGGTAATCGGCGTGTGCGAGTCCGGCGGGAAGACGCCCACAACCTGTAGCGCGCCCCCAGCCGCGGCGGCGTCGGTTGCATACACGACCCCCGCAGCGGCATCCCCCGTCTCGACGAATCGAAGTGCGCTACGGACGTTCTCGGCGCGGGCAACGTCGGAAGCGACCGCTTCCCACGCGCCCAGATGCGCCAGCGCCTCGCGCGCGTATTTCCCGGCCGGGACGGAGCCGGGGTCCGCCAGCGCAAGCTTGCCGCCACCGAGCGCGCCGGCCAGGTCCATGCCTTTGGCGAGGTCAAGCTTGATCGGCGCTCCCGCGGGAGCCACCAGGACGAGCTCATTGGTGAGGAGCGTGACCCGCGTGGCGGGGTCGATCAGCGACTTCTCAGCCGCATAATCCATCCAGGCCTCGTCCGCCGAGATGAAGATATCCGCATCAGCGCCCTGCTCCAGCTGTTTTGCCAGGGCGGAACTCCCAGCGAAGCTGAACCGCGGCTCGGGATGGCCCTCGGCCGCGTAGAGGTCGCCCACGGCCTCAAGGACATCGGTCAGGCTCGCAGCAGCAAAGACGATCGGCGAAGCCTCATCAGCGGCGGGCTTCGGGGCGGGGTCGCTGCAGGACGCAAGCAGGAGCGGGGCGGCCAGCGCCGCGATCACGGATTTCATCATGCGACCCCTAGAGAGCGTGCGCTTTCACCACCGCCCAGGCCTGCTTGCCCTGCTCCAGCTGGAGATCGGCGAGCGCCTCAGGCGTTATACGCGACAGAATATAGCCCGCTTCCGTCGCGAGTGAAACCAGCACACCCCGCGCGTCCTCGCGGGTGATCGCGTCGATCCTTCCCTCCCAGACGTGCCGGGCCGAAATTCCCCGCGGTCGCTCCGAGGCCAGCAGTACACTGTCCGCCCTTACCCACACGCCCTCGACCGCGCCGCCGGCAACCGCGTCAGCGGGCACGCGGGCGCCGAGATCCCGACGGTCGAGCAGGCCCGCAAACTCGGGCCGCGACATGACGGCGGCCGCGGCGCCGAAGGCAATTACACGGCCGTCTCGCATGGCTATGACGTCGTTCGCCAACTCGGCTGCGTCATCAATGCTGTGGGTGACCACCACCATCGGCAGGCTCTGCTCGTTCGACAGTTCGCGCAGGAGCGCCAGGAAATCGCGGCGGCGGCGGCCGTCGAGCGCGGCGAAGGGTTCATCGAGCAGCAGAAGCTCGGGCGCAGACACGATGGCGCGGGCAAGCGCGATGCGACTGCGCTCTCCGCCGGACAGATTGCGGACGGGCCGGTCAAGCAGATCCTCAAACTCCAGGCGCCGCGCGATCTCGATGACGATGGGTGCGTTGCGGACGGCTGGACGGCGATGTTCTGCGTATTCCAGATTGCCGCGCACCGTGAGATGCGGAAACAGGCGCGCGTCCTGGAAGACGAGACCGATGCCGCGCGCGTGGGCGGGCACACGCACAGCCTTGCGTGCGTCCTCGAGCACATGACCGTGCAGGCTGAGTCTCCCGGCTTCGAGACGGGACAGTCCAGCAATCGTGGCGAGCAGGCTCGACTTGCCCGAACCGGACGGGCCGAAGACGACAGTCACGCCATCGGCCGCTACCTCCAGATCGGCAGCGAGCCGGAACGCGCCCCTGCGGACGACAACCTCGCGCAATTCCAGCGTCACGCCTCAAGCCTCCGGCGCGCCCAGCGCTGCAGCATCTCGGCGAGCACGAGGCCGGTGATGGCGGCGGCGAGCGAGATCAGAGCGAGACGGAAGGCGACGTCGTCGCGGCCGGGCGTGTTGAGCGCGGCGTTGATGGCGAGCGGCAGGGTCTGCGTCTCGCCTTCGACATTGGAGGCGAAGGTTATGACCGCACCGAATTCGCCAAGACCTGCGGCAAAGGCTGTCACGGCGCCAGCCAGAACGCCTGGCCATGCGAGCGGCAGCGTCATCGACCAGAAGCGGTCCCACGGCCCGGCGCGCAGGACCGAGGCCGCCTCGAACAGGCCCGGGTCGGTTGCCTCGAACGATAGCCGGATTGCCCTCACCATCAGCGGGAAGGCCATTACGGCGGTTGCGATGGCAGCGCCTTCGGCAGTGAAGGCGAGCTGGACTCCGAACGAAGACTTAAGCCACCCGCCAATCGGGCTCTGCGCTCCGAGACCAAGCAGCAGGAGATAGCCGACGAGCACAGGCGGCAGAACGAGCGGCAGGTGTGCGATCGTGTCGACGACCGACTTGCCCGGGAAACGCGGGCGCGACAACGCCCATGCAAATGCGATGGCGACCGGCAGCGAGAACAGCACGGCGCGCCCGGCGACGCCGAGGCTGGTGGAAAGGATCTGCAACTCGTCCGGTGTCAGCATGAAGGGGGCGTCAGCATGGCCGGCACCATGTCGCGGCAGGCTGGCGCCCTCAAGACAATAGTTCCTGACGCGATGCCGCGATTCCCCCGCTGGGCGAGACTGGCCAATGCGTGCGGAAACTGCTTGAAGCGCCGCGATGAGATCGCCGCCCACGACACTGACCATCCTGCGCCTTGGCGCGCAGGGCGACGGCGTCGCCCTGCACGAGGGCCAGCAGGTCTTCGTGCCGTTCACGCTGGCCGGCGAAACTGTCGAGGCGGACATCGAGGGCGACCGCGCGCGGCTCTTGTCGATCACTGCACCCGACCCTGCGCGCCAGCCTGCACGGTGCAGTCACTATGGTGAATGCGGGGGATGTTCGTTGCAGCACCTGCCGGCAGATCTCTATCTCAAGCTGAAGCGAGATCTCGTCGTCACTGCGCTGTCCTTTCAGGGCATCAGCGCAGCGGTTGACGACGTGGTTCAGGTTCCGCCCGCCACGCGGCGCCGCGCCGTGTTCGCGGCCCACCGGCGCAGCAATGAGATTGTCATCGGATTTCACGGCAAGCGAAGCCATCACATTGTGGGCATCCGCGACTGCGCGATACTCACCCCCGGTCTGGTCGCTCTGCTTGCGCAGCTTGCGCCGCTCGCATCGATCGCTGCGCCTCGGCAGGACGCACTGACGATAACAGCAACAGAAACGGAGACCGGCTTCGATGTCGCTCTGGCTGGCGCGCCGAAGGGAATGTCCGCAGATGCGCGTGCATCGGTAGCCAGGGAAGCGGAGGCCATCGGGCTGGCACGCCTGTCGATCAATGGCGTGGTTGAGATTGAACGCGTCGCTCCCCTGCTGCGGTTTGGCCAAGCCGATGTGACGCCGCCGCCGGGCGGCTTTTTGCAGGCATGCAGGCAGTCGGAAACAGCTATGCTCGGGCTTGTAAAGGAGGCGATCGGGGGCGCTGAGCGCATTGTCGACCTGTTCGCCGGGGCCGGAACATTCACCCTGCCCCTTGCCGCCACCTCCAGTGTCCATGCCGTTGAGGGCGAGGAAAACGGTATCCGGGCGCTGGGGCGGGCAGCCAGGAAGACATCCGGCCTCAAGCCGGTGACAACGGAGGTCCGCGACCTTTTCCGCAATCCGCTGGACTGGAAGGACCTCAGGCGCTTCGACGCTGCCGTGATCGACCCGCCGCGCGCAGGCGCGGAGGCGCAGACGCGCGAGCTTGCGACATCCAGCCTCAGACGCGTCGCGATGGTTTCGTGCAACGCGACGACTTTCGCACGCGATCTCAAGATACTGACCGCTGCAGGCTGGCGCGTGAATCGCATCACGCCGGTGGACCAGTTCCTCTGGTCGCCCCACATCGAAATCGTCGCCGCGCTGGAGCGGACGTCCGCATGAATGTGTCACTTTTTCTTTTGGCGCTGGGCCTGGCGGCGGATGCCTTCGCCGTTGCGCTTGGACAGGGCGCAGTCGCGCGCGGCAATCCCTGGCGCACCGCGCTTCTCGTGGGTGCGGCCTTCGGCGTGGCCCAGGCAATCGCACCGCTGATCGGATGGTCACTGAGCCTGCTGTTCGCCGGCTTGATCGAGAGCGTCGATCACTGGATCGCGTTCGGCCTGCTCGCGCTGGTGGGTGGCAAGATGATCCACGAAGGCCTGAAGAAGGACCCGCCCGGCGAGGAGAGTGACCCGGGCAAGGAGAAGCTGGCGAGCGGCTGGACGCTGGTCACGCTCTCGATTGCCGTGAGCATTGACGCTGCCGCCGCCGGGATCACGCTCCCGACGCTGGGCACACCGGTACTGGTCAGCATCGCCGTGATCGGCCTCGTCACCTTCATTCTCTCGGCTGCTGGCGTCCTGATCGGACGCGGCGGCGCGAAAGCCCTGGGACCGCAGGCGGAGATTGCTGGTGGACTGATCCTGATCGTGATCGGCGCCAAGGTGCTGGTCGACCATCGGGCCTTTGGCTGATAGGCGGACGGCGATGTCCACCCCGTCCGGTCTGCCGATCGAGGATGTGATCCCGCAGATCGTTTCCGAACTGCGGGAGCGGACGCGCCTCGTGATCTCGGCGCCTCCGGGCGCTGGCAAGACGACTCGCGTGCCGCTGGCGCTGCTGGACGAGGCATGGGTCGCAGGACGCCGGATTATCCTCGTTGAACCACGCCGGATCGCGGCGCGTGCGGCGGCGGAGCGGATGGCTGCGACAATCGGGGAGAAGGTCGGGCAGACGATTGGCCTGCGCTCGCGCCTCGACGTGCGGACGTCGCAGGCGACACGGCTGGAGGTCGTCACCGAAGGCGTGTTCAGCCGGATGATCCTCTCGGACCCGGGACTGGATGGAATTGCTGCGGTGCTGTTCGACGAGTTTCACGAACGCTCGCTGGACGCTGACGAAGGACTGGCGTTCGCGCTCGATGCGCAATCGGTGCTGCGCGAGGACCTGCGCATTGTGCTGATGTCAGCCACCCTGCCCGCGGACCTGACACAGGCTTTCTTCGACGCGCTGGTCGTGGAGAGCCTTGGACGCGCCTGGCCGGTGGAGACGCGGTATCTGGGTTATGAGCCACGGCAGCGGCTCGAGGATCAGGTGGCAGCCGCGATCCGCAAGGCGCTTTTGGAGGAGGACGGCTCGGTGCTCGCCTTCCTGCCCGGCGTGGCCGAAATCCAGCGTACCGTCGATCGCATCGGGCCCGTCGCTGCCAATGTGATCGTCACCCCGCTCTATGGCGCACTCTCGCCGCAGGAGCAGACGGCTGCGATCTCGCCTGCGCCCAGGGGCTCGCGCAAGGTCGTGGTCGCGACGGACATCGCGGAGAGCGCCATTACCATTGAAGGCGTGCGCGTTGTCGTCGATGCAGGTTTTGCGCGCGTGCCACGCTTTGATCCGTCGCTTGGCGTGTCGCGGCTGGAGACGGTGCGGCTGGCGGTGGCAAATGCCGATCAGCGGCGCGGCCGCGCGGGCCGCACGGGTCCCGGCGTCTGCTACAGGCTCTGGCGCGAAGCGGAGATGCGCGGCTTTGCTGCGTCGCCTTCGCCGGAGATCGAGAATGCCGACCTGACTGGCCTTGCGCTCGATCTTGCGCGCTGGGGCGCGAAGTCGCCTGACGAGCTGCGCTGGCTGTCGCCGCCGCGCGAGGCGCCCTGGCGGGCTGCGCGGAATCTGCTGGCCGCGAGCAAGGCGCTGACGGCAGAGGGCGAACTGACGACGCTGGGCAAGCGGCTGGGCGACCTGCCGCTTCCACCGCGACTGGCGCTGATGGTGCTGCGCGCCGCGGAGCGAGGACAGGCGCGGCTTGCCGCCGACATCGCGGCGATCCTCAGCGAGCGCGATCTTGGCGGGAGGTCGACCGATCTCGACCA
>CAIMMO010000009.1 GCA_903842595.1 uncultured Alphaproteobacteria bacterium
TGCGACACCTGGATCGCGCCCGTCCTGGGCCTGTCAAGATCAAGAATGACCATGTGGGCAAGGGTGAGGAGGATCAGCAGCAGGGCGGTCTCCCCGCGATGGGTTTGTCGGCTGGCGGCCAGAACCGACCCCATCATGATCATCGACAGGACTGCGTAGAGCAGCAGCACGAGGAGGACAGTGTCGGGAATATGGGCCGAGCGCAGGGCTTTGCGGGCGGCGGCCAGATCCAGGCTCTCATTGAGGGAATCCATAGCCCCCCTGGTCAGCAGGGCGGGACTATCCCCGCGCAGTGCCTTTCCCATAGCGGTCCATAAGTCATCCCGCAGCGCCTGGGTTGGGCCCTCGGCCGCGGTATCGGCGAAGGCCTCGGACCAGAGAAGCCTGGCATCGACATAGCGTTTGAGAAGTTGGCTCATATCGGAGCGATCAGGTTCGCTCATGAGCTGGATTCGCAGCCAGGTTGTGCCTAAGGCGTTCGCCTCCTGGACGACGAGATCGCGGCGCGTGTCGAAGCGGTTGAGGGCCATGGAGAAAGAGAAGCCCAGAAGCAGGGCGAGAAGTCCAAGCGCTGCTGACAACAGGTGGTCGGGTCCGGACTTTGTCGCGGGCGACGGCGCGCTCCGGCGCTGAAGCCAGACCTTGCCGCGATACCCGAGAGCCACCGCGCCGGCGAGGGTCAGGAGGATAACGAGACCGATCACCAGCAGGGGTATGGGCTCTAGCGAGGCCATGGTCGCCTATCTCCTGAACGAAACGCGTGAAGGGAAGCTTTGAGAGAAGATTGGCCGTCTTACCTAGTCCTCGTCAATCAGAACGGCGGTCCGCTTGCACCGAAAACAAAAAGGGGCCGCCCATCGGGTAGCCCTTCCCCTCGTCGTCCCGCGGAGCCTCAAGGTAAACTTCTTGCGGGCCCGCTGGGCTTTCGTCGATTCTCCAGGCCCCATGCCGCCTCCCTCGCCCAGACAGATTCCGAGCGTGCCTTTCAGGTAAGTGCTGTGCTGATCCTCAGCGCCTGTGCCCCGGCATCTTCCATTCGCGTCGTCGGATGAGGAGAAATGATTTCCCCGCGCGATTGTTGTCGCGCAAACGGCGATGATGCCGGCGATCATCAGGACCAGCTTGCTGAAGCGCAGCGCCGCAGGATCGGGTTCCGTCGGTGACAATCCGCCGCGGCTAGGCGCTCTGATTCTTGAATAGTTGTGGCATCAGTCGCAGCGCCGCTCCCGCATCGCGCCATTGCGGTCGGCGGCATGTCTCGGGCGGCCGCGCCGATGTGCGTCGCGCCCTTTACCTCGCAGCCTTGCTCGCCAGAAGACGCAACTCAGCCCTCAACGGCATCCGCGAACGGATGCAGGCCGCCGACAAACCCGCCAAGGTCGGAATCGTCGCAATCGCGCGCAAACTCCCCTCCATCCACAAGGCGATGGTCCTCAAACACGGCAACTTCGCCTCTAACAGGACTGCTGCTACGTCACTTCGTGACACATCCCCGCCTTCGACAAGGGAGGCCTTCCCCTTGTCGCGTGTCGTCTCGGCAGAAGGGGTGGCAAGCAAAAAACCCGCCGTCTTCCGACGGCGGGCTGATTGGTTGGGTTGCCTTCTAGGCCTACGCCGGAGCGGAGGAAGCCGTGCAATCCGTGCGGGCGCCAGCGTCGGCGCCGTCTTTCGGAGCGCCCGTGGAGGAACCGCCGACGAACAGTTTGCAACCGTTCGGGAAGGTCACGTCACGGCCGTTGGCCTTGCAGGTGATATCCTTCAGGGCAGCGCCTGTGCCCCATTTGCGCGAGCAAACGGTGTCTTTCGACTGGTAACCGCGGACGACAACTTCTGTGCCTTTCGGGATCGCGACCGAACGGGCCTTGGCCTGTTCAGCGGCGGACATGCCCTTGCCGGCGTCCGGCAGGCGGAAGATCGTATTCGGCGTGCCGCCCTCGATCGCCCAGTTCAGGGTCGATCCGGCTTTCGGCTGGCCGAACTTGTTCACATCCTTGACCTTGATGTGGATCCAGGTGTGCGGGTTGGTCCATTCGACGAACTCCACCGCGCCCTTCAGCAGGACGGGGCGGTTGGCGTCGAACTCAGCGGCAAACGCGTGGTGCGCGTAAGCGGCGGTGCCGGCGCCCGCGGCAGTCAGGGCGGCGAAGGCGGCCCCGGCGACGACCAGACGAGTTTTGGTTTTCATCTACTTCCTCCAGAACCGACGGCTTGCCGTCGTCCATCTTATCTATGCGCTTGACTGGAATGACCCGCCAGCGCCCCTGAGTTCCCCTTGTTTTAAACCCAGAAGACCGGGTTCTCAAGGGTCTGACACATGGGGCGCCCGCGTCCCTCCGGCTCTTGGTCTGCCGGCCCCAGCCCTGGATCGCCCGTATTACGTTGTGTTCTGGCGGTTCTGCTCGGCCAAATGACGCTAACAGAGACCGCCATCACGCTTTATTCAACGTCGGCCTGTGACAGCTCCGTCTCGCGTCAGCGATGACGGAACGCCGCAGGCCTCGTTGTTATTCCCCGAGCTCGGCCTCTTCGGCGGCGCGCTCTTCGGCTTCACGCTTCGCACGCTCCAGCGCAGGGCCCGGGAGCGGGTTCTTGCGCAGGTGGCCGTACATCAGCTCTTCGACGAACTCGACGCACTTGAACTGCTGCAGTTGGGCATCTTCGCCCGAAGCCTTGTACAGGTTGAAGGCGACCTTCCACGGCTTCGTGTAGACTGACGGATCCGAGATCTCGGCTTCGTAGCGCATCGTGTAGTCGGAGGTGGGCGTCCAGCGCTCGACGATCTTGGTGTCTTCGCCCTTGATGTTGCCCGAACGGTCGAGCCAGGTGGTGGGCAGCTGGTCGGTGACTTCGACGACAAAGGTGTCGCCTTCCCAGCGGCCGTAGGACTGGCCCATCCACGATTGGGCAGGAGCCGGATCCGGCTCTTCCAGGAAGACATTGCGGACAGCGCCCGCGAATTCATAGGCGATGAACACGGCCTTGTCCGAGTGGAAGATCTGGAAGGGCTTGTCCATGTAGTTGGCGCGAGGAACGCCTGGCAGATAGCATTTCACTTCCGGGTCCATATCGACGGCCTTGGCGCGGTTCGCGTCGCGAACGGCCAGTGCGTCGGCGGTGTACGGGATCTTGCCGTCGCCCTGCACGATGCCGACGCCAGCCGGCACGGCGCCGATTGCGCCAAGGGCCACGACGGAAGCATCAGGCACGGGCACGTAGGGGCCCGGACGAAGCTGCAACGCGGCGGACGCGGGATGCGCCTCGATGTTGTAGTTCGCGGTGTTCATCACCTTCCAGACGCCGTTCAGGTCTGGATGGACGCCATCGGGTCCACGTTTTGCCTTCCACACGGCGGCGGATGAATCGGCGCTCGACATGGTCGACGACGAATCCATTGGCATCGTCTGGCACGCGCCAAGCGCAGTCGCCAACGCAAGTACAGATACGAGCTTATTCATGACTCCTCCCCGTTCGCCCAACCATCTATCAACGACCTCAGTGACGGGTCTCCGTCGCCGTCTCCGCAAACCGCTGCGGGCCGGTTCTTTCGAGGACATCGCGTCGGGCTGACGCCCCGGGAACATACCCACCTTCATGCCGAGCGCAATACACGCGCCGGGCGGTGGGACAAAGTCGACCATCCGACCGCTGCGCCTCCCGCAGCGGCTGCAAACACTGTGATGAAAGCAACGGACAGCACCGGCGCCCATTCGAGCCGCCACTCAGCTTCGAACAGAAAAATCACAATCGGGTGAGCCGCGAGAGCTCCGAAGCCGACCCCGAGGACGACTGCGAGCAATGCCGCAAGCGCGAACTCGAAGGCATAGAAGAAAAGAATCGCGGGGCGCGTCGCGCCGAACACCTTGAGCAGCGCCGACTCGCGGCGACGACGGCGTGCAGCTGCAGCAAAGGCACCGAAGAGGACGAGCACGCCCGCTGCGAGCACAACGCTGGCAAGCGCTGTGATTATGACTGAGACCTGCGCGAAGAGATCGACGGCGGTCTCGAGCGTGCGTCGCACCTGGAAGACAAGCACGCGCGGGAAGCGTTCCGCGACCGCGGCGACGACAGCTTCCTCGTTTTCGGGCGGGATGCGAACGATGGCGGCGTGGGCGGGGCTGAAACCTGTCACAGACCCAGGCGACAGGATGAAGGCGACGTTGGCGCCAAAGCCGGTCCAGTCGACCTTCCGGATGTTCCCGACCTCGGCCTCAAGCTCCAGCATGAAGATGCGCAGACCGATACGGCTGCCGACCTTAAGGCCGAGGCCCTGCGCTGCGCCCTCCTCCACCGAGACGCGCGGCGGGCCGGGATGGTCTGACGGCCACCACTGGCCCTGGCTCAGGACGGCCTCGATCGGCTTCTGGGAGAGGATGGTCATCGGCACTTCGGTGCGCGTGATCCAGCGCTCCTCCATTGGCACGGCCTGTTCCTCAAGCTTTTTGCCATCGATCGTTGTGATCCGCCCGAGGAGGACGGGGGCGCGGCGGTAGGAGAGCTGATCCGTGGTGTTGATGCCCTGCTCGCGCATGAGGGCGTCGAAGGCTTCGGTGTCGCGCTCGGCGATCTGGCGGAAGAAGACGGAGGGGGCTTCGGAGGGGGCCGTCTCAGTGAGCTGGCCTAGCAGATTTGACTGGACGACGATGATAAGCGTGAGAAGGCCCAGGCCTAGGCCTAGCGCAGGCGCGACGATGGGGGCGAGCGAGCCGGGGCCGCCGAGATTGGAGAGGATCAGCCGCATCTTGCCGCGCGCATGGCGGGAGGCGCGGCGGGCGAGGCGCTTCACGATGATCGCCGTGCCGACGAGGATGGCGTAGGCGACGGCTGCGCCAACCAGCAGTCCAAGGACGACAAGCGGCCGCTGTGATCCGGCCATGGCGATGGCAACGAGAAGGAGCGCTGCGCCGAGGGCGACGAGGCGTTCGGTCCATGGCGTGCGCTGGCTGGTCTCACCGCTTTCGCGGCGGAAGAGCGCGGCGGGAGGTGTCGCGCGGGCGCGGCCGAGTGGCGGTGTTGCGAACATCGCAGCAGCAAGGAGCGTTAGGACGAAGGCCTTCAGCAGCGCGAGGGGGTATATGCCCAGCACCATGGGCAGTGGGATGTCCTTGCCTGCGATGGCGTCGACAACCCAGGGGGAGAGCGCGCCAAGCGCTACGCCCGCAAGTGCGCCGACGCCTGCGAGGGCGGCAAGTTGCGTTGCGTAGGCGGCGCGGATCGTGCCGCCGTCAGCGCCGAGGGCCTTCAGAGTTGCGATGGAATCGAGGCGGGTCTCGAGGAAGGAGGATGTTGCCTGTGACACGCCGACGCCGCCGGCGATGAGGGCGCTGATGCCGACGACCGTCATGAAGGTGTTGAGCATGTCGAGCAGGCCGCGCAGGCCGTCGATGGCATCTTCGGGGCCGCGATGGCGCAGGCCTTCAGCTTCCCACTTAGCGTTGAGATCGTCCTTGAAGGCGGCGGCTGCCTCTGGCTTGAGCAGAATGCGGTAAGCCGTGCGGAAGAGTGCGCCGGGCTGCATCTGGCCGGCTTCGCGCAGGGCTTCGATATCGATGACCACGCGCGGCTCGAACATGCCGGGCTCGCCGATGCGGTCGGGTTCGCGCATGAGGATGGCGCGGAGTTCGACGTCGATGCCGCCGAGGCTGAAGCGGTCGCCGACCTTGATGCCGAGATCGCGGGCGAGGCTCTCGCTGCCGGCGATGCCCCAGACATTTCCGGTGCGGGCGGTGACGTCGGGGGTCGCGATGGTGCGATCGAAGGAGAAGGCGCCGACGAGGGGGAAGGCCTCGTCGATGCCGCGGACATCGACCTGAGCTACCTTGTCGCCATTGCGGGCCATCAGGTCGGCCTGCGCGGCCTCGCTGACGGTTCCGCGCTCATCGAGCCAGGCGCGTTCCTCGGCGGTGGCGGCGCGCTGGGAGATCTGGATCGCGGCGTCGCCGCCTAGGAGCGCGCGCGATTGCTGTGTCAGCCCTGCCTGCAGCGCGTCAGTGATCGAGCCAGCGGATGCGATGGCCCAGGCGCCGAGCGCGAGACAGGCGAGATAGATCCAGAAGCCGGCAATGCCGCCGGAGAGTTCGCGCATCGCGATGCGGAGCCAGGGGACGGAGGTCGTGGTCTGGGGCATGAGGATGGGTAGGGCGCATTGTGCGGGAAGTCACGGGTGGGGGCGTCAAGGAGCGTCGAAAGACATCCCCTTCCGTCCGCCAGCTGAACGGGGGAGGACAGGAGGGTCTCTCTCAACGTTTCCGACTCACACAGCCCAACGCGCGATGTCCGTCTCGCGCCCAATCAGCGACAGGCCGTAGGCGATGGAGACGAGCTGGTCGCCGGTTTCGATCTTTGCGGCGCCGAAGCGGTCTTCGAACTGGGCGCGGACGGCGGGCACGAAGGAGGTGCCGCCAGTTAGGAAGACGCGGTCGATCTGGGATTCGGCGATGCCTGCCTCGCTAAGGGCGCGATCGACGCAGGCGGAGATTTCCTCAAGTTCGGGGGCGATCCATTTTTCGAACTCTGCACGCAGAATCGTGCGTTCTATGTCGACGCTGGCGACGTGCAGAGAGAGCGTGCCCTGCTCTGCCTGTGACAGCTGCATCTTGGCGGCGGAGACGGCGCGGTACATTGCGTAGCCCGCGTCTGCGTCGAGGAAGGCGAGGAAGCTGCGGATGCGGGCGGGGTCGAGGCTGTCGCGGAGGAGTTGTTCGAGTTCGCGATAGTCGCGCGAGTGGCGCATGATGGAGAGCTCGTTCCAGCGTGCGAACTTGTTGAAGTAGACGTTGGGCACGGGGAGGATCTTGCCCCAGCTAGTGTATTCGGAGTCCTTGCCGAAGGCGCGCGCGACCACGCGATCGATGATGCGGTAGTCAAAGGCGTCGCCCGCAACGCCGACGCCGGTGTGTGCGAGCGGTGTATAGCCCAGGCCTGAAGAACTGACCGTGAAGCGGACGATAGAGAAGTCGCTGGTGCCGCCTCCGAAGTCGGCGACGAGGATGGTGGCGTCGGTGTTGAGGCGCTGGGCGAAGTAGTAGGCTGCAGCTACCGGTTCGTAGACGTGGTGGATTTCCTCGAAACCGATTGTGCGCAGGGCGGCCTCATAGCGCGTGCGGGCGAGCGCTTCGTCGGGGGCTGCGCCTGCGAAGCTGACGGGTCGGCCGATCACGACGCGCTTTGGTAAGTCGATGCCCGCGTGGGCGCGGACCTGCTGGAGGAAGCTCGCGAGCAGGTCCTCGAACCTGTAGCGGCGGTTGTAGATCAGCGTGTCGGCGAAGAGCGGGCTGGCTGCGAAGGTCTTGAAGGACTGGATGAAGCGGCAGTCGCCGGCCTGTTCGACGAATTTGTCGATGGCCCATGGGCCGGCGGTCATGTCGGCGCGGCGGCCTGAGCCTTCGGCTTCCGAAAAGCACAGGACTGAGCGGAAGGCGTCAAATGCGGTGTCGTCGTGCCTGAAATGGATGGCTTCTACGCGGCCATCGGCGTTGACCATGGTCGCGACGGTGTTCGTCGTGCCGAAATCGAGGCCGAGCGAGTCTGTCATCTGGCTAGACGACCTTTCCGTCACTCATCTCCACAATGCGGTCGGCGCGCTTGGCGATCTCGGCGTCGTGGGTGACGACGACGAGGGTTGCGTTGCGCTGGCGGGCGATGGCGAAGAGCATGTCGGCGACCATGCCGCCGGTAGCGCGGTCGAGATTGCCGGTTGGTTCGTCGGCGAAGACAATGGCGGGATTGCTGGCGAGGGCGCGGGCGACGGCGACGCGCTGGCGCTCGCCGCCGGAGAGCTGGCCGGGGTAGTGGTCCAAGCGCTGGGCGAGGCCGACGGCTGACAGGGCCGAGCGGGCGAGATCATCGACATTGGCAAGGCCGGCGATCTCGAGCGGGGCGCGGACATTGTCGAAGGCGTTCATTGTGCCGAGCAGGTGGAAGGACTGGAAGACCAGGCTGACGCGGCCGCGCCGCAGGCGGGCGAGCTGATCCTCGCTCTTGCCGATGAGGCTTTCGCCAAGGAGTTCGACCTTTCCGGAGGTCGTGCGCTCGATGCCGGTCGAGACCGCGATGAGCGAGGACTTGCCCGAGCCGGACGGGCCGATGACTGCGACGCTCTCGCCGGGCATGGCGCGGAAACTCACGCCCTTGAGGATCTCCACCGGGCCGGAGGCGGCGGGGAGCGTGAGGTAGACGTCTTCGAGGGAGAGCGCGGCGTTCATGTGGTGCGGGCGATATCAGGAGTTCAGGTGGGGAGCCAACGGACATTCGTGGCTTGTCGCACGATCCGCCCGCTTCGCAGGCAGCCCCCTCCGACCCTTCGGGCCATGTCCCCCGCCTGCGGCGAGGGAGAACTTCCACAAGTTGCTGCGGTCCTGCCCCAATGAAGCTGGGGAAGGTGGCGCGCGCAGCGCACGAATGGCTCGATGCTAGCGAATCTCGGACGCAGGCAGCAGCAGCCCCCGCGCGCCCGGAACCAGCCACGCCGCATTGGCGAAGGTCGGGTGGTCGAAGCCCATAGCGTGCAGCATTGTCGCGAAGAAGGAGTTCGAGTTGCGGCCGAAGCCCATGAAGGGATAGGGCAGCCCTGCCCCGCCGTCGGGGCCCCTGGCCAGCGCGTTGATGCGGCGGAGCGCGTCGAGCGCGGGGGCCAGGCGGAGATCGACCTCGTCGCGTGTGAGGTCATCGGTGAGCACGCGGGCGGCGCCGGTGGCGATGGCGGGGGCGATGTTCCAGTCGGGCAGGACCGCGCCGTTGATCGGCATGAAGGTGCGCGGGTGGGTTTTCGTGTCGTAGCCGCGTAAGCGGTCGGTCGGCAGGTAACCGATAGGCTTGTGGCGCCAAGCATGAAGCTCGTTGTCGAACCAGGAGGCAAGACCGTTGAGCTGGCGAACGGCGCGGCCTGACGGGTCGGCGATCACAATCATCCGGTGCGCGGCGATACGCGAGCGGCGCGGAATGCGCAGCTCAGCAGCGTTGATGGTCCAACCGGTCATGGAGGCACGATAGCGTGATTTGGCGCCGCTACTGAAGGTCGGTTGGCAGTGTGCCGGATGCGGCGTGTTGCATCAACCACGCCGCTGACTGGGAACTGACGATTTGTTGCAGATTGCCCATGACGAGGTGCAGGTCGAACGGGTGCAGACCCCATTCGGGGCGGACCTTGCCGTCGACGACGATGTCTCCGTTGATCGTGTCGGTGCGCGGGTCGGCCGGGTCGGAGTTGACGGTGATGGCGAGGTAGCTGGCGCCTTCGCGGTTGATGCATTGGGCCGAGACGAGGCCGGGCAGCGCGACGAAGGAGGTCTTGATTGCTGGCGCGTCGGGCAGCGTGGTCCAGGGCGCGTGGGCGACAACCCCCTCGAAAAGGACAGACATTGTGGGGAAATAGGGGTTGATCTGGTTTGAGCCGTCGAGATCGGCCGGGTTCACGCAGGCCACTTTCATGCCGGTGGTGGCGGCGCGGCCGAACAGCGTGTCGGCGGGCGGTGGCGTCTCGGCCCGGAAGGCGGACCAGGCGATGACACAGCCGGTGCTTGTCGCGCTTGTGCAAAGCGGGATGGAGGTGAAGGAGCCGCCGACATTGGCGTTCTGCGGAACCTCGATGTCGGCGCCGGGCAGGATGGCGGAGACCAGCCTGCCCTGCTCCGGCTTGGCGTCGAACTCCGAGGCGATCAGACGGGTGAGGAGACCGGCGCCCTGATCATGGCCGATTAGGACGACGCCGCGGCCGGCATTGTCGTTGGCTAGGTAATGCAGCCAGGCGGCTTTAACATCGGCGTAGGCCATCTCGCGATTGGTCTCGATCGTCTCGCCAGCGCGGAGTTTCCGGAGCGCGGTGAGCGTCACCTGCCGGTAGACCGGCGCAAAGAGACGACAGCTGCGGGCAAAATGGGCAAGCTGCTGGCCAATGACCGCAGTCTCTTCAGCACCTGGCGTGGCGTCTGAATTGCCCTCCGGGTCGCGCGAAATGGTCGGATAGACATAGAAGCAATCGATGAGCGGGTCCTGGCGGCTGTCGAGGATAAGCAAGTCCAGAAGAGAGCCGTCCGCCTGGACGGAACTGATGAGCTCGACCTGTTTGCAGACATCGACATCTGCATCGGGGCGGCAGAGCCAGTGGGCGGGCTGGGCGTAGTCGAGCGGCGGCACGGCGGCTATGGCGGGGTAGAGCGCGGAGTCTGCGGTGGAGATGGCGGGGGCGGAGGCGGCCGGCGCTTCCTGTCCGCATGCGGCGAGCGCGAAGGCCGCCAGAGCGGCGGACACGAGGCTGCGACTCATGGACGGCTCCTCTCCCGCGCGCTCGCGGCATCCGCATTGTGACGCCAGATCGCACAGGGTCAAACACAACCGCGCGACTGTGGCGACGGGTGACCTTTGCAAGCGGTTCCCCTTGGGGCAGGTTGCACGCATATAATCAAGGCGCAGTTGCGGTTCACGCAGCGCGTCAGCCGGGAGAAGATGATGCGGAAATCCGTTGTGGCGGCGGCCCTTGGGTGCGCCTCGATGATCGCGCTGATGTCGTGCGCCACGCCGGAGACGGCGACGCCCGTGGCGGATGTTGCGCCGGTTGCGGTGGCTCCGGCGCCGCCAGCGGCTCCTGCACCAACGCAGGTTGCGGCGATTCCCGGTATGCATCCGGGCGAGGTTGTCTACAAGCAGACCTGCGCGGTGTGTCACGACAATGCGGAGGCGACGCGATCGCCGACACGCGACAACATGAAGGCGATGAGCTTTCAGTTCGTCAATTACGCACTGACCAACGGCAAGATGAAGGACATGGCGGCGGGACTCTCCGCGGACCAACGCGCGGCGGTGGTGAGCTACGTCACCGGGCGCGACACGACGAAGACGCCGGACTGGACGCCGAACCTGAAGTGCACGGGCGCGCGGGCGGCCGTGGATCTTGAAGGTCCCGATGCGGCGACGGCGACGCACTTTGGCTATGACTGGCGCAACACGCGTAAGATGACAGCAAAGCAGGCGGGACTCACGACGGCGCAGATGGGCGACATGGAGCTGGCCTGGGCCATCGCCTTCCCCGATGCGTCGATCATGCGCAGCCAGGGCGCGATCGTCGGCAAGAACCTTTTCTATCCGGTGGCGGAAGCCGGGAAGATGTACGCCCTCGATCTCTCCGATCCAGCCAGGCCCTGTGTGCAGTGGGTCTATTCGACGCCGGGCGAGGCGCCGCTGCGCACGAGCGTGGCGTATGGTGTGCTGGGTGATGGGACGCCGCTGCTGGTGTTCTCGGGCATCGACTCCACGGTGCATGCGGTGGACCCGCGCACGGGCAAGGCGCTGTGGACCAAGCCGGCGGGCGTCTATTCGCATTCCATGACGACGGGCACGCCGAGCATCCTGAAGGATCGCGTGATCGTGCCGGTAGCGCAGTTCGAGATCTCGGTGGCGGCGGACAACAACCATCCCTGCTGCACCAACCACGGCTATGTGCTGTCGCTCGATCCGAAGACGGGCGCGCAGCAGTGGCGCTATGACACGATGGAAGACGCCAAGCCGCTGCGCGACCGCGGCGACGGGAAGATGCTGATGGGGCCTTCGGGCGCGCCGATCTGGAATTCGCCGGTGGTGGATGAGACGCGCGGGCTGGTGTTCTTCGCAACGGGCGAGAGCAATTCGCCGCCCGCGCACAAGAACACCAACGCGGTGATCGCCATCGACCTCAAGACCGGCAAGGAGAAGTGGAGCTTCCACGCGACGCCGAAGGACATCTTCAACTCAGGCTGCGGACCGAACCCTGCAAAGGAGCGGTTGAACTGCGTTGGCCCCGGCGAGACTGTCTATCGCGATGTCGACTTCGGTGCGTCGGTGATCCTCGGCAAGGGCAGCGACGGCAAGGAGCTGCTCTATGCGGGGCAGAAGTCCGGGTCGGTCTGGGCGTTCGAGCCTGACACGGGCAAGGTGGTGTGGCGCACGCCACTGGGCACGGGCGGGCCGCTGGGCGGCGTCCACTGGGGCATCGCGTTCGACAACGAAACGGTTTATGCGCCGATCACGCAGGTGGGCCGCCCCATCGCAGGCGAATGGGAAGGCGATCCGAGCATCAAGTCGGGCCTGTATGCCCTCGATGCGAAGACCGGAAAGATCAAGTGGCAGTTCAATCCCGAACCGCCGCCGGGAACCCCTGCTCCGGCGCCCGGCACGCGTGGCGGCTGGCGCGGCAACATCCTGTCGGCGGCGCCTTCCATCATTGATGGCGCGGTTGTCTCTGCGGCGCTGAATGGAGCGGTCTACGTCAACGACGCCAGGACCGGAAAGCTTCTGTGGTCGTTTGAAACCGCGCGCGAGTTCGACGGGATCAACGGCGTGAAAGGCAAGGGCGGCGCGATCGACTCGAACTCGATCACGGCAATGAACGGCCTGCTGCTGGTGAACTCGGGCTATGCGATGTTCGGACAGACAGGCGGCAACATGCTGCTGGCGTTCAAACCGAAGGGGTAAAGTGCGGACCGGTTGAACGGCTGACGTAGCTCAGCTTTCTACGACGCCCGCCTTTCATACGGAGAGCCGAGCGCCGTGGCGGGCGCCTTAGACTGCTGAGCAAATTCTACCGGTCAGCACGCAAAAAACGAGCGACCGCCTCTGTTCCCTTGGGGTTAAGGTCCAGGTCGCATGTGTGCGAGTCCAGCTCGGTTGCCGTCTGCGGCCGCATCCATGTGCAACTCATGTCAGGCGCCCGTTGGGGCCAGCAATGACCTCAATCGCTTTGGAATTCGCCCGATCGCCAGCAGCAGCGCTCGCGCGGGAGCGTCTGGCGTCGATCGATCCTGCCCCCAGTTGCGAAACGTCGGAGCCACGATTCGCAGCGCTGCTGGCGTAGACGGGCGCCGCAGCTTGCTCCAACCTGACCTCCTTGCTGAAGGAAACACAGATGCGAACGCTTACACTTGCCTGTGTCCTGCTCCTGACTTGCGGGTGCGTAAATGCGCCTGCTGCAGAAGAGGATCTCGGAGCATCCCCTGCGGAATTTGCGGCCGGACAAACCTTCGCGGAGGAGCAATGCGGAACATGTCATGCAGTTGGCGCGGGCACGACAAGCCCTGTGCGCAACGCACCACCATTCGGCCAGCTGGGACGCAGTTATCCGGTCAGCAGCCTGGCCGAGGCGCTCGCGGAGGGCATGATCACGGGCCACGATTCAATGCCGGAGTGGGAACTTGAGCCAGACGAGATCAGAGGCTTGCTGGCCTATATTCAATCTGTCCAACGTCCCTAGATGGCTGGATTCCAATCGCCACCACACATGAGGCTTGGCGAGCATTGCCAGCGGCCGAGCTTGGCGATTTGCAGACAGAAGGCGTCAGGGCTTCACGCAGACTGACCGAACCTACAATGCCAACAGCCTCTTCTTCCTCAACGCGTTCCGCCTCACCTTCCCCGCTTCATCACGCAGCGGTTCGATGACCCATTCGAACGTACGCGGTGTCTTGTAGCGGACGAGGTGTTCGTTGAGGTGGGCCATCAGCGCCGCCTCGTCGGCAGCGCCTTCCGGGCGGTCTATGATGGCGTGAAGGCGGTTACCGGTGTTGTCGTCGGGGAGGCCGATGACTGCGGAGGAGCGGACGCCGGGAAAGGCGTCGAGGGCGGCTTCGACTTCAGCGGGGTAGATGTTGGCGCCGCCGACGATGATCATGTCGGAGAGGCGGTCGGCGAGATAGAGATAACCTTCGGCGTCCATCCAGCCCATGTCGCCGAGGCTTTCCCAGCCGCCGTCGATCGCCTTCGCGCTGGCGCCGAGATAGCGGTAGGTCGTGCCGGGGCCGGCAGTTGGCCGGATGTAGACTTCGCCGACTTCGCCCGGTGGAAGCTGCCGACCGTCCTCGCCGATGATCTTCATCTCGCAGGTTTCGACGGGCTTTCCGACCGAGCCTTTGTGGGTAAGCCAGTCCTGGCCCTGGATGGTGGTGGAGCCCTGCCCTTCCGTGCCGCCGTAGAGCTCCCAGATCACTGAGGGCCCGAGCCATTCGATGAAGCGTTCCTTGAGCCAGGCGGGGCATGGCTCGGCGAGATGCCAGAGGGTGCGGAGGCTGGAGAGGTCGAAGCTGCTCCGCGCGTCTTCGGGCATCGCCCAGATGCGGCGCATCATCGTCGGGACCATGTAGCAGGTGTCGACGCGCAGGCGCTCAATGGTGTGGAGCGTCTGCTCGGCGTCGAACCGCGTGGTGATACCGACTGTGCAACCCTTGAAGAGCGCGACCATGGCCCAGAGGAATGGGCCGTTATGGTAGAGTGGGCCCGGCACCAGCATCACGCCGCCGTTCTGGATTTCGAGCGTGACGGTCTCCGGGTCGTACGCGCCGGGGCTTTTGGAGACGATGAGTTTTGGGCGGCCGGTGGAGCCGCCGGATGTCATTGCCTTCAGGGCCGCGGCGGTGCGTTCGGGCAAGGGCGCGCTGGAGAGACTGGCATCCGGCGCGAAGCATTCAGGCACGGACGGCGTTGGCGCATATTCGTCTGGAGCGCAGCCAACCACCAGGGCTGGCTTTGCGAGTTCGACGATCTGGTCGCGCTCCAGCTTTGGCAGCTTGGCGGAAATCGGCTGCGGCGTGGCGCCAAGCTTCCATGTTGCAAAACAGGCTTCGATGAATTCGATGCCGTTCGGCAGGCCGATGGTGACGAAGTCGTCCTGACCGACGCCCAGCGCTCCATAGGCGCGCGCGAGGCGGTTGGTGCGTTCCTCGAACTCGGCCCATGTCACGGAGGCGCCTTCGTGGTCGATCGCTACGCGCTCGGGCTGGCTTCCAGCCCAGAAGGCAACGATCCGTGACAGCGAAAGCATCGGCATGTCTCAGTCTCCGCTGGAGCGCCCGGGACGATGGTCGAATGGCGGCTCTGCCTTGGCAAGGCCAACGTGCGCCAGTCAGGCGACGCCAAGCTTGCCGTCACGGGCGGCGGCGGCAAGCTCCTCGGGGCTCAGGAAATCGACCAGGTCGGCCGCCTCGTACAACGGCCTGATTTCCATCTCGCTCCTCCGGCCCGGCATGGGATCGGACGCCCGCTTCGCCCAGGCGATCGCCTCGTCCATGTCCTTCACCTGCCAGATCGAGAAGCCGAGAATGACCTCGCCCGCCTCGGCAAAAGGGCCGTCGAGGACGGTCCGACGTTTGCCATCGGAGACGATGCGACGGGTCGCTGACCAGCCCTTGAGCCCGGCAGCGTCCGCAAAGACGGCCGCCTTCGCCCGTTCCTCGGTGAAGTCGTCCATCCCCGCGAAGACCTCGAGCATTTGAGGCGTCGGGGGCCGTCCATGCCGGCGTCCTTGCGGCCTTGGCAAACACCATGACCCGCATCGCCAATGTCATTTTTTGAGCCGTTCCTGTCCGGCTGCCTGCCGGAACGACGAACGGGCGCCCCGCAGATCGACATCCGATCCCGGGATTTTCCGTACGTTGCGCATGTATGGGTCCCGCGGCGCTTTCAATTACCCACATTTCCTGCAGCTCCGATTTCGGTGCCGATTTCGATATCGGTCAATCGCGAGAGCCCGCGCCAGATGACGGTGTTGCCTGGCGGTGGGTCGTTTGAGCGGGCCAGGTAGCCGCCGAGCCTGGCAA
>CAIMMO010000010.1 GCA_903842595.1 uncultured Alphaproteobacteria bacterium
GCAAGCGCCTCCTCGGCCGTTGCAAATTCATTCTGCCCTTTTGCCTTGAGCGTCGAGGGATCAAGCGCCCGCCATTTTCCGTCTAGGCCGCGTCCCGCCATGCGGCTGCTCATGGCCCTGTCGCAGACGGAACCTGCGCCCACTTCCGCGCGCCTGATCTCCGTCCAGACGGCATTTGGCAGTCGCTCCGCCCCGATCGTCAGCAATGCCACCGCGCTGGCGCACCTGTCTCTCAGCCAGGGCGTCGCCTCAAGCATAAGCGCGCCCGCGATCTCGCTGCCCAACGTGCCATCCGCCAGCAGCGGTCGCGCCATTTCATCTGCAAGCCAGACCAGAGCCTCGAATCCGAGCCCTTCCACGCCCGCAAGCATGAGCAGATTGCCACGCCCAAGCCTGGTGCTCGCCCCCGACGGCAGCTCGACCCGCGTCAGTTCTCCCCTGTTGCGGAACACAATCACGCCCGACCCGGCAAATGCCCAGGCAGCGTCCTCACGCATATATCCCGCTTTCGGATAGACAACCGCTCCGGTCGCATCCCTGAGCCGCCAGCCTAGTCCGGGCGCGCACCGCAATCGGGCATCGGGCGCTCCGCCGGAGGATTCGATGCGACAGTCCTCAGTCCGCTCGATCACATAGCCCGGCGGAGCGTAGGGCGTTTTGATCTGCGCGGTAACCCTCGGTTGCGCCCCGGCCGACTGCACCAGCGCCACCATTCCCAGACCAAGCCAGAGACCCAGCGTCTTCATGAAAACCCCCGCATCAGCGCGCTTGATGATTGACCGATCATCTGTCTCAGGATTTCTGGACCGGAAGTTGTTCGACGGATGGCCCTCAAGAAGAGGCCCGTCTCGGCCTCATATCTCTGTTCGAAGCCATACGCTGCTCACACTAGCCGAACTGTCGCTTCGGGCCAGCAAACGCCTGCTTGGCTTATCGCGCCAACGGCCGCACCAGCATCCGGTCCGGCCGCCAGGCGACGCTCTCCCGAGCCTCAGACCTTCGACACCGCGATCGAGCCGTTCGTCCCGCCAAACCCGAACGAGTTCGACATCACCATCTTGATGACGGCCTCGCGCGCCTCGCGGATGATGTTGACGCCATAGGCAAGCGGGTCGAGCCTGTCGATGTTGATGGAGGGCGCCACGAAACGCTCCTTCATCATGATCAGCGAGTAGATCAGCTCCTGCACGCCGGCGCCGCCGAGGCAGTGGCCTGTCATCGACTTGGTCGCCGAGATCATCGGCTGGTCCGCTGCCTCTTGCCCGAACACTTCGCGCACGGCTTCAAGTTCCTTCACGTCGCCAACCGGCGTCGATGTGGCGTGCGGGTTGAGATAGTCCGGCGCGCGTCCGGCCTGCGCCATGGCAAGCCGCATCGCACGCGCGGCTCCTTCGCCCGACGGCGCCACCATGTCGTAGCCATCCGAGGTCGCGCCATAACCGACCACTTCGCCATAGATCGTCGCCCCGCGGCGCTTGGCGTGTTCGTATTCTTCAAGCACCACCATGCCGGCGCCGCCAGCAATGACGAAACCATCGCGATCGGCGTCATAGGCGCGCGAGGCGCGATGCGGCTCGGCATTGTATTTCGACGACATCGCGCCCAGCCCGTCGAACAGGCAGGACAGCGTCCAGTCGAGCTCCTCGCCGCCGCCGGCGAACATCACGTCCTGCTTGCCCCACTGGATCTGCTCGGTCGCAGCGCCCACACAATGCAGCGACGTCGTGCACGCGGACGATATCGAATAGTTCACGCCCAGGACCTTGAAGAGCGTCGACAGCGTGGCCGATGCTGTCGAGGACATCGCCTTGGGCACGGCGAACGGCCCGATGCGGCGCGGCGAGCCCTTCTCCCGGGTCGAATCGGCCGCCGCCACGATCGCGCGCGTCGAGGGCCCTCCCGTGCCCACGATCAGCCCCGTGCGGGGGTTGGAGATGATGCTCTCGTCGAGGCCCGCATCTGCGATCGCCTGCGTCATCGACATGTGGCACCAGCCGGCGCCATCGCCCATGAAACGCATGGCCCGCTTGTCGACATGGTCTTCCGGCATGGCGTTCGGCTTGCCCGCCACCTGCGACCTGAAGCCCTTTTCGGCATACTCCGGCATGAACGCGATGCCCGACTTGCCCGTCTTCAGGCTGTCGGAAACTTCCTTGATCGTGTCGCCGATGGACGAGACGATGCCCATGCCGGTGATGACCACCCTGCGCAGATCGGGGCCGCTGGCCGCCATCGCGATGTCTCTCCCTTGAACCTTACGCCCGGCTTGTCCCGCCGCGAGGCCGCGCTCGAACCTAGCCGCCGATCTTCATCAAGCCAACTTTCATGTCCTTGGCGGTGTAGATTTTTTCGCCGTCAAGAAACACGCTTCCGTCAGCAATGCCCATCGTCAGATGCGAGCGGATCGCCCGCCGGATATCGATCTCATAGCGAACCAGCTTCTTCTCCGGTGTCACCTGCCCGGTGAACTTGCACTCGCCGACGCCAAGCGCCCGGCCCTTGCCCGGCGAGCCCGACCAGCCAAGCCAGAAACCGACCAGCTGCCACATTGCATCCAGTCCCAGGCACCCCGGCATCACGGGATCCCCCGGGAAGTGGCATTTGAAGAACCATAGATCGGGATTGATATCGAGTTCGGCAATGATGTGACCGCGTTTGTGAGGTCCGCCATCGAGCGTAATCTCGGTTATGCGGTCCAGCATCAGCATGGGCGGCGCCGGCAGGCGCGCATTGCCTGGCCCGAACAGCTCACCCTGGCTGCTCTTCAGCAGCTCCTCGTAACTGTACGCGCTCTGCGGCGTGTGCAGCGCGTGGGGAGGCGTGATGTCGTGAGTCATGGACCGCTCCGCCCCGTCTTGCGTGACACATGTCTCGCCTGACAGGGGAGAGGCCCGTTAACACGCAAGGCGCAAGTGGCCAAGCGGCGCAAGCTACCGGAGCGGAACCCGAAAAACCTAGCGATTTCCGGGTGCGGCCCGCAGCGTGTCGGCGCCCCAGAGATCGGCCTTCTCGACCCAACCCTTGCGTCCGTCGCCTTCGACGCGGCACCAGACCTGTCCGCAATCGCCAAGGGAAACAACGGCGCCGGCGCCAAAACGCGCGATTTTCACCGCGTCTGTGCGCGGCTCGCGGTAGATCACGCCGACCTGGGTCGTGATTGCGGTGCGTTTTGCCGCCAGCTGGCTCTGGTTGATCCAAACCTCGTCGCCCATCGGGTCGCGGATCATCCGCCAATCCTTGCTCTCGCGGATCACGACGACCGGCAGTCCTGCACGCTCATAGGTCCAGCGCACCGGGTAGTCCGGGCTCGGACCTGCGCGGCCATTGACCTCCCCATAGCGTAAACTCGCATAACGCGGCACGGTCTGGCCGGAAAAGTCGCTGACACGGGCTTCCATGCCGTCCGCGGCAAACGCCTTGAAGCTGCCGGGCGTCAGCGTTTCCTGCGCCAGCGCAGGAGATGCCAGCGCGAATGCGGCGCCAAAGACTTGGGCAAGGGCCAGAAAAAGGAGGGGGCTGCGGCGGTTTTTGCTCACGGCTCGACTGCCTTCATGCTGGAGAATCAGACGCTCATGAGAAGCACGGGGTCGTGAAAGCCGGCTTAACCACACAATCGAAATTGCGGTGAATCACGCATTAGGCTTTACGCGTCGGCCGCAGTTGGCCCTTCGCCCCCGCTTTGATAGACCGGACGCCACACGCTCCCTTATCGAACGCCCAAAGAGCCGCCAGAGAGCGGAAAGTCCCCAAGACCACAGAAGACCAGAGGAAACGGTCCCGCCCATGCCGACGTCACGCCCCAAGCTGAAAGTGATCGTGACCCGCCGGTTGCCCGAAC
>CAIMMO010000011.1 GCA_903842595.1 uncultured Alphaproteobacteria bacterium
CGTCTCGCTGGGCCGTCGTAGGCGAACGAAGTCGCCCTTCCAGCACAGACCGCTCCTTCGGCTTAAGCCGCACTTCTCTTGCTTCGGGTATCATCCCAATCTTGAATCACGACTCACGCTTCAACGAAAGCGGGTACTAGCTGCCCGACGCAAAGGTCTGCTGCGGCGGGGAGACTGTCTTCACGCCGCCCTGCGTCTGCAGCTGCATCACGGCGAGGGCCCGCTCGACGCTGCCATCCGGGCCGAAGCGGAAGAGGCCGTTGACGCCACCCCAGCCTTCGGCGCGCTGGATCATCGCTGCGTCGAGCCGGTCAGCGGCCGCAAGCGTTGCGGCAAGCGCACCGGCGTCATAGCCGAACGCTGCAAGCCGCGGCGGCGCTTCGCCGAAATAAGCCTGGTAGCGCCTTTCGAAGTCGGCGACCGACGCCGGATCCGGCGCGGGGAAGGCGCCGCCATAGAGGCCCGGCTCGCGCCAGACATCCGAGTCGTTCCATTGGCCTGTGCCGAGGAAGCGCACCTCCTTCGGTGTCACGTTGGCGACAGCGCGCAGCAGTGCGCCGACAGAACGCAGCTGGACGCCGGCCTCGGGGATCAGCACCGCAACCTTGTTCGGGTTGGCGCGGTTCTCCGCCTCGATGATAGAGGCGACGCGGCGCGCCTCGGCCTGCGGTGAGGAATTTCCCTGCGTGTAGTATTCGACGCCAACAACGGCTCCGCCGCGCCTGGCGGCGGCATCGCGCAGCGCCTGTTCAATCGCGCGGCTGTTCTGGTTGTTGGGGCCAAGCATTGCAAAGCGTGTGACGCCATCCCTGGCGGCCCAGTCGACGATCCGCTCGACCTCGGCGTACGGCGTCAGCGACACGAGGTACGCCCCCTGGCCGATGGCGGAAACGTCTGTCGAGAAGGCGAAGACGGGCGCGCGCACTTCAGCGGCTTCGCGCGCAACCGGTGAGACCTGCTGGGCAAAGACGGGGCCGATCACCGCGACCGCGCCATCGCGGATCGCGTCGTCGGCGATACCGGCGACGATGGCTGGGTCGGCGCTTGTGGCATCGCGGCGCAGGAGCACGACATCGGCGGCGCCAACCTGGAAGAGCGCCATCTGGATTGCGTTGTAGATGCCCTCGCTCTGCTTCTTCACTTCCGCATTCGTGGAGGAGAAGGGCAGCAGAACGGCGATCCGCTTGAGGTTCATCTGCTGGGCGCCGGGCAGGTGGCGGGGCATATAGGCGTTGCGGCTTTCGGCGAAGGTGGGCATCACGGGAGCCGACGGCGAGGGATCGGCCGAAGGCGGCCGCATCGGGCGGCTTGGATCGGGCCGCAGGTCGTTGGTAGACAGGGGCGTGGTCGGCCGCACGGGGCCGCTTGCGCATGCAGCCGTGGCGGCCAGCATCAGCGCGGACGCAGCGCCAAGGAAACGGACCCGAGTTCTGGATGACATGCGCGACCCCTCCTGAGGATGCGGCGGTAGACCCGGCCCAGGCTGCAGAACCTAGGCTGGACGATGGTTCCCGACAAGGTGATCCGGCCCTGGGCGAAGGCTCTCCTTCGCGTCTGTTCCGGATAGATCCCAGCCTTGCGCCCGGCCTCTACGTTGTTTCGACTCCGATCGGCAACCTCAGGGACATCACCTTGCGCGCCCTCGATACGCTGGCGTCCGTGGACGCCGTCTGCGCCGAGGATACGCGGGTGGCCGCGAAGCTGCTCAACGCCTTCGGAGTGTCCGCGAAATTACGGCCATATCACGACCACAACGGCGCGCAGGCGCGGCCAGCGCTGCTCAAGGAATTGCAAGCGGGCGCGCGCATCGCGCTGATCTCGGATGCAGGAACGCCCTTAGTGTCCGACCCCGGCTTCAAGCTGGTGCGTGAGGCGGCTGCATTGGGCATCAAGGTCATTGCGATCCCGGGCGCGTCCGCACCGATGGCGGCGCTGGCCTCGTCCGGCCTGCCGACTGACCGTTTCACCTTCGCAGGTTTCCCGCCGCCGCGGTCGGGCGCGCGCAAGACTTTCCTGAATTCGCTGAAAGGCACGGGTGGAACGCTGGTGTTCTTCGAGGGGCCGTCACGTCTTGCCGCAAGCCTCGCCGACATGGCCGAGGTGCTGGGCGCGCGTGAAGCGGTGGTCGCGCGGGAGCTGACCAAGCTGTTCGAGGAGCTACGCCGCGGTACGCTGGCGGAACTTGCCGCGCACTATGCCAAGGCCGGTCCGCCACGCGGCGAGATCGTCGTTCTTGCCGGGCCGGGCGAGGGCGCGCAAGTGGCTGACGCGGACACGGTGGACGCGGCCATCCTCGCAGCCGGCGACGAGCGGCCATTGAAGGAACTCGCCGCCGAGCTCGCCGAGCGCTTCGGCATGAAACGCCGCGATGTCTATGAACGGGCGCTGGAACTGCGCGAGCCGGACGAAGACGATGATGCGGGCTGATCCGACAGCCACACGCTGCAAGCCTGAAACCGCAGGCCGGCGCGCTGCGACTGCCGCCGGGTCTCAGAATTCGTTCACTTTATGCTCATCGCCCCTGTAGAACATGGGCGCCGCGCCCGAAAATCGCCGCATCTGGCGGCTAATCGCTGCGCCGGAACGTGACGGAGTTATCGCGACCATGACTGCACGTGTACTGGCCTGCCTTCTTCTTGCCGCGCCGATTCTGGGCGGTTGCCTTTCCGACCGCACATTCGGCGAGGCGCTGGATGATTCAAGCGCGGCCACCGAAGTGAAGACGCGCCTGCTCAGCGCGGGGTTGAACGGCCGCTTCATGGAGGTCGATGTCGCGGTGGTGGATCGCTTCGTGCTTCTGTCGGGCCGCGTCGCAAGCCAGGAGGATCGCAGGGAAGCCGAGCGCATCGCGTGGTCTGTGGGATCGGTCGACGAAGTCGCGAACGAGGTGAATGTCGGCTACTGGGACCTGGGCCGCGATGTGAACGATGCGTGGATCACCGAGCAGATCCGGCTGCGCCTGATCGCCGACAACGACATCAAGGGCACGAATTTCAATATCCAGGTCCATGGCGGCACCGTCTACCTTCTGGGCCTTGCGCGCACCGAGGACGAGCTTCGTCGCGCGGCTGAGCACGCAAGCATCGTCAACGGCGTGAAGAAGGTGGTGTCCTATGTGAAGATGCGCGAGCGCGCTGGCCCGCCGCCCGAGATCAGCGTCGCCGCCGCCCCGCTGAGCGACGAGCAGGGCAGGCCCGTCACCGATCCCTCGGCCGGACAGCCGATCAACATCGCGCCCTCGTCAGGCGCACCCGCGCCGATCGTGCCGCCGGCCCAGTCGCCCACCACGCGCGGCCAATACAGCGATCCCTACGCGCCTGGCGCAGTGCCCCCGCCGGGCAGCAATGGCAATTCGGTCGGCCTGCAGACCGTGCCGCTACCGCCCGTGACGAACAACTGAGCGCGAATACAGCTGCGCTGCGCATTGCGGCAAAGGCTGGCGCAACCTAGGTAGGGGGCGTCCGCCGGAGCTGTTCCCATGTCGCTGCGCATCGCCGTCCAGATGGACCCGCTCGAGGCCGTCAATCCGGCAGGCGACTCCAGCTTCATGATGATCGAGGAAGCACAGTCGCGAGGCCATCAGGTCTTCGTTTATGGCGTGGGCGATCTGTATTACGACTCAGGGTTTGTCGGTGCATGGGCGATGCCCGCGAAAGTTTTCCCCGGCCGCACGCCGCATGCCGAGATGGGTGCTGTTCAGAAGATTGATCTGCGCTGCGACGTCGACGTGGTTCTCATGCGGCAGGACCCGCCCTTTCACATGGGCTATATCACCGCAGCGCACCTGCTCGAACTGGTGACGGACGAGACGCTGGTGGTGAACGATCCGGCGGGCGTTCGCTCGTCGCCGGAAAAAGTCCTGACCCTGATGTATCCCGACCTGCAGCCGCCGACGTTGATCACACGCGAGATTGCGCGGGTGCATGAATTCCGCGCTGTACACGGCGACATCGTGCTGAAGCCGCTGCACGGGCATGGCGGCGCCGGCGTGCTCAAGATCGGCCGCGACGACGGCAATCTCGAAGCCGTGGTCGACCTGTTCAACAGGATGGCGCCCGAGCCCTTCATCGCGCAGGCTTTCCTTCCGGCGGTCAGCGACGGCGACAAGCGTATCCTGATTGTCGATGGTAAGCCTGTCGGCGCCATCAACCGCAAGCCGCCGAGCGGCGCAATCCGTTCCAATCTCGTTGTCGGCGGCACAGCGGAGGCGACCGACCTGTCTGCACGCGAGAGGGAGATCTGCGCCCGCATCGCGCCCGCTTTGCAGAAGCGTGGCCTGCTGTTCGTCGGCATCGACGTGATCGGCGGCATGATGACGGAGATCAACGTCACATCGCCCACTGGTGCGCGTGCGCTCAAGCGCCTCTCGGGCGTCGATGCGGTGGCGGCGATGTGGGATGTGATCGAGAAGAAGCTGGCCTGAATTTCAGGCCAAGACCGGCGATGGTGCGCGTGACCTTCAGCACGCCATCGTAGACGCGCGCAGAGAGTGACATTTGCTCGGCTGCCTTGGCCATCGGCGTTTTCGCGCCCACGGCCTCGTCAGGCAGGCCGACAATGTCGAAGGCGCTGGAGCCGCCGGAGAGCTGCACCTGCAGGTCGATCGGACGCGCCTCGAAGGCGAAATTCGTGATGCGGCTGATCATCATCGGCCGGTCCCCGCTCCAACGGCGTTGAGCATAATCCGGCGAAAGAACATGTCAGGAACAATTCGCGCGATTCAGGCTGATTGTCTGCCTGTTAAGGGGAACCCGGCGAGACTCACGGCACTGGAGGCACGCGTGCTCAGACACTTTGCAAGCGCTATCGTGATCGTCGCCGCAGCGGGCTGCGCTGGCGCGCCCGCGGCTCACGCCACACAATTCCTGACGGCGATCGACGATGTCCCGCTGCCAAACGGTCTGACCGAAGCGCCCGAACCGATGATTTTCGAGAGCGACCAGGGCCGCGTCGTGCGCACAAGCGCCGAAGGCAATCTCGGCGGAGCGCGCGTGTCGGCATTCTATGCGCAAACCCTTCCCGCGCTTGGGTGGAAACCAGCGGAAACGCCGGATGGCGTCGTCTACGCGCGCGAGGACGAGCGGCTTACCATCCGCGTCCGCGAGCGGGCCAACATGGCCCTCACGAAGGTCGAATTCGAACTCGTCGTGACGCTCGCCTCCACGCGTCTGCCGGACTAGTCTCCCTGGCTTCACCGCGACGGAGCCCTGTGTGAGCGACCTTTACGACCTGCTGAACGACATCCGCGCGCATCATGTGGACCTGTTCACGAAGGCGCTCGGCGAACTGCGCGAGCAGGGCCATGTGCTGATCATCGAGCCGCCCATGCTCAACGACGCCGGCGGGCTCGCGCGCGAAGGCGCGCTGGGCCTTGGCGGGCGCTATGATCTCGCCGTACAGGAAGGCGACAGCGCCAGCCCCTCCATGTTCCAGTCGGGCCGCATGCTGGATTTTGTGCCCATCGCCTTCGAGGGCGGCGGGCTTTCGATCGTAATCGCACCATTCCCGTGGGACGGCGTGCGCCTCGCCATCGAGGGCGATCCGCAGCCAGTCGCCGCCGCGCTCGCTGGCTGGTTCGAGGAAGCGATGTGCGCGCCTGAAGGCGTCGCCGAGTCCGGGATCCAGCACGCCGCGCACTTCCTGTCCGACCCCGTCGTTGAAGGCGCAACCTCGCTCGCGCAGGCCGATTTCGGCACGGCCGATGTCGATGTGGTGATCGACCTCTTCGACCGGCTGCGGCTGGCCGGCGCCACGCGGGTGGAACTCAGCCTGCCCCCCGGCTAGGAAGGGTCCAACAGGAGACGCACATGGCTTACGAAACGCTGCTGGTGGAAATCGATGGTCCAGTTGGGATCATCACGCTCAACCGTCCCGATGCGCTGAACGCGCTCTCGCGCAAGCTGTGCGCCGAAGTCGCCGATCAGCTCGGCAAGTGGAATGGCGATGCGGCGATCAGCTGCGTCATCATCACGGGTGCGGGCAGGGCGTTTGCCGCCGGCGCCGACATCAAGGAGATGGCGCCGCAGAGCTACATGGACGTCTACAAGGCGGACATGTTCGCAGGCTTCGAACATGCCGTGTCGTCCTTCCGCAAGCCGATCGTGGCTGCTGTAAACGGCTTTGCGCTGGGCGGCGGGTGCGAGCTCGCGATGTTGTGTGATTTTATCCTGGCCTCGGAAACCGCGAAGTTCGGCCAGCCGGAGATCAATCTTGGTGTCATGCCTGGGATTGGCGGCACGCAGCGTCTCACGCGCCTGGTCGGAAAATCCAAGGCGATGGAGATGTGCCTGACCGGCCGCATGATGGACGCTGCGGAAGCCGAGCGTGCGGGGCTCGTCTCCCGCGTCCTGCCGGCCGACCAGTTGATGGATGAGGCGAAAAAGGTCGCGAAAAAGATCGCCGCCGCCTCCCAGCCAATCGCCATGATGACCAAGGAGGCGGTCAATGCCGCCTACGAAACCACGCTGCATCAGGGACTGGCCTTCGAACGGCGGCTCTTCCACGCCATGTTCGCCACCGACGACCAGAAGGAGGGCATGAGCGCCTTCGTCGAGAAGCGCCCTGCCCAGTTCAAGCAACAGTGAGGGGGGCCTTTCGTGCGGTGTTTCGCGGCGCCAGCCAAATCGTGCGCGCCGCGAATTGACGGGCTTTGGCGACGCTGATAATAGGCCGCTCCCCAAAACCCCCGGTTCGTGTCCGGCGGTCAGGGTAAACGGAGCTTGGAAGACCGATGGCCAATACGAAATCCGCCGAGAAAATGGTGCGCAAGATCGCCCGGCGGACAGAGGTCAACAAGTCACGCCGGTCGCGCGTTCGCACCTTCGTCCGGAAGGTCGAGGAAGCCGTTGCGTCAGGCGACAAGGCCGCCGCCGTCAAGGCGCTGAAAGCCGCCGAACCTGAGATCATGCGCGGCGTCACCAAGGGCGTGATTCACAAGAACACCGCATCCCGCAAGGTCTCCCGCCTTGCCGCGCGCGTGAAGGCCGTCGGCGCCTAGATCCCGGAAGCGTGACCCCGCACTTTCGGGGTTGCATCAATACCCGTCACAGTTGAGTTTCGAAGGTGCAGCGCCGCAAGGCGTTGTGGCGCTTTGTGCTCTGCATTTCATCCGTACACGGATGACTGCAGACGCATAGTCATATGCGCGGAATGCTGCGGCACTTCATTTTTTGAATGAATCCAGTGGCAATACCGACGACGACAGATTCGTAAAAATAAATTCGTCAGCTGCGGCCGATGAGTCGGTTGACGGCTCGTCTCGAAGGGAGAAAAACTCTCCTCCGTAGCGAGTAACCTTCCTTCGTTTGGACATCATTCTGCGGCTCCGGGGCTGGAGTCGTCGGAGAAGCCTTGTGTCCGAAAAGAAGGGGAAGGCATCGCCAGAGAAGGGTAGATGAGGGGCCATGATCAGCAAGCAATCCACGACGCGTTTTTCTCCTAACGGCGCCGGCGGTGCGTCCCGCGGCATTGAACCATTTGCCAGTGAGCAGGGCGCCCCCGCGCGCGCCGCTTCATCGGCAGGTCGCGAGATCGCGACAGGTCGCGCTGGCGACCAGATCCCCGTCATCTGGGCTGACGTGCGCACCGCGCTGCGCCGTCGCCTGGGCGATGTGAAGTTCGATTCATGGCTGGCCAGGCTCGAACTCGTCGCCGAAGTGAACGGTGAAGTGCTGCTCTCGGCCGCCAGCGAGCATGAGCGTACGCGCGTCGAGGCCGATTTCGGCCATTTCATCCAGCAGGCCTGGAGCCAGGCCGACCGTGATGGCCGCACAGTCCGCATCGAAGCGCGCGAGCGCATCTCGAGCGATGTGATGGCGCTTGCCCGCCCGCACGAGACTGTTGCCGATGAAGAATTCGAGGCGTCACGCGATGAAGGCGTTCTGCCCGCGCTCGCAGGCGAGGACGATCAGACGCTCGAGAACTTCATGGTCGGCGATTCAAACCGCGTCGCCTTCGGCCTTGCCCGCCGGCTGGCCTTGGGAGCCAGCGTCTCGGCCCACGTCGTCACCATCGTCGGCCCGCACGGCGTCGGCAAGACGCACCTCCTGCGCGGTATCGAGGGCGCGCTGCGCGCCGCGAAAGGCGAAGGCAGCGTCCTCTACATGAGCTCGGAAGACTTCCTGCACGCCTTCATCGACGGCGTGAAGCGGAAGGATACGTCTGACCTGCGCACCATGTTCCGCCGTGCGCGCGTCGTCCTTCTCGACGATTTCCAGTTCATCTGCGCCAAGCCCGGCACGCTGGTCGAGTTCTTCTCTCACATGCGCGCCATCGTCGCGAACGGCGGCGTTGTCGTTCTGGCCGCTGACCAGACCCCCGCCCTGATCGACCAGCTCGACGAACGGATGCGCGACGAGATCCATGGCGGCGTCATCGCCCAGATGGAACTGCCCGAGCGTAACCTTCGCCGCGAAATCCTGCGCGCCCGCGCCGACGCCGTCTCGGTCGCCGCAGCGGCCATCGATTCCGAGTTCCAGCTGACCGAAGAATGGATCGATCTTCTCGCTGATCGCCTGCCTGCGTCCGGCCGCGCGCTCTGCGGCGCCGTGCGCAACGTGTATTGTGGCACCGTGCTGGCCGGAAAGCCGCTCGATCGCGCCGCCGTCGAGAAGTCGATCCAGCTGCAGATGGGTGGCGCGCCGTCCAAGGCCCCGCGCATCGACACGATCAAGGATGTCACCGCCCGCGCCTACGGCGTCAGCAAGGCCGAGCTGGAATCGCCCTGCCGCAAGCGCCAATACGCTCTGCCGCGACAGTATGCGATGTATCTCAGCCGCCAGATGACCAAGTGTTCCTACCCGCAGATCGGCAGGATGTTCGGGGATCGGGACCACACAACAGTGCTTTTTGCCTATCGCAAGATTGCAGCGATGGTCGCCTCGAACGAGTCCATGGCCGAAGAGCTTCGTCAGCTGGAACAGCGCATCATGGCAGACCCGCGCAACGCGCGTTAGGCGCTGATCGCCCACCTTTGCCTGAAAAACAGGGGAGGGTGTGTGAATAGCTTGCGAAAGCCCCCTTCGGGGCCTTCCCGCACGCCGCAATCTGGCTAATCTTCCGGCCCGCCCTCATCAGGCGGGCCGAACCTTTTCGGCGAACCGCCAGGCGCTCAACGAGCTTCTCTCAAGGGCCGCCTCCTGACAGGGACTGGACGTATGAAACTGACCATCGACCGCAATGCGCTGATGCGGGCGCTGTCCCACGTCCAGGCCGTGGTCGAACGGCGGAACACGATCCCGATCCTGTCCAACATCCTGATGCAGGCTGAAGGCGACCGGCTGAGCCTTACTGCCACCGACCTCGACATCGAGGCTACGGATGCGGCCGAAGCCAATGTGAAGAAGGCCGGCGCGGTCACCGCCCCGGCACAGACGCTCTTTGATGTCGTGCGCAAACTCCCCGAGGGTTCCGAAGTCGCGCTCGACCTGACGGACGGCCGCCTGTCGATCTCTGCGGGCCGCTCGAAATTCGCGCTGCCCACCCTGCCGGCCGCCGACTTCCAGACCATGGCCAAGGAAGCAGCCCCGGTTAAGTTCGAGATCGCGGCGGCCGAACTTCGCCGCCTGATCGACAAGACGCGCTTTGCGATCTCGACCGAGGAAACGCGCTACTATCTGAACGGCATCTACCTGCACCACGCCAAGGGCGCGAAGGGCAACGTGTTGCGCGCTGTCGCCACGGACGGCCACCGCCTCGCACTTGCAGAGGGCGAGGCGCCGAAGGGCTCATCCGGCCTCAAGGGCGTGATCGTGCCGCGCAAGGCCGTTGCCGAAGCGCGCCGGCTTCTTGATGACGCGCCCGATATCGTCACCATCGAAGCCTCGGACTCCAAGATTGTCTTCCGGATCGGCGAGGCCGTGCTGACGTCCAAGCTGATCGACGGCTCCTTCCCGGACTACCAGCGCGTCATTCCAAAAGACAACAACCGGATCATGGTCGTGGCGACCAAGCTGTTCAAGGACGCTGTCGATCGCGTGGCCACCGTGTCGGCCGAACGCTCGCGCTCGGTGAAGCTGTCGCTGTCGCCCGGCAAGCTGATGCTCGCCGTCACGCATTCCGAATCCGGTCATGGCGCCGAGGACATCGAGGCGGATTACGACGCGGAGCCGATGGAGATCGGCTTCAACGCCAAATACCTCCTCGACGTCGCTGGCCAGATCGAAAGCGACGAGACCCGCATCGAATTCAACGATGCGGCCTCTCCCGCCCGGGTCATCGACGCCAAGGACGCCGGCGCCGAATACGTCCTGATGCCGCTGCGTGTGTAGGCTGACATCCTGTAGGGCGGGGCCGGTCTCGCCATGATGGACGTCGCCGACCCCCGCCGCCCTCACGTCCGCCTCACGCGCCTTGGGCTGCGCGACTATCGCAACTACGCCAGCCTCGACCTGCGCCTCGATGGCCGCCACGTCTGCCTGTTCGGGCAGAATGGCTCCGGCAAGACCAACCTGCTCGAGGCCGTCTCGATGTTGTCGCCCGGGCGCGGCTTGCGCGGCGCGGAGTTCGGCGACCTCGTGCGCCAGACGGCTGAGGGTGAAGCAGCGCGCGGCTGGGCCATCTCCACCGATGTTCGCGATGGCGATGTCGACAGGCGGATCTCGCTCGCTCTCGAACTCGACGAGCAGGGCCGCTCGCGCCGCTCAGCCCGGCTCGACGGCGTCGAGACCGCGCAGCAGGATCTCGGCGAACTGATGCGCGTGATCTGGCTCACCCCCGCCATGGACCGCGTCTTCGCAGGCCCCGCAGGCGATCGTCGCCGTTTTCTCGACCGGCAGGTGCTCGCCCACTTCCCCAGCCATGCCGCCGCCTCCGCTGGCTATGAGAAGGCCATGCGCCAGCGCAATGCGTTGCTGGAGCAGGGCAGGAGCGACCCCGCCTGGCTCGACGCCATCGAGGTCGGTATGGCCTCCGCCGGCGCCGCCATGGCCATCCACCGGATCGACGCCGTCAAGGTGATGCAGGAGGCGATCCTCGCGCGGCCCGAAGGCGCCTTCCCGAAGGCCCTCATCGACCTCGACGGTGAGTTCGAGATGCACGCCGCCAATGGCGTGGCGTTGACCGATATCGAGCAGGAAATCATCATTCAGCTGCGCGAAAACCGTGGCCGCGACCGCATCGCCGGGCGCACGACGGAGGGCGTTCACCGCACTGATTTGCGCGTCATTCACGCCCCCAAGGGCCTGGCCGCCGACCAGTGCTCGACGGGCGAGCAGAAAGCCCTGTTAATAGGGCTTATTTTAGCCAATGCTCAGGCGCTTTTCGAGCGTGATTTTGCCCCCTCACCCCTGCTATTACTTGACGAGGCGGCGGCCCATCTCGATTCGGACCGGCGCGCCGCGTTGTACGATGAACTGGCCGCTCTCGGTGGCCAGGCCTGGCTCACAGGAACAGACCGCTCCCTGTTCGATGCGTTCGGCGATCGCGCCCAGCGCTTCGAAGTGTCTGACGGGACTGTCTGCGAGGATTGATACCTGATTTGGCGGCGCCGCCTCAGCGCGTCCCACTTTGTTCTTGAACGTCGCTCCGCGACTGGGAAGCTTGAATGTCTGACGTGACTGAAACCAACGGCGGCGAGCCTTCGAAGAAGAGCTACGATGCCGATGCGATCAAGGTGCTGCGCGGGCTCGACGCCGTGCGCAAACGTCCCGGCATGTATATCGGTGACACCGACGACGGCTCGGGCCTCCATCACATGGTCTACGAAGTCGTCGACAACTCGATCGACGAAGCGCTCGCGGGCCACGCCGACCATGTCGCCGTCACGCTGTTTCCGGATGGCTCGGCCGAAGTCAGCGACAATGGACGCGGCATTCCCGTCGACATCCACGCCGAAGAGGGCGTCAGCGCGGCCGAGGTCGTGATGACCCAGCTCCACGCCGGCGGCAAGTTTGCCAACACCGAGGAGGAGGGCTCCTACAAGGTCTCGGGCGGCCTGCATGGCGTCGGTGTCTCGGTCGTCAACGCGCTCTCCGAAACGCTCGACCTCACCATCCGCCGCAATGGCAAGATCCACAAGATGCGCTTCAGGCTGGGCGAGCCCGAAGCGCCGCTGCGCATCATCGGCGACGCACCGATGAAGGCCGACGGCTCGCGCCACGAGACCGGCACCACCGTTCGCTTCCTGCCGAGCGCCGCGACCTTCACAATGACGGAGTTCAAGCGCGAGACGCTGGAGCATCGTCTGCGCGAACTCGCGTTTCTGAACTCTGGTGTGAAGATCGTCTTCAAGGACCTGCGCGGCGCCGAGCCGTGGGAAATCGTGATGCAGTACGAGGGCGGCGTGGAAGCCTTCGTCAAGCACATCGACCGCCAGCGCAACGCTGCGATCCCCAGGCCGATCTATACGATGACCAAGAAGGACGGCGTTGTCGTCGAAGCTGCGCTGCAGTGGAATGACGGCTATTACGAAAACGTCCTCTGCTTCACCAACAACATCCCCCAGCGCGACGGCGGCACGCACCTTGCGGGCTTTCGCGGCGCCCTCACGCGCGTGATCAACAAGTACGCCAACGAAACGGGCCTTGCGAAAAAGGAGAAGGTCGAGATCTCCGGCGACGATGCGCGCGAAGGCCTTACCTGCGTGCTGTCGGTGAAAGTGCCGGACCCGAAATTCTCCTCGCAAACCAAGGACAAGCTCGTCTCGTCGGAAGTCCGACCGATCGTCGAAAGCCTCATGACCGATGCGCTGAGCCAGTGGTTCGAGGAGAACCCGGGCCCGGCAAAGCAGGTGATGATGAAGATCGTCGAGGCCGCTGCTGCAAGGGAGGCCGCCCGCAAGGCGCGCGAACTCACGCGCCGCAAGTCCGCGCTCGACATCACCTCGCTCCCCGGCAAGCTCGCCGACTGTCAGGAGAAGGATCCGGCCAAGTCCGAGATCTTCATCGTCGAGGGCGATAGCGCCGGCGGCTCGGCCAAGCAGGGCCGCAACCGCGAGA
>CAIMMO010000012.1 GCA_903842595.1 uncultured Alphaproteobacteria bacterium
GAAGGTGTAAATCTGGTCGTAGCTGTCGTTCTTGGTCGTGCGGCGGTTCAGCAGGATTTCGCCATAGGCCTTGATATTGTCGGTGATGTCGTACTCGCCCTCTGCGACGATCGACATGCGCTCGATGCTCGGCGAAAGCGTAGTCTGGTCCTGCAGCGGATGGTAGAAGTCCTGGTAAGCGCCGGAGTTACGTGCGAACGGGCCCCAGATCGGATCCGGTACGCGAGGGGCCGTAAGGATGTTCTGATAGCCGACCGGATACCAGCCGGCCGGGTTGACGATGCCGCTTTGCGATTCCGTCGGAGCGCCCGGCACGTTGCTGAAGGGCTGAAGGTATTGGGCCAGAGTGCCAGAGTAGTCATACTGGTAACGACCAGCGGTTGTCTGCCACGGGCGGTGGCGGAAACCGCCCGAACGAACATTGCTGCCATAGTCATAGGTCCAGTTGTGGCCCCAGATCACGTCGTCGTTGCAGGTGTAGTCATTGCGGCGAGCGTCGAAAAGGTCGGCGCGCGTACCGTCAGACTGTTTGAAGAACAGGTCCTGGCTGCAGTTGAAGATATCGCGGTCGCCGCGGTCGAACTCTTCCTGCTTGAAATAGTCGGCGGAGATTCGGAAATAGCCCTTGTCGAATTCCTGGCCCCAGGTGCCGCTGACCGACAATTCCTGTCCTGCGCCCATTTCCGGGTAGGTGTAGGAAACGTCGAAGCTCGAGCTGGAGTCCTTCTTGGTGATGATGTTCACCACGCCCGCGATGGCGTCCGAACCGTAGAGGGACGACGCGCCGTCTTTCAGGATGTCGACGCGTGCGACCGCAGAGAGCGGGATGACGTTGAGGTCGAAGGGGCCAACCTGCCCACCCGTGCCGGATGGGCCTGCCCGGCGGCCGTTGAGCAGCACTAGCGTGCGTTGCGCGCCGAGGCCGCGGAGCGACAAAGTCTGCGCGCCGAGGCCGCCTTGAGGGTTGGCAATCGCTGCGGAGATCGCCGCGGTCGTCTGCGTCGAACCGGCAGCGGCAATGCTGTTCTGGAGCAGGGACGCGATATCGGTAACGCCCTGTACAGTCGCTTAATCAGCGGTCACGACCGTCATGGCCGAAGCGCTGCTGAAGGTATCGTTCTGAATACGGGTACCGGTCACCGTGACGACGTCGCCCTCGTCGGCTTCCTGCTCTTCAACGGGCTGGACGGTATCGACGACGGGCTGAGCTTGCTGAGCAAACGCAAAGCCACTTGTTGCCGTAAACAATGCGCCAAGCGCCACCGACCGGCAAAGCCGACCAGACGATATCTTTTTCATTACTGACCCTCTGTCCCTGTGGCGAGAGCCACACGCCAATCGATGTCGTCGATCAGGCGTCCTACCCACCGCTACTGGATTGACACCACGATGACGCTGAGTGTGGGTCAAGATCGAATATCGATACGGCGTGCCGGAAATCAGTGCGATTCAAGGGATTCCGATCGAATGTCACACCCGTCCCAAAAGGTGTGGCGCCTGTCGCGCGGGCAGCATTGCGCGATTTTTTGCCCTGCTTTGCTTACTCCCAAATCACTAGTTGTTAGCAGGGCGCTACGGAAGGTGGATTGCGATTCTGCCGGCCAGGTTCAATTGCGCGTGTTGGACTTCGTGGCTCTGAACTCGATACGTTTTCCGTCCGGTGTGACGCGCGTGCATCGCTCCTGGCGGACGTCGTCTGTCCAGTTGCATTCGAGCTTCGAGCTGTCCTTAAGGAAGTCGGTGCCTTTGCCGTTTCGCTTGTTGTTAACGTAGAGGCCTTCGAAGTATTCGCCGTTGGCGTAGGTGACCGTGACGGGTCCGTTGAGAGCGCCATTGGTCCAGTTGCCGTTAAGCGTGCCTGTGCTGGCGAACTCGACCGCCTGGCCATGCGGGCGATGATCGCGGAACTGGCCGGTGATCTTGCGGCCATCCTTGAAGGTCAGCTCGCCAGCGCCCTGCTGCTCGTCATTGGCGAAAGCGCCTCGGAAAACGCGGCCATCACCGAAGGTGGCGGTCGCCTGACCCGTGCGCTGATCGTTCACGAACGGGCCGATATAGGCATAGTCGCCATCGATACGGGCGAGGCGGCCGTCGCCCTGGCGCTTGTCGTTCACCCAGCCGCCGTCATAGGTCCATTGCTGGTCGCCGGTGGTGTAGACGCCGTGGCCGTTGCGCTTGTCGGCCTTCCATTCGCCGACATAAACCGAACCGTCTGTGAATTTCTGCGTGCCCGTGCCTTCGCGCTTTCCGGCGACATAGTCGCCGTCATAGGTCGAGCCATCGGTGAAGATCATGCGGCCCTTTCCCGAGCGCACGCCGTTGATGAAGTCGCCCTCATAGCGCTCCCCGCTCGCCAGGGTTTCAGCGCCCCTGCCATTGATCTGGCCCATCGTGTAGGCACCTTCGTAGACATAGCCCGTCGGGCAGGCGTAGAGGCCCTGGCCGTGGCGCTGTCCGCTGGCGAATCCGCCGGTGTAGGTGCAGCCATTGGCGAGCGTCTCGGCGCCGGGGCCGTTGCGCACGATGTCGATGCCCACCGACATTATGTCCTTGACGCCGCCCTTTTCCGCGCAGGCGCAGGAGATCGGCAAGACAGCATAGGCCCCGCCGGGGCTGATCTGGCCGATGGGACGCTCAGGGGTGATCGACGGGGCCGATCCGCGGGCGCAGGTGAAGGTGATCTCCTTCATCGTTGCAAGGCCGGTCGCCGAAGAGTTGTTCAGCAGACGCAATTCGACATTCGAGCCGTCGCAGCCCGGGGCGGGAGACACCCGCCACTGGACTTCCCGGCCATCGGTCCAGCGCAATCCGGAATTCCATCCCGGGCCCTGCCACGCAATGGCTGCCAATGGAAAGGCAAGGCCGGCCGCTGCAGCCAGCGCCATTAGCGTACGGCGCGCCAGTGTTGATACGGTCATCGATCCCCACATCAGCATTCTCCCGCGACCTCCGGCCTGCACAGATTCGACCCTCCGCCAGCTGCGTCCTGCGCCAGCGAGTCTCATGACGCGGGATTCCACGTCAAGTTTAGCCGAACTGTGGCGTGGTGGCGGCGAGGGCGCAAAAAGCATGGCCGGGAACCGGAAGGTTGGCGCCGCGTTGCTGCGCTGTTGAACCCAGGAACCGGAGCTAACCCGACATGCGCACGATCCTTTACGCACCCGCCGTCGCCCTGCTTGGCCTCGCCCTGATGAGTGCTTGCGGAACGAATATGGAGCAACGGGCTGCGACGGGCGCGGCAACCGGCTTGATCGTCGCCGGCCCTGTCGGCGCCGCGGTTGGCGCCGCAGCAGGCGCTGTGACCAGCGAGGTCAAAGAAGACAACCGATAGATCGAGGTTAAGGGCGAGGGTGGGCCCTCGCTCCAAAGCGCTGTGCGCGAGGCGCTGTTTCGGCTAGCCTGACCGCTCATTACAGGGGCAGGTCATGACGGGTCGGAACATCATCGCACTTTGCGTCGCTGCGAGCGCCACAGCCGTGCTGACGGGCTGCGGCACCAACATGGAACAGCGCGCGGCGACCGGCGCTGCAACCGGGCTGATCATTGCAGGTCCCGTCGGCGCGGCGGTTGGCGCTGTGGCAGGTGCCGTGATCAACGAGGCGGAGGAAGACAACTAGGCTCTTGCCAAGCCTTGTCAGCAGCCTGACACGGCTGGTCTGGCGAACCTAACCGGAGCGGCCCATATTCCGGCCATGGCGAAACCACCCACACGGTCGTCCCCAAAAACCGCCGGAAAAGCGGTCAAGCCGACCGCGCCCGGCGCAGCGCCCGCGCACAAGCGCGGCTCTGGCGTGGGCGAAGCGCCGATGGCGGAATTCAAGGCGCAGCAGAAGACCGCGGTCGCGATCGCCGAAGCGTCGAATGTCTGGACACCGCACCGTCCCGAACGCAACTGGGACAAGTTCGAAGGCGGCCGCAAATTCCGCGTCGCGTCGATCTACGAGCCTGCGGGCGACCAGCCGCAGGCGATCGCCGATCTCGTGCAGGGTGTGAAGGACGAGGAGCTCGACCAGGTCCTCCTCGGCGTCACCGGCTCGGGCAAGACGTTCACGATGGCGAAGGTGATCGAGGCGGTGCAGCGTCCCGCGCTGATCCTCGCTCACAACAAGACGCTGGCGGCGCAGCTCTATGGCGAGTTCAAGAGCTTCTTCCCCGACAACGCGGTCGAGTATTTCGTCTCATACTACGACTACTACATGCCCGAGGCCTACGTCCCGCGGACGGACACGTACATCGAGAAAGAGAGCTCGATCAACGAGGCCATCGACCGGATGCGCCACTCGGCGACGCGGGCGATTCTGGAGAGGGACGATGTCATTATCGTTGCTTCGGTGAGCTGCATTTACGGCATTGGGTCGGTTGAGACTTACACCGCCATGACGTTCGAGCTGGCTCAGGGGGAAGCGCGGGATCCCCGGCAGGTGGCGGCGGATCTGGTGGCGCTGCAGTACAAGCGGAATGACCAGGCGTTTGGGCGGGGGACCTTTCGGATGAAGGGGGACACGCTCGATGTGTGGCCGGTGCACCAGGAGGATCGGGCTTGGAAGATCTCGTTCTTTGGGGACGAGGTCGACAAGATCACGGAGTTCGATCCGTTGACGGGCAAGGCCACGCGGCCCCTGGAGCGGATCAAGGTCTACGCCAACAGCCACTACGTCACGCCGCGGCCGACGCTCAA
>CAIMMO010000013.1 GCA_903842595.1 uncultured Alphaproteobacteria bacterium
AAGCTGATGGAGAAAGCCGTCGGCAGCGTCGTCACCATCGTCCGCGTCAATCCCGCCACTGGCCAGGAAATCCGCGAACAGGCCGAAGTTCTCGCCACCAACAATGGCGTTGTGTTGAAGATCGGCGAGCGCATCGAGGTGCTGCGCGATGATGGCCTGCCCGTCCGCGTGATCTTCGACAAGGTGCCAGAGAATTTGCGCTCAAAGCCCACCCTGTCAGTGACCGTTGACGGCGATCGCCGGGGCACGCGCCCGGCGACGCTCAGCTATCTCACATCCGGCCTCGGCTGGCGCGCCGACTATGTCGCGCTCTTTGACGACGCCAGCTCCAAGATCGACGTGCAAGGCTGGGTAACGCTCACCAACTCCAGCGGCACCACGTACGACAATGCGGACACCACGCTCGTCGCAGGCTCCCCGCTCCGCGCAGGCGGTGGCTACAATGACCAGCGGTACGGACGGCCACAGCGCCCGCAACTTGTCACAGCCGGCACGGAAACAGGCGACCGCGAACGCCTCGGTGACTTCTACCTCTATCCGCTCGCCGAACGCACCACGATCGCCAACATGCAGACCAAACAGGTCAGCTTCCTCGACGTGCATGGCGTGCCGGCCAAGCATGGCTATGAATTCCGCAACTACTGGATGGGCACTCAGGAAGAACCGCAGAGCGCCAGGACAGTCTACCGCTTCGCAACCGGCTCGGCCGACGGCCTTGGCGACCAACTCCCTGCGGGCGTTCTCCGCTTCTACATGCGCGACAAGCAGGGCGACCCGCAATTCATCGGCGAGAGCACGATTGACCACACACCGATGGGCTCAACCCTCTCCGTCTCCACCGGCGACGCGTTCGACGTAAAGGTGAAACCCGTCGTCGAGAAACGCGAACGGCTTTCGTCACGCCGTTGGCGGACGACGATGAATTACACCCTCTCCAACGCCAGCCCGCGCGCGGTCACGGTTGCGCTGCAGCAGGATGGGCTATGGGGCGACACCCGGATCCAGAGCGAAACGATGCGTTCGACGCGGCCCAACGCGGACATGGCCGAATGGCAGGTCAACGTGCCAGCCAACGGCACAGCCGAGCTGACTGTCGTCTTCGACTCCAGCTATTGAGGCGCACGCCCATGCGCATCGCGCATTCCAGGCGGATCTTGCTTGCGGCGCTTGCCGTGCTGTCGGCGCCAATCGCCGCGCATGCGCAGGACCTCACGGCATCGGCGCCAGTAGACGTCTCCGTCACCGTCTATCGCGACCCATTCCGTAGCGAAGGCGGCTTCGACCTCGACAACCTCAACGGCTTCGCGCTGATCACCGAAACCCGCCGCGTTGTGCTCATGCCCGGCCAGCACCGCCTGCGGTTCGAAGGCGTGGCCGATGGCATCGAGCCCGCATCGGCCATCGTCACCGGCCTTCCTTCTGGCGTCATCGAAAAGAACCGCGACGCCGCCCTGCTCAGCCCCGCTGCTCTGGTCGATGCAGCTGAGGCCCAGCAGGGCCGCGTCCTGCTGAGCCGCACTGCGCCCAACGGGATCACGACACGCCGCGAAGGCGTGATCCGCTCCGGCGCCGAAGGCGGCGTCGTTTTCGAAACACCTGATGGCGTCGAGGCCTTACGCTGTTCCGGCCTGGCAGAGACCGTCACCTTCGAGTCGACCCGCACAGGCCTGTCGGCCCAGCCAACCCTTTCCGTTCTCACACGCGTAAACCAGCGCATCGAAGCG
>CAIMMO010000014.1 GCA_903842595.1 uncultured Alphaproteobacteria bacterium
CCTCACCGAGAACGACATCCGCAACCACACACGCTTCCCGGACACGTTGATCGCCAATGACGGATCGTTCTGCATCCACTGCGCTTACGAGAAGGGCGAGGAAGCGCCATACGATTTCCGTTTGAAGGACTGGATCTTCGATATGCGGGACCGGCAGGCCTACGGCATCCCATTCCGCTGCCTGTACTCGGCTAACATCGACAACCTGCTGGCGGCTGGAAAACACATCAGCGTAACCCACGTCGCCGGGTCGGCCACGAAGCTCATGGGCAACGGCGCCCAGCACGGTGTCGCTGTTGCGGCCGCCGCGTCCCTCTGCAACAGATACCAGGCAACGCCTCGCGAACTATACGAGCATCGGCTTGATGAGCTCAAGGCATTGGTAGGCCAGCTGACAAGTTGCGATCACGACATGGCGGCGCATCCGCCAACTCGCAAGTACGTGCCAGTCCCTGGCTAAATCAACGAACTGCGAAAGGTGAGCACAGGCTAGCGCTGGCTGCTATCGGGCTGATTAAAGGGTGTGCGACCCATGACCGTGAGGGCCACATTGGTACTGCCTACCTCCCATGCGGCCGTCCGCCAGCGCGTCTCTGGGATGCGTGCGCCCGGTGGTGGCTGGCGACCGCTTTCGAACTGATAGCGTTTCGCGCGTCGCGTTTATTTGTCGGATCTTGCAAGCAAAACCACATGCTGATCCTCCGGCCGCCGCGCCTTTGGGTCGAGGTCCAGTCCCAGCCTGTGTTTGGTGTAGTAGGCGAGAGCCTTTCGGACCTTGAGGTCGGCAGTCCCGCCCCGCATGCCATAATCGCGCTCGATCACCTTCTTCTGTGCTGGCGACAGGCCGGGATTGGGCGTGATCGTAAGTGTCACCCAGCCATGCCAGTCCTGGTCTGTGCTGGAGGGCGCTTCGGCGGGTCCTTGCAGGCTGGCGCCGGAGAGGCGGCCCAGCACATAGTCCTTGAACGCACCGTCCTCAGCATCGCGCGCGCGGGCGTGCCAGCGGAACCCGTCATAGCCAAGCGCATGCGGCTCGATCCGGCGCATGCGCCCGTCAGTCTGCGAGAACGATACATAGTGCGCTGACACCTGCCGCGCTTCCCGAATGGCGCGGATGATGACGCGCAGCGTCTCTGGCTCTACGGGTCGCGCCGGCGCCGGTGCGATACCCAGTGAGAGCGAGCCGATGAGTGGATGATCCTCCGCTACGCCTTCTGCGGTGAGGCGCAGCCGGCTCAGCACTTCGTCCGTGTCAGGATGCAGGAAGCGCGGCGCAAAGCGCGCGGCCGCGCGATAGGTCTTGTCGCTTTTGTCATAGACGAGATTGTCGGGAGCGATCTCCTGATATCGGGTCAGGTCGCCTGACGCCTGCTGCTCGGAAATCCCGAAGCGCGAGATCAGATCCTTCCGGTTCACGCTATCCGTCCAGAAGATCGACTCTTCCAGAAACGTGAGACGGCTCATCGTCGCCCAGGGAAGCCCCGTCGTCTCGGCCGTCGCCAGCGCCGCATCGTCAGCATTTTTTTTGTTCGATTTTCTTTCGCTGGTCGCTGCGTCAGGCGCGGTCTGGCCGCCGCGCTTTTGCGCGCGCGTTGCGCCGTCGCTTGACTTTGATCGCTTCGTCGACATATTGGATGCATCCAGTAAGTAGATGGGTAGAACAACAAGAACAATCTAGCAATGCGATGATTCGGAACGCAAGCGAACCCTGCACCCGCGCAGGGGACGACGGGAGAGCTGTGTCCGGAACGGCGTTGGGGGCGATGGGCCAGTTCAGAGGAGCAGCATGATGACAGCCATTTCCACACTTCTTTCCGGCGTTTCGATCGGAGAGCCTCGCCGCCACGGGCGGCTCGAAATCTTCCCTCTCTTTGCCACGAGCATGGCGGCAGACGCCTTCATCCTTCTCGATGAGGCCCTGGCCGCGACGTTGGTCGACGTCACCGAAACCTCAGACAGCGGGTCGGTCCCGGTGCTCAAGTTTCTGAGCCGGTCGCCCGTGCCGGTCCTCCTGCTCGATGGCGAGGAGCTCATCGGCGCCAAGCAGAACCGGATCCTCAACGCCTCGATCCTCGCGCCCGCCCAGGCCGACATGCTCCTGCCGGTCTCCTGTGTCGAGGCGGGGCGCTGGCGCTACAGCACCAACAGCTTCCGGGCGGCCGACCATGCCCTGTTCGCGAAAGCGCGTGCGCGCAAGGCCGCACGCATGGCCGCCATGCATGTGGAACGGCGCGCCGTCGGCGGATCAACGGCCTACGCTGTCGCAAGGCAGTATGACGCTGACCAGCACGAGGTCTGGTCGGACGTATCGGGCAAGCTCGGCCGCATGCGCGTCGAAAGCCCCTCGTCCGCCATCAGCGATGGCTATGAAAGCTATGGCGAGCGTCTCCGCGAATTCGAAACCGCCCTGGAACCGGTCCCGGCCCAGAGGGGCGCAGCCTTCGTCCTCGATGGCCGTGTCGTCGGTATCGAACTGCTCGCAACCGAAGCAGCTTTCCGCGCCATCTACCGCAAGCTCCTCAAGAGCTACGCCTTCGATGCGCTCGAAGCTGCAGAGGAGACGGCGCCAAAGGTCCCGACCAAGGCCGACGTCGAAGCATTCATTGCACGGGTGCTTGGCTCTGCCATGTCCTCGGCCCCCAGCGCCGGCCTTGGGGTCGATGTGCGCCTCGCAGGCGAGGGCTGCACCGGTCACGCCCTCGTGCACGACGAATCCGTCCTCCATCTAGCTGCCTTCGACGAACAGCTCGCCCTCTGACCCCATTCAAGAACCAGGAGCCCCCCCATGACCTCCACTGCACTCGTCAAACAGTCGCCCTTCATCGCCGACGTCTTCGCTGAAAACCCCGAGCCCCGTTGCCCCTGCGTGCTGGTGCTCGACACGTCCGGCTCGATGAGCGGCCAGCCCATCGACCAGCTCAATGCCGGCTATCAGGCGCTGCTCACGGAACTCCTCGAGGACGCGCTCGCCTCGAAGCGGGTCGAGCTTGCCGTCGTCACCTTCGGGCCGGTGAAGCTGGTCCAGGATTTCGACACGCCCGACATGATCGCCTCAAGCGACCTCGAGGTCACCGGCGATACCCCCATGGGCGAGGCGATCGAGTTTGCGATCGATCTCGTGCATCAGCGCAAGGACGTCTATCGCCAGGCCGGCATCGCCTATTACCGCCCGTGGATCTTCGTCATCACCGACGGATCGCCCACCGATTCCTGGACGGCTGCCGCACGCGCCGTGAAGGAAGGCGAGGCCTCGAACGCCTTCTCGCTCTTCGCCGTCGGCGTCGAGGGCGCAGACATGAAGACGCTGAAGCAGATCGCCGTCCGCGAGCCGATCAGGCTCAGGGGACTGCGCTTTGCCGAACTCTTCCGCTGGCTCTCCAACTCGCTGAAGAGCGTCTCGCGCTCCACGACCGCCGAGCGCATCGCCCTGCCTGCGCCCACCGGCTGGGCCGAGGTCTGAGCCATGACGCGCTGGAGCATCGCTGCAGCCGCTACGGTCGGCGAGCGTCACATCGCTGATGGCCGTCCCTGCGAAGACGCATGGACCGTCCGTCACCACATCTTCCGGGGCGAGCCCTGGCTGATCCTTGCTGTTTCCGATGGGGCGGGAACGGCGGGCAGGGCGCAGGCGGGTTCCGCCTGCGCCGTTGCCGCCTTTGCAGACGAGGCAGCGCGCTGCCTCTATTCAGATGCGGGCATGACAGCCGAGCGCCTGCGCGACTGTCTCGGCGCCGCACGGGTCGCGCTCGCCGTCGAGGCGGGTCTTGCCGGCGCGCACATACGCGACTTTGCCTGCACGCTGCTGGGCGCCGTGATTGGTCCGGGGACAGCCGCGTTCGCGCAGATCGGTGATGGCGCCATTGTCGTCGCCGGCGATGAGCCCGGCAGCTGGGCCTGGATGTTCGAGCCGCAGAAGGGCGAATACGCCAACGAGACATCCTTCCTCACCGGCGAAGACGCCCTCGCCAGCGCCAGCGTGGCGGTCCTGACAGATGTCCCCGCCGAGATCGCCCTGTTCACCGACGGGTTGGAAAACCTCCTGATCCGGACCCAGCCCGCGCGTCATGTCGTCGGTCAGTTCTTCGATCAGATGTTTCCACCTGTGCGGCGGGTCGCAGATCCGGGACTCGATGAGGCCCTGTGCGAGCATCTCGCCGGCTATCTTGCCACGCCCGCAATCGCTGCGCGTTCGGACGATGACCGCACGCTCATCCTTGCAACGTGCCTCCTTGAGGGCGTTGCGCCTGCTGCACGGGAGAGCGAGACGTGCGCTATTCCCTGAGTGATGGCGGCGTGATCGAGGCCGGCCCGAAGCTGGGTGAAGGCGGTGAAGGCGTCGTCTTCGAAGCCCTCGACGGGCAGCGCGCCATCAAGCTCTACCACAAACCGCTCGCCGGCCCCGCTGCCGACAAGCTCCGGGCCATGGTGTCGCTTGAAACACTGGGTCTTGGCGCCCAGGCCGCCTGGCCCCTGGCTTTGATTGCCGGGCCAGGCGGCGCCATCGCCGGGTTCGTGATGCAGAAGGCTGCCGAGCCCTTCGATATCCATGCCGTCTACAGCCCGCGCGACCGCCGCGAAAAACTCCCCCGCGCCGACTGGCGCTTCCTCGTCCATGTCGCCGCCAACCTCGCAGCCGCCTTCCATGCCGCCCATGAAGCGGGCGTCGTCATCGGCGACGTCAATCACGGCTCCGTCCGCGTCGGCAAGGATGGCCGTGTCCGTCTCATCGACTGCGACAGCTACCAGATCACGCAAGGCGGCAGGACAATGCGCTGCGGCGTCGGTGTCGACGCCTACACCCCGCCAGAACTGCAGGGCGTGTCGCTGGCCGATGTCGATCGCACGCGCGACCATGACGCATTTGGGCTGGGGGTGCTGATCTTCCAGCTCCTCTTCATGGGGCGTCACCCCTTTGCGGGCGCGCCGCGCGTTGCCGGCGCGCCAACCGACATCCCCGCCGCCATTGCCGCACGCGCCTATGCCTATGCCGCCGGAGGTAAACTTCTGCGGCCGCCACCGTCGGCGCCGCCCATCGACCTTGTCAGTCCCGATCTTGTTTCTCTGTTCGAACGGGCCTTCGCGGCAAAGGGACCACGGCCATCACCGCCTGCCTGGCATCAGGCGCTGATGGCGTTTGCTCCAACCCTTGCCGTCTGCAGCGCCAATCCGCGGCACCAGACGCCCTCTCATCTGAATGCCTGTCCCTGGTGCGCGTTCGACCAGGCCGGCGTCGACTTCTTCCCGGCGCCGCTGACTGGAGGCGGCGCGCTTGACCTCAACCGCTTTGATCCTGCCGCGTTCGATGCCGCCTGGAACCGCATCGAAGCCGCAAAGGCGCGGATCAATGCAGTGGCGGCCCAGGCCAGCCCCTGTTTGATAATCGGGTCTGGTCTGCCGTCCGGCGTCAGCCAGGATCTCGACGCCGCGATCAAGGCTGGCCCGCCGCCTCAGACCTCCTCCCGCCTGATCGGCTGGCTGAGGCGTGGGCTCGCTGTCGTGACCGCGCTCATTGCCCTGGGACTTGTCGCCTTTGTCAGCCGCGACATGGCCGTCATGGCAATCGTCGCCGGCCTTGCGGCCCAGCTGCTCTGCAACGCCTTGCCCGGCGCTTCACCCGACGCCGTCCTCAAGGCGCAGGATGAGCTGAAGCGCGTCTGCAACCGGCGCTGGCAGGACCTGCAGGCCATCATCACTGAGGCTGACGAGGATGATCTGGTCGCGCGCTGCCGCCAGGAGGGCAAGACCATCATCCGCCAGATCCGCCTGCTTCAGACACAGCTCGCCAACGCACCGCGCGAGGTCCAGCTCAAGGCCTTCCTCGAGAAATTTCCCCTGCAGCAGGACAGTGTGAGCGGCATCGGCCAGTCGCGCATCACCCAGCTTGCCTCGTTCGGAATCGAAAGCGCCGGCGACATCGATCGCGACGCCATCATGCAGGTGCCGGGGTTCGGGCCGCAGCTCGCAGACAGGCTCTGCACCTGGCGCGACGACCTGAAGAAGCGGTTCAGGTTCAACCCAGCAAGCGCCATGCGGCCAGCCGACATTCGGCGCTATGAGCGCGACCTAAAGAAGCCATTGGTGCACTTTCAGAATGAGCTGAAGAAATCAGCGCGGCAGGCGCAGGTGCAGGAGAGACGGCTTGCTGCGGTGACAGCGCGGCTGTCAGCCCATGACAGCGCCATCGCAACTGCGATTGCGGCAGCGGCAGCGGCCGAGATCAATCATCGGGCAGGGCGCTTGCTGCCGGCGCGTGGCGCGTAGACGAAAGTGATGCATGATGGCCCCGCATTGCACGGAAGCAAATGAGCACGCCCCTGTCCCGAACAAGCCCGGATGTCGCTGGTGTCGAAACGCCAACGGTGTTCACGACGCCCGCAGCTCTGTCGGCGTACGACCACCCGGCCTCCGCGTGGAATCGCCTGGCGCTCGCCACCCCGCAGCCGGATCCCTTCTGCGCCACGACGGCCTGGCAGCTTTCATGGCGTGAGGCGGCTGATCCGGAACGCCCGCTCGTTGTGCGCGAATGCAGTGACGGGCTTGTCCAGTTTGCGCGTCACACGCTCGGCAGCAAGAACGTTCTTGGGCCAGTTGAGCGCCTCTGGATGTTCGGCTGCAATGTGCTGGGCCCCGCGGGTGTAGATCTCCTCGAACAGCTGATCCGCGATCCCGCGATGGAGGCCGCAGGTCTGGGGCGCCGGATCGGGATATCCGGACTCGATCCTCAAGGTCCCCTGCTGGCGGCGATACGATCGCGACTCTCTCCCTATGGCGAGTTCAGGCGGTTTGGGCGAGGCCTGCAGTGCGCTGCCGCGCTCGAAGGTGGGCTCGACGGATTTCTGTCGCGGCGCTCGGCCAACCATCGCAAGAAACTGCGGCAGGCCATCCGGCGCGGGCAGGCAGTGGGCATCGGTTTCGAGCGTCATACGCCCGGTTCAGCGGACGAGGCAGCTGCCGTGTTCGCCCGCATGCTGGCCGTCGAGCGACGCAGCTGGAAGGGCATCGCCGGCCGCGGCATGGACGGGCCCATGACGCGCATTTTCTACGGGTCCATGCTTCGGCGGCTCGCTATGGCGCGTGCCGGCCGCGTGATGTTTGCCACCCACGAAGGCAGGGACATCGGCTACATCTTCGGCGGCATGGCGGGCGAAATCTACAGGGGCCAGCAATTCAGTTTTGACGAAGTTTGGCGGGACATGTCCATCGGCAATCTCCTCCAGTACGAGCAGCTGGCCTGGCTGTGCGAGGAGGGCGCCCATGGCTACGACATGGGTCCGCTCACGGGGCCGTTCATGGAATACAAGGAACACTGGACGGAAATCCGGCTGCCGATCGAGGCGTGGATCCTTGTGTAGCGCAAGGCTCCAGCCGGATGCCCGATCTCCCGCGATGCGGGTGGCCCCCTTGGGTGTTCGCACGCCTCGACGTGACAAAGAGCGGGTTCAGAAGTTGGGAGCTAACGATGTCTGATCACTGGGCAGCAAAGTTGAAGACCGGCGACACGGTTCTCCGGATCACGTCTGCTCGCAAGCAGCTCGGAGCCTCGCGCCATGCAGGCGAAGCAAGTGTCGTCAGGGTGACGCGCGGTCTCAGCCGTGCGGGCTACATCGCCATACGTGGAAGCAGTTACGGGCCGGCTGGGTCACTGGTGAACCGTGTCCGCGTTTTCGAAAAACCTCGCCCTGGATCACAGCCGTCAGGCAACGCCGAAATCTCCTGGCTTGAGCAGGACACGCCAGAAAACCGCGCCAGTTACGAAATCGACGCAGCAGGCGGAAGTCGCCCGCAGGCGCGCAAGCGATCCAGGGATCTCCGCGCCCGTCGCGAGGAAGCGCGGCGGAACGCGATTCAGGAGCAGGCCCTGGTGCTCTATGAAATCGTCGAGACCGTCATGGCGTCGGATGCGAAAGTCTCCGGCGCTGCAGCCGCCCGCTGGCGCGTTGTCCAGCAGGAGGTCGCCGCAGCTGTGAAAGGCGTCGCAGGCCCGGCAAGCCGGCGGTCCTCCTGAGCGTTCGGTTTAGCGAAACTGATGTCACGAGATTCATCGACGTCTTGAACCCTGCGCCCAGGCGCCTCACACTATGTGCATCATCAAGAGAGGGTTGACGCCCTCGCCAACCTGCCAGCCCGGCAAGGTGGCGCCCGAAAGGGGATGTGGCCGAGGACGGCAATCAAATGGGTCCTAACGCCAGTCATGCGTCGATCTCCGAAACACGGAGGTTATTATGTCTGTGACGTGCCTTCCAGAAAGTCTGATCAGCGCCTACCGCGCGACACGCTATCGCGTCTTCACGAGCCCGGATTTCGAGCTTGCGGTCGGGCAGAGGAGCAACGCGCTCGCTGATCTCTGTCGAACGCATGCCGTAAATTCGGCAGCGTTCCTCACCGCCTGGAACCCCGAAGGACATCTGCAGAACGAGACTGCGAACAGGGAAGCCTTCGCGCGGTTGCAGGAGCGTGTGGCTTCACACGCAGTCACGGTCATTGCCGGTTTTGGCGAAGATCCCGATGGGGCGTGGGCAGGCGAGGAGAGCTTGCTGGCGCTGGGTCTGAGCAGAGAAGCAGCATGCGATATCGGGGCTGAGCTCAGGCAGAACGCCATTGTCTGGGCCGGCGCAGATGCCGTGCCGGAACTCATCCTGCTTCGCTGATCTTCGACGAAATCCTCATCACGCAATCAACGCGGCTCTCACCGCAGCGCACGCCGCTGCGCGCCTGTTCGCGCGCTTCAAAACTCAGGAGATACCCATGCCAGTCGTCGCCTTTGCAGAACCTGCCCGTCCGCGTCGCTTGTTCGGCGCGAGGCGTGTCCCGGCTTTCAATTACCCATAAGTAGCCAGGACTGCGGGCCGACCTGATCACAAAATTCTTGAATCGATAGAATCACTTGTGATTCTTTCGTGAGCACCTGATTCGTTTGAACGTGGTGCATCATGC
>CAIMMO010000015.1 GCA_903842595.1 uncultured Alphaproteobacteria bacterium
GCGTCGCCGCCCCGGCGTTGCCTCCCGGTCCCGCCGTCCGCGTCGCCCCGGGTGCCTACCAGACGGGGCAGACCCCGGCCGATGCGATGAAGACGATGTCGCTCCCGCCGGGCTTCCAGGTCTCGCTGGTCGCCGCCGAGCATAAGGTGGTCCAACCGATCGCGATGTGCTTCGACGAACGCGGCCCTCTCTGGGTCGTGGAAGGCATGGCCTATCCGAAGAAGCGTCCGGACGGGCAGGGCGCTGACCGCATCCTGATCCTCGAGGACGTAAAGAAGGACGGCTCTTACGCCAAGGTCACGGTCTTCAAGGAAGGCCTCAACCTGGTCTCAGGTATCGAAGTCGGCCACGGTGGCGTGTGGGTCGGCGCGGCCCCGGAGTTCCTCTTCATCCCGAAGGACGCCGACGATAAGGCCGGCAAGCCGGTCGTGCTGCTCGACGGCTGGGGCTTCCATGACACGCACGAGACGCTCAACAGCTTTGTCTGGGGTCCTGACGGCTGGCTGTACGGCAACCACGGCGTGTTCACGCACTCCGTCGTCGGCAAGCCCGGCGCGACCGACGCCGAGCGCAAGAAGATCAATGCGGGCGTCTGGCGTTATCACCCGACCCGCCACGTTTTCGAGATCTTCGCCGAGGGCACGAGCAATCCGTGGGGCCTCGATTACGACGCGCATGGCGAGTTCTTCAACACGGCCTGCGTCATCCCGCACCTCTACCACATCCTCCCCGGCGCCCGTTACCAGCGTCAGGCCGGCCAGCATTTCAATCCGTTCACCTACGACGACATCAAGACCATCGCCGATCACGCGCACTACGCCGGCGGCCGCGTCCATCGTCCCGATCCGCTGAAGGTCCCCGAGACCACGGACGCCGTGGGCGGCGGCCACGCCCACTCGGGCCTCGCCATCTACAATGGAGACAACTTCCCGACGGCCTATCGCGGCATGCTCATCTTCGGTAATCTCCACGGTCACCGACTGGTCTCCGACCAGGTCGTCCCGGAGGGAAGCGGTTTCGCCGGCCGCCACGGCAACGACTTCCTGCGCAGTAACGACGCCACCTTCATCCCGGTCTCACAACGCGTCGGCCCCGACGGCGCCCTCTATGTGAGCGACTGGTCCGACGTCCAGGTCTGCCACAACAATACCCAGGAGATCTGGGACCGCTCCAACGGCCGCATCTATCGCGTCAGCTTCGGCAACCCGGCTAACCGTCCGGCCGACCTCGCCCGCATCCGTGACGACGAGCTCGCCGAAATCGCCGTCAGCGACGCTAACGAATACTTCGTCCGGCAGGCGCGCAAGGTCCTGGCCGAGCGCAATCTTTCCGGCCGCTCGCCGCTTGCCCCGGCCGCCAAGGCCAAGCTCGTCGCGACGCTCACGGCCGCCCCTGATCCCGTCCGCCGGTTGCGGGCCCTCTGGGTCCTGCAGTCGACCCGTCTGCTCGATGACACGCTGCTCGCTGGCGTCCTCCGGGATCCCGCTCCCGCCCTGCGCGGCTGGGCCGTCCGTCTGATCGCGCAGGAGTGGACCGCCGGCGTCCCGGCCCTCGCCACCCTCGCCCAGACCGAGGCCTCTCCGCAGGTCCGCCGCGAACTCGCTTCTGCGCTTTCCTATCTCCCGCTCGCCCGACGCGCCGCCATCGCCGAGCCGCTCCTGGCCCGGGCCGAGGATGCTTCGGACCATAACATCCCGCTGCTGCTCTGGTATGGCATCGAACCCCTCGTCGGCGCCGACGCCGCGCGCGGCCTCGCCCTCGCCGCCGGTAGCCGTCATCCGCAGACGACCGACTTCATCTATCGTCGCCTCGCCAGCGATGCCGGCGCCCGCGCCCAGGTGCTCGCCATCGCCCTGCGCGAGACCGACGCCGCGCGTCGCGCGACGCTCGTGGGCCGCGTCGTCGAAGGCGTCCGCCAGGCCGGCTCGTTCGCCGCCCCCGCCGGCTGGGCCGCGCTCGTCGCGGGCCTGCGTCAGGGTGCTTCGCCCGACCTCCTCGCCAATCTGAACGAGCTCGACGCCCTCGCCGGCGACGAGTCCAGCCGCGCTTACTATCGCGGACACCTCGCCGACCAAAAAGCCCCGTTGCCCGCCCGCCAGCGCGCGCTCGCCGTGCTCGTCGCTTCCCGCGATCGCGCCGCCGCTCCGGTCATCCACCGGATCTTCGCCGAGAAGACCACGCCGTCTTTCCGTCGTGCGCTCATCCAGGCGCTCGCCGCCGTGGGTGACGCGGATTCGCCGGCGGTGCTCCTCGGTCGCTTCGGCGTGTTCTCGCCGGAGCAGGTCAACGACGCCATCGCGGCGCTTGCCAGCAATGCTGCCGGCGGCAAGGCGCTGCTCGGCGCCGTGGCCGCGGGCAAGGCCGACAAGGCCCTGCTTTCGCCGCTCGTGGTGCGTCAGCTGAAGTCGCTCGGCGACCAGGATCTCGACGTCCAGCTCGCCACCGTCGTGGGCGTGGTCAACGCGACCAAGGCCGACTTCGCGAAGAACAAGGCCAAGTACGAGGCCATGCTGAAGCCCGACGCCGTGCGTAAGGGCGACATCGCGGCCGGTCGCCAGCTGTTCACGACGTCTTGCGGCATCTGCCATACCTTCGGCTACACGGGCAATCCGGTCGGCCCGGGCCTCGCCGGCTCCAATATCGGCAAGCTCGATTACTTCCTTGAGAACGTCCTCAACCCCAACGGCGTCATCGGGAAGGATTACCAGCTCAACGTCTTCAAGCTCAAGGGCGGGGCCACCATGAGCGGGATCGTCCAGTTCGAGGACACGCAGTCGTTCCGTCTCGTCATGCCCGGCGGCGCGAAGTTCACCGTCGCCAAGGGCGAAGTCGAGCAACGCGAGATCCTGCCGATGTCGCTGATGCCCGAGGGCCTGCTCGACGCGCTCACCAAGGAGCAGGTGATCAACCTCGTCGCCTACCTGCAGTTCCCGGATGGCTTCCCGGTCACCGCCCCCGGTGTCTGGCGCCTCGAAGGCGCGATCGAAGGCGAGACGCTGAAGGTCCTCGCCGTCACCGGCGGCAAGACCGGCGGCCAGAAGATGACCGCGTTCAAAGCCAGCCGCTGGAGCGGCAACGACCATCTCTGGTGGACCGGCGGCAAGGTCGGCGACACCCTCACGCTCGCGCTCCCCGTCTCCGCCAAGGGCACCTATGAGGTGAAGTTCGTCGGCACCAAGGCGCATGACTACGGCAGCTTCGAACTGCGTCTCGACGGCAAGCTCCTCGGCGTCGAAGGCTACGATTTCTACAACCCCGCCGAAGTCGTCACCACCGGCGAACTCAACGGCGGCCGCCACGAACTCGATGCCGGTGAACATCGTCTCGAGATCAAGATCCTCGCCCCCAATCCCGCCGCCACCCCGCGGAATATGTTCGGGTTGGATTATGTGAAACTCGAGCGGAAGTGAAGTAGGGCTGAATAGATGACAGATGACGGATGGCTGCGTCGATGACGGAAGGCAGAAGTGCCGAATCGATCACTGAGGAC
>CAIMMO010000016.1 GCA_903842595.1 uncultured Alphaproteobacteria bacterium
CACGCCTCAGGACTTTCGCGATCGTCTGCTATCGCTCAATGGCAGCGCCTTCTCGCTGGAGCCACGCCTTTTCCAGAGCGCCTGGTTCAGGCCACACAATGTCAGCGAAGAGATAGCCGGCCTCTACATGGTGGGCGCCGGGACCCATCCTGGTGCCGGCGTGCCAGGGGTCATCTCCTCGGCGCGTATTCTCGACAAGGTTGTGCCTCACGCCAGTCGGGTTGCGGCTGGCTGAGACAAGCTGGCGGCGCTGGCATCTTCAGGAGCTGCTGACCGGAAGCCGTATCGGCCGGTTGCGATGTCGGGCGGGGCCGAAATCTGCGAGTAAGCGGGCCGCAGCGAGGCGCCCCGACATCGTCGCCATCGGAACGCCAGGGCCCGGATGTGCGCTGCCGCCAGCCAGGTAGAGGCCCGGCAACCTGCCGCGCGAACCTGCCCGGGCGAAACTGCCCATCATGCCGTGATTCACGCGGCCATAAAGGGCGCCGCCCGTGGCTGGAAACAGCGCATTGAAGCCACTCGGCGTCGTAACCACTGGGTCAGAAGCCGGTCTCACGTTCAGGCCGCACGCGCGTACCAGGCCAAACGCACGATCGGAAAGATCAGCAATCGCTGCCTCATCAAGCGGAGCGACGTCACCATCGGCTGGTGCGTTGATCAGGGCGAGGAGGCGTTCGGGCGTGCCGGACAAAAACGCGCCAGCCTCACCACGGTCCTGCGCGCATATATAGACAGTTGGTGCAGCTGTGATCTCACGACGCCGAAACACGGAATCAAACTCGCGAGCGTAGTCTTCTGCAAAGAACACATTGTGATGCGCAAGCTCGAAGCCCTCGGTTCGCGCTGACATGCACCAGGTAACTGCCGACAGCGAGCGATCGCGCGGCGCCGTCGCCGGCGCAGGGCGCTCCCTGGCTGTCAGAGCTGAGATGTCGCCATTGAAGACCACCGCATCTGCGTTCAGGCGCTCACCATTCGTCAGCTGGATCCCGACAACGCGCCCGTGTTCGACAACCATGTGCCGCATCTCGGCCCCGAACCGGAATTGCGCGCCATGGCGTTCCGCCAGGCTCTGCACCGCGCGCGCGACCTGATGAATGCCGCCCTTGACCAGCCACACACCGTCTTGCTCGACATGGGCAATCAGCATCAGCGTCGCGGGAGCAGCCCAGGGAGAGGCGCCGACATACGTCGCATAGCGGCCAAAGAGCTGGCGCAAGCGGGGGTCCTGGAAATGGTCGCCAAGTGCACTCCACAGGGTCCGCATCGGCATCGTTCGCCACAGGTCCGGCAAGCCCCCAACACCGAGGCTTGCCACGAGGCTTGCCGGGGAGGGCCGCTCGGAGGCGATGAAGGGTCCAGCAAGCGTGCGATAGATTGCTCGACTCTGGTCGCAGAACGCCAGATAGGCGCGGGCCGCCGCTGGTCCCGAAAAGGCCCCGATCGCGTCAGCTGACTGCGTGATGTCCGCGAACAGGTCTAGTCGGCCGCCTTCGCGCCAGGCATGTCGCGCGAGGGTCTCGGCGGGCATCAAGCCGAGGCGATCGTCCAGCTGTTCGCCCGCGTCATTGAACAAACCCTCGAAGATCCATCGCATCGTGAAGACGGTCGGGCCTGCATCTATGGCAGCGCCTCCGACATCGACCTGCCGCATCTTGCCGCCAGGCGCGGCAGCACGTTCGCAGACGATGACCTCCATTCCGGCTCGCGCCAGATCGGCGGCCGCCGCCAGGCCGCCCATGCCAGCGCCGATGACAATGACACGACGACCGAGGCTCACCGTGAGGGAGGGTCTGATGCCCGCGCTGTCCGCCGCCCCAGCTGGGGCCAGATGCTCAACCCCGCCTTCATGTCGATGCGGATGCGGTGATAGACGATAAGCGAAAGTCCGACACAGAGCGGTATGGACCATAGCGCCGGGTGAAGCGCCAGAGATGGGGCAAGGCGTATCGAGCCAAACGCGAGGAAGGCCGTGTAGACCGAGATTCCTGCACCGACCAGCGCCTTCAGATGCTCCTTCATCCACTGCACGGGGCTGGGGTTGCGCGCATAGATGAAGAGAAGGTTGGTGACGCCCGTCGCCAGGCCGACGATCGAAAGACCGATCATCAATGGCTGACCGATGAGCGCTCCCTCCCATGCGCAGACCGCAGCAGCCAGGAGGACGAGGTACTGCAGTCCAACATTGAGAGCAGTCCGGTTGGCGGCGAGGTCGCGCCGGTTCGTTACGCACAGCCATCCGTACCAGCCAAGGTTGACCGTGAGAATGCCATTGTGAAGCATCAGCCAGCCGAAGATCCCGCGGACAAACGGCTCGTCGAACCTGCCCACGAGATGAGGGTGCACGCCCATTGGATCGTAGAGGGTCAGCAGGCTCATCGCGATCGCGAAGGAGCCCGTAAGCAAAACGCAACGTGTGAAGATGCGGCCCCACCTGCGATGATTGACGCCGCCTTTGCGCCCCAGGACAGGCACCCAGAACGCCAGGGCGGCAGTAGATCCGGTAATCACATGCACGAAGATGAGGCCGTGGAATATTGCCAGCTCCATCCCATGCTTCTCCGTCCAGCAAGCGTCGTGACTATCGCATTGGACTGTCTCTGTGTAAAGTTACGCGTACACTTTTGATCTCCGAGGCGCACGTCAAACGATGCAGGCTGTGGCTGGAATTCCTGACGCAGGGCGAGGGCTCTATGCGCCGCCCAGGCCGGTGGCGCGACCTGCGTTGCTGGCGCTGCTGCGTGTCGCTCTGCGCGGTGATGGCGATCTTCTCAGCCTGCTCCCTGCCAACGCCTATCGGATGGAAATAGGGCCCCTCGGTTACTCGCGCCGCTCCATCCTGATCGTCAATCGCCCGGATCAGGTGCGCCGTGTCCTGTCTGATCCAGAAGGCATCTTTCCCAAGAGCGATCTCATGGTCGCAGCGCTGGCGCCGCTTATCGGCGATTCGCTCTTTGTGTCCTCAGGCGACACCTGGCGCCGCCAGCGGCGGATGATCGATCCTGCATTCACGATGATGCGGGTCAACCGCGCCTTCCCCTCGATGCTTGAGGGCGCTCAGGCCTGTCAGCAAACCTTCGATGCCCATGCAAGAGATGGCGTGACTTTCTCGCTTGATCTCGCGATGAGCCATCTCACGGCCGATATCATTTGCCGCAC
>CAIMMO010000017.1 GCA_903842595.1 uncultured Alphaproteobacteria bacterium
GACGTGTAGGAAAGCCCGGGTTTCGTGTTGTTCTCGAGGATCTGCATGGTCTCGAGGGCCAGCATCGCCTCGCGGCTGACGCCGCAGCCGGACAGGACGAGGAGGCTGGCAAAGGCGAGCTTGTGCTTGAACATCATCTTCCCCGGAGAGGTTGTGTTGCGTCGTCGTGCGCAGGGCGCTACGCCTTAGCATGGTCATCGCGGAATCGCATCACCGGGTGTTTTTGCTTGCAAAATCAGGCACTTCTGTGCCTGTGCGGGTTCACATCGACAAGCGCGCCCGGCGCGTTTCGGTGCGCATTGACCCTACGGCAAGAGAGGCGATCGCGACTGCCCCGGCCTCCCGTTACGCGCTCGATGCGATAGGCTTTGCGACCGAAAGAGTGGACTGGATCGCCGAGCGGTTGGATGCCCTACCACCGCCGGTGTTGTTCCGCCCAGGCGCCTACATCCCCTTGCGTGGGGTAATCCATAGGCTGAAGCATGCCGAGACGGGTCGTGCCGTAAAGGTCGACAAGACGTCAGGACCCACTCCCATTCTTTTGATCCCTGGCGCGCGCGAAGCTTTTGCAGACAAGACGCGGGCTTTTTTCCGCGCGGCGGCCCGGATCGACTTCGCCGAGCGGGTGGCGGTCCACGCAGAGACGCTGAAGGTCAAACCGCGCTCGATCGCGATCAAGGATATGCGCTCGCGCTGGGGCTCGTGCTCGTCGGAGGGACGGCTGAACTTCACCTGGCGGCTGGTCTGCGCCCCACCATTTGCGCTCGACTATGTCGCGGCCCACGAGGTGGCGCACATCAAGGAGATGAACCACTCGAGCCGGTTCTGGAAACAGGTCGAGCGCTGCTATCCCGACTGGCGCGAAGCGCGTGACTGGCTGCACACCCGCGGCGGCGCGCTGCATTCGATCGGGGACGCGTAGGCGCCCCAGCTAATCGTTGATCAGACCGGCCGCCCGTAACATGGCGTCGGCGTCGCCGAGATGCCTGGCATAGTTGCGCCACCTGCCAATCGCGCGATGATGCAGCGGCTCGCGCACCTGCCAAACGCTTGCGGTTCGAACCTGCGTGCGCGCGGCGTGGAAGGCCATGCAGGACTCTGACCAGGGCAAGTCCAGAAACGACAGTATCGCGCGCGTTTGCGACTCGGGCTCGGCGAGAAGGCGCTCATAGTCAACTGTCAGGATGTCGTCCGGGTACAGCTGCAACCAGTGGGCCATGAGATAAGAGCACTGGACGATCTGGTGCGCCGTGTCTGCCGGGCTAGACGCCCAGGTGACCGCTGCGTCGATATGCAGGAAGTGCGTTGAAACACAAATGTCGAGCGGGTTGCGACGCGTGTAGATGATCCGGGCGTTCGGGAACATCCGCTTGATCAGACCCACATGCTCGAAATTGTCTGGGCGCTTGTCCGTCACTACGCCGGCGTCCGGGAAGATCTTTCGGACCTCGGCGAGGTACACGGCGGCAAGCTGGTCAAGTTGCGTCCGCGAGGCGCCCGCGACCACCGCCGGATAGGGGCGCAGCAATTGGGCGATCCGTGGGACGAGCGGAAGTTCGCCGCCAGAGTGTACGGCGTCGTGCGCTGACAGGATCTGTTCCAGAAGCGTTGAGCCCGAACGGAACATGCCGACGATGAAGACAGGCTGCACCGGGTGACGCGTGGTGGCCCGAGGCTCCGGTGCGGCAAAGGCCTCACGCTGCATCGCAACCCGTCGCTCCATCGCGACGCGATCATGCCTTGCGCCGGCCAAGCCCGCAGCCAGCAGGCTTGAGGCACGGGCTTCGCTGGCGGTTGCAAAGGCCTCGTCGAACCGGCGCACGGCGTCCAGACGCTGCGCCAGGGCGAAGAGCAGCGATGCGCGGTCTTCAGCCGGGCCGGGAACCGCGGCCAAAGCCGAGCGCAGCCGGTCCACTGCAACGCCGTGGTCCTTCCACGCCGCACCCATTCCAGACAGTCGCGAGAGCGCCACGGCATGATGGGGAAAGCGCGACAGCACACGCTCATAGGCGTCAATGGCGTCGCTGATCTGTCCAAGGTCCTCCGCAAGGTTGCCGAGGTTGAGGAGCGCCGGGACATAGCCGGGATTCAACCGCAGAGCGATACCAAGTTCGCGATGCGCTTCGTCGGGCCGGCGCAGGTCGTCCGACAGGATGACGGCCTTGTTGAGGTGAACTTCCTCGGGTGACTCAACACCACGCTTCAAGGCTTCGTCATATGCCCGCAGAGCTGCTTCACGGTCGCCAATGCGGCGGCGAAGCAGGCCGAGATTGTACCAGCTGTTGGAAAGCTGCGGGTTTTTCTGGAGCACCGCCTCGTAGATGGCGATCGCATCGTGAAGCTTGCCCTGCGCGCGCAACGCGGCGGCCTGCGCAAGGAGAGCATGTGCGTCGACGCTAGTCATGGATGGCTATCGTGCGCATTCATGCGTCCGGAGTCGATGATCCGCCGATCATGGCAAGCAGCTGCGTCACAAGCTGGCGCTGCCGGAGCGAGAGTTCGGGCCGCCAGATTTCGAAGATCAGCACAAACCGTTCTTCGGAAGACGCATTCCACGCCTCGTGCTCGATCGTGTCGTCGAAGACAAGCAGTTCGCCCTGCCGCCATTCCCGCACATCGTTGCCGACCCTGAAGCCACATCGCTCCGGGATGATCAGTGGCAAGTGGCAGATCAACCTTGTGTTCAGCTGGCCATGGTGCGGGGGAATCGCCGCGCCGGGCGCCAGGCGGGAGAACAGCACCGAGTGAGCGGGCGCAGGGCGCGCATCCTCTCCGAGGGCTTCGATGGCGGCGAAGGTTGCGGGGCAGCGCGCGATGTTTTCCTCGACGCGCTGGCCCTGCTTGACCACATAGAAGGCGCTCCAGTCCGGGTTGCCGCGCAGGGCGTGGGCCTTGATGCCCGCTTCACGTCCCTGCGCCTCGACATAGGGCGCAAAGCGATCGTCACCGGTTCGCAGGACCTTCAGCTCGGATGTGATCTCGTGCGTGCGGGCCTCGAGACTGGCGGCCCAGCCGAACTCGTGCCGTTCGTAGAACTGCCGCTGTGGCAGGCCGGGATAGAGGTAACGCGTCGGTTGCTGGTAGGCGGGAAGCGTCTGCCCGCACAGGATGTCCAGCGACAGGCTGAAGAGACGGTCTTCAGCCGATGGTCCGAGCTGGCTGGGGGCGAAGGCGGTCTTGATGCGTTGCTCGAGCGGGTCCGGGTTGGCCGTCAGGAAGGCGCGCGCGCGATCAGCCTGGGTTGCAAGCCCGGCGGGAGGAGGACGCGGCCCCAGCACCCTTAGTGCAGAGGCATAGAGCGTGCGCGCCCGGTCGGGGACGGATGTTTCCTCGTAGAACTCGCCGGCCGCCAGAAGCGTTGCTGCGTGGGTCGGAGCGAGTTCGAGCGCTCGCTCGAGCGCAATGCGCCTGGACGCTGAATCGCCGAGCAGCCTGCAGGCAGATGCAACAGCCACCCACACCGGCGCGCCCGGCCAGCCGAGCGCAATGGCGCCCTCGAGGGCCTTGCGCGCCGCGAGGCCGTCGCCCCGCGCGAGCGCCACCATGCCCTCGGCGGCGAGGGCTTGCGCATGCTTTCTTTCGGTCGAGATCATCCGCGCGCCTCCGCGAACTGGCCGGCCTTTGTTTCCTCTGGCGAGATGTTGTTCCAGGCCTCCCGCGGGGGGGGGGGTCGGAAACGACTTCTTCTCGCGGCCATCAAAAAAGCGGGGCGAGTCTTTCGACCCGCCCCGCCTCTCATTCAAGTCCAATCGTTCTTAGAAGTCGACCGTCGCACCGATGAACATGAACCGGCCGAGTGCGTCATACGACTGCGGGTAGGTGTTGCCGTTGCCCGTCGTGCCAACCGAAGCCGACAGCGGCGGATCGTTGTCGAGAACGTTGTTGACGCCGAAGCGCAGGTTGATGCTTTCGCCGATCGGCATGCTGCCCGAGAGGTCGAGGTAGTCGTGGGCTTCGAGGACCGAGTCGACGCGGCCGGGCTGAGCCAGGTTGGTCGCGGCGCTGATCAGCGAGACTTCGCCGAAGTGACGCCATGTCGCGCCAACGTTCAGGTCCATCCAGGGCGTTTCCCAGCCGACGCGGGCGCGGTGACGCCATTCCGGGTTCGGCGTGCCGCACTGGTTTCCGTAGAAGCCCATGCAGTCATAAGGCGCGGCCGTCGCAAGGCCCGGGTCGGTGATGAGATCGCTCAGCAGCGTGCCGACGAACGAGAACTCAAAGCCGCCCAGTCCGTCGACGTCCAGGCTGTAGTTGGCGTTGATGTCGTAGCCCGAGGTCGAGAGACCGCCGATGTTGGTGTTGAGATCTTCAACCTGACCCGTGCCGACCCAGAGCGAGCCGTTCGAGCTGCGGCTGATCCGTGCACACGACGTCGCGTCTGCGAAGAAGTAGCAGGAGTTGATCGTATTGAGCGGGCCAGTCGAAGACACCAGTCCGTCAATCTCGATGTCGAAATAGTCAACCGACAGGTTGAAGGACGGCAGGAAGGCGGGCTGCCACACGACGCCAAACGTTGTCGTCTGAGCCTCTTCCGGATTCAGCAGCGTGTTGCCGCCGCCCAACTGCTGGTACTGACCGGCCGGGCTGGACAGCGATCCACCGCTGGCCTGGCCAGCCGTAACCTGCCACGGCCTGGTGCCGACGCAAGCCGCAGCCGCAGCCACGCCGTCACCCGCCGGATCGGTCGCGTCGCACGGATCATCGTCCATGTCGAAGAGACCGGCGCCCTGGGCAGCGAACAGTTCGATGACGTTCGCGGCGCGCACGGCTTGCTGGAAGCTCGCGCGGAGGCGGAGGTCAGCGATCGGGGCCCAGTCGGCTCCGACCTTGTAGGTGTCGGCGCCAAGGTTTTCGTATTCGGAGCGACGATAGGCGAGGTCCATCGTGATCTGGTCAGCCAGCGGCAGGCCTTCAACGATCGGAATGCGCGCTTCGAAGAAGGCGTCGAACACGTCCGACTGGCCGCTGAGGCCGATCGTCGGGCCGCCCTGGCCAGCGCCGTCGCCGGATGCAAACGCCGCGTCGGTCTCGGAGGTCAGCTCGTCCGAACGATACTCGATACCCACAGCGACATCGATCGGGCTCTTGGCGGTCGGGAAGGTGAACCCGATCGGGCCGACTGCCGAAGCTGAGACAACCTGCTGCTTGGTGAAGCCGGTCTGGAACAGCGGGATCTGCAGATAGTTCAGCGCTGCCGGCGTTATGCCGCCAGCCGTAAACGGATTGTAGGGAACGCAGTTCGGATCGGTGCCATCCAGGACGCTTGCGCAAACGGGGTTACCTGCTCCATCGCGGACAACGTTGACCGCGCGGTTCAGGCGCGAGATCGAGAAGTCGTTCTGGTAGACGCGGCTAAGGCTGACCTTGGAGTACTGGGCGAAGACATCGTAGGTCCAGTCATTGCCAAGATCGCCACGAACGCCGGCGACGCCACGATAGCTGATGTAGTTCAGATAGTCCTGACGTCCGCCGCCTTCCACGTTGCGGCGACCGATATAGAGCGCGGTCGACGAGTTGGCAGCGATTTCGGTCGGGCTGCAGCCGATCGCGGCGGCTTGCGCCGCGGACAGGAGCGGGTTGCCGCAGTTGATGGTCGACGTTCCGAAAAAGTTGCCGGACGGCGCGATCTGCGAATTCGAAGTATAGTCCGAGAACATGAGGTCGGCGTAGGCCTCGGTCGTCTCGTTGACGTCATAGCGGCCGAACATGCCGAATGCATAACGTTCATCCGGACGCTGGAAGTAGTTCAGCGGGCCGAAATTGTACTGGTCGCGGGCGTTGACGAACGGGACGAAGTTGTTCGACGCGTCAAGCGTGTAGTTGAACGTGGCGAAGTCTGTGAAACGGCCCGGGAAAGCCGTACCCGAACCGCCGCAGGTGAAGCCTGTCGCCGTCGCGCCGCCGATGGAGCAGGTCGAGAAATCGCGATCGCGCTGCAGGATCGATTCGTTGTTCCGGTAGGAGATGTAGCCCGTCAGGTTGCCGCGGCCATCTTCGGACGACACGCCGAAGATTGCGGTGATTTCCTTGGAGATGCCGTCGTCGACATTGTCGTCCGGCAGCTTGAACTGCGCCGGGTTCGTCGCGCCACGTCCGGCGATCACCTGACGCAGATTGTCGTCGTCGTAGCCGTTCTCATGCTGGTACATGCCGTACTGGGTGTCGATCTGCAGGCCTTCGAAGTCGCGCTTCATGATGAAGTTGACGACGCCGGCAAGAGCGTCCGAGCCGTAGACCGCCGAAGCGCCGCCGGTCAGGACTTCGACGCGCTCCACGAGCGGGCCGGGGATCTGGTTGAGGTCGGCTGCATCATCTGTCGGCGAGCCGTACGGCATGCGGCGGCCGTCGATCAGGACGAGCGTCCTGGACGAGCCAAGGTTGCGGAGGCTGACCGTCGCGGTGCCCGAGGCGCCGTTCGACACGGTCGAGTTCTGGGCTGCGAACGCTTGCGGCAGCTGGGTGACGAGGTCTTCAACGCGGGTGACGCCCGTCTGCTGGATGTCTTCGGAGGTAACCTGCGTGACCGGGCTGGTCGTGACCAAGTTCGGCGAGGCGATCCTGGTGCCGGTGATCACCACGACATCACGACCTTCGTCTGACGCCGGCTGAGCGGAACTGACCGTATCCTGCGCCATGGCGCTGGACATCAAGCCAGGCCCGACCGAAAGCGCCGCAAGAAGCGTAGAGCGCAGCAAGAGCGCCTTCGCAGAAATTTTCACGATAATGACCCCATTTTAAACTTGAACACGCCCAAGCAGAACATGCTTTGGCCACTCCTATGCGCGCGGAATTAATGCCGTCTTTCCGTGCGGATCGGGCGATACTCACAATCGAGCCGTGCGCCGGGAGGCGTCAATCCATGGCGGCCGAGTCCGGAAGATTTTCTGAAAAGGTTCATCAAAGTGCAGCATTTTTGCATCATCTTCAGGCGACGGGGCAAAATCGTTTTATTCTCCTGATTTGATGTTGGTTTTCCGAGATTTTTGGGGGCCAAAGAGGAGAACTCTTGCGCATTCGCGACCGGGGGCTCAACTTAGTCTCCGCCTCGCGCGGAACATTCTGTCGGCCCGCCGGCCTCCCGGAACCATCTGGTTCCCACAGGTTGCGATATGCATGCCTCGATAGCTGCCCCTCGCTTCGCCCTGCCACGGGAGGGGGGCACGGTAGGGGGGCGACCGGGTGACCGCAACGGCGGCCTTCCGCAGCGATCCGGCCGTCGCTTCCGAATGCCCATCGCAACCCCCTTCATCGAAGTCTTGCAACGGCCGGTTGGGTCGGCGGAACCAGGCTCAAGATGGTCAAGCGACAAATGTACGGCGGCGGCAAGCTTGACCTCTTGCAAGCCAGACTGCTCGGCGCGGACTGATGCGCGTGGATCGTCATCGAGAATGCGTTTGAGCCGCTTTCCGGCGCCCTGTTTACATCCATGCCGCGACACTCAGCTCTGATCGAGATCGTCGCGCCACAGCGCTTTATGCGCTCGGAGACTAGCGTCACCAGCTCCGGGCCATGAGCTGCCTCATCGCGGCAGAACGTCAAATGCGACGGTCAGTCTTTCCTCACCCTGTGCGAACGGGTGGGTGCCATGCCAGAAATAGGAGGGAAACAGGATGAGCCGCCCTTCGGAAGGCATGATCCATTCTTCTGCAGGCAGCGCCGGGCAGGTGTCGGGGTTTGTTTCGCCCAGCTTGAACCACCCCTGACGGTCAGGACTGGCCGCCACATCCTTCGGAAGCCGCACATAGTAAGCAGAACTGATCCAGCCGCGCGGATGAATGTGGTTGGTATGAAACCCGCCCTTTCCCAGCCGGACGGACCAGGAGCCGGAGAAATCGAACGCAGCGCCTGCGCGACTGAGGAAAGGATGGCGGCTGTCCTGCGGCAGCTGCGCGATGTAGCGGGCCACGGCCTTCTCCAACTGCTCGCGCAGTCGCTGGATCAGGGGATGTGGATCATCAAACAGCGCGCCGAGGGTCTGGGTTCCTCCGCGCAGGGTCTGATCCGTCGGATGGCGCTGGGTGAGGTGCTGAGCGACCAGGTAAGGCGCTAGCTCGTCGTGGAAGGCGCTCATGCTGGCATAGCCCTCCGGCGGCTCGACATCGAGCGCCTGCACAAGCTGCTCATAATCGCACATGTACCGGCAGGCGGTCTCATCCCCCAGAAGGCGCAGCACCACGCTCATGAGGGCGAGATTTTCCTGATCATGCGGCGCTGAGGCCAGCGCTCCGGCCAGAATATCGCGCGCCTTTGAGGGCTCGCCAGAGAGCATGTAAGCCTCGGCCAGCCGCCCGCTCAGTCGCGCATCCTCCGGCGCACGCCGGAACGCGGCGGCGAAGGCCTCTGCAGCCTCGCCGGGCCGTTTCTGACCGATCAGGCACTGGCCCAGAACGTCCATCAGAGAGGGCTCATCCGGCGCAAGGCGCAGAGCCTCTGCAATCTCCTGCCCGGCCTCATCATAGTTCCGGATCCGGCTCAGCTGGCGCGCATACGCGCCCCTGAGGGCGGCATCCTGCGGCGCCTGCCTGAGGGCGGCGACATAGGAGGACAGATAGCCCTCATGTCCGGTCTGCCATAAGGTTTCATTCAGGGCCTCGTGCGCTTCCAGAAAGGACGGGGCGATCGCGACGGCCTGCCGATAGGCGCTGACGGCCCCGGCCATGTCGCCGGCGCGCCGCCAGACGTTCGCCAGGCCAAACCAGGAGGCCGGCTGCCGCGGGAGACGTCTGACAGCCTCGGTGAAAGCCTCGCCTGCCTCCCGGTCGCGCCTAAGGGCTTCGAACGCGACGCCGCGATTATGTGGCAGCGTCGTACTTGCGGGATTGAGGCGCAGAGCGGCGTCAAGCTGGGCAAGACCATCCTGCGGCCGGCCCAGTTGCGTCAGCAGGGCGCCAAGCGCCTCGCGCACGCCGGCATGACGCCCCGAGGCGGCCGCCGCCCGCTCGAAGGCCGAAAGGGCGGCGGGAAAATCGCCAATGGCCTGCGTAACGAGACCCAGTCCGAACAGGGCGTCGGCGTCCTGAGGTGCGGTGGCGAGCGCCGCTTCAAAGACGCCCCGCGCCGAGTGAACATCACCCTTCGCGCGCAGCGCATGCCCGAGGCTGATGGCGGTGCGCAGCTGACCGGGACGTGCCGCCAGCGAGCGTCGCCACAGATCGATCGCCTGTTCCGCGCGTTTCAGCTGCAGCGCGACCGCCGCGGCGATGTTGAGGTAATCGGGATCGCCGCCCATCGCAGGCATCAGGGGCCCAAGGAGCGCGTCAGCCTGCTGCGGCTGTCCAGCCTGCAGGAGCCTTAACGCAGAAGCCAGACGCTGAGCCGCTGACGGAGGCGCTGATCCCATGTTCAAGCCTCACGCCGTAAAAAAAGAGACGGCTGCCTGTGACAGCAGCCGTCTCCCCTCGCCTCTTTCAAGGTCGATTAGTTCCTGAAAGTCAGACCGATCCGGAAGGAACGACCCAGCTGGTCATAGGTCGAGCCGTCGGTGTTGTACTGACCGAAGAAGTTGGCTTCGGGGAACACGGGCGGCTGTTCATCAAAGAGATTGTCGATGTTGGCGGAGATCGAGAAGTTATCCGCCAGATCATACCGGCCGCCGATGCTCCAGAGATTATACGCAGGTACGTAAGCTTGGGCGTTGGGCTGCAACAGCTCATCGGTCCAGGACCAGCGGAGAAGGGCAGACAGCTTGTCATGGTTGTAGCTGAAGGAGGTCACAGCCCTGTACTCAGGCTCGCCACCACCGATGCCGCCGGAATGGGTACCGATCGAGCCGAATTCGTTCGTATCAATCCAAGTTACGAGCGAAGCGATCCCAAAATCCCCGGCGAGGCCGATATCGGCCAAGTCGTAGCTCCAGCGGACATTGTAGTCGATACCCTTGATCTCGCTGTGTCCGGGAACGTTCGAGCGCGTCTGGTTGACGAAGTCGATGTTACCGTCGGAGCGGCGGGGCGTGAGCAAGCAGTCTGTTCCAGTGCCAGCCGAAGCCGTGCAGGCGTTGATGATGTTGCCGATGCCGCGGAGCGATATGCCATCCTGCAAGTCGAGGAGGAAGGAGTCGATTGAGACACCGATCCGACCGACAGGCCACCACTCAGGGTTGAAGACGACGCCATAGGTATAGGTGTCGACGATTTCAGGCTGCAGGCCTGGCGTACCAAGCTGGAAGGACTGGACCTGAGTGTTGACCTGAGAGAACGGGCTCAAGCCGGAGTAGTTCGCGCCGCCTGCAGAGAACCAGGCTGTGCAAGCCGCGATACGTGCGGTCTGGGCCGCGCCCGCTAGGGCGTTGACCGCAGTCTGGTTGCAGGGGTCTGCATAGGACGGGAAGTTCTGGTCGCCGCCCTGGAACAGTTCGAAAGCCGTCGGAGCGCGGACCGCACGGTTGTAGATGGCGCGGAAGTTGAGCCACTCGACCGGACGGTATTCGAAACCGCCCTTGTAGGTGTCTGTTGTTCCTGCGCCCGTCGAATACTCGGAGAAGCGATAGCCGCCCTCGAAGCCCAGATAATCGACGAAGGGCAGATTGCTCAGTATCGGAACCGACAATTCGGCGAAAGCTTCCCTAACGTCATAGCTGCCCTGGATGGATTCCTGGGCGTTGAAGCCGAAGATGTCGCCTGCCGCCTTGAACGGGTCAGCGCGGGAATCCAGCTCTTCCTCGCGGTATTCACCGCCGGCGGCGTAGCCGATCGAACCAGCTCCCCAGAAGTCGCCGAGCTCGCCGGACACGAACCCGCCGATGACGCTGCGCTCGTAAGTGATGACGTCAGTTGTGTCGACATTGATGAAGGCCAGCTGAGCTGCGTTCATCGAGTTGAGCCCAAGCGGGTTGTTCGTATTGCCCGTGGCCGTGAACGGGGACAGCCGGTTGTTCGGGAACGGACAGTTCGGCAGAGTCGTAATTGGCGCCGCCTGAAGAGCGTTTGAGGTTACGCCGCAGGCGTTGATCAGCTGTGTGATGGCCGTCTTGCCGACATTGTTGTCCGCCTTGATGTTGGTCGAGTTGCGCGCATACGAGCTGAACACTTCCCAGTCCATATTTAGCGGCTCTATTGACCCACGGAAACCGCCGGTAAGGGCAATAGCATTGGTCTCTGCAGTTCCGACACGGAACCCACCCTGGTTAGGCCGGGTGTTCATGGTCAACGTCCTGTTGTCCAGGTTGTTGGCATACTGCAGGTTCAGAAGCTGCAGAAGCTGGCTGTTGGCAGCAACATAGGGGTTAACCGCCACGGTGCCCGCGGCCGGATCAAGGTCGACCCTCACGGTCAGGCCCGTCACGGGCGTCGCTGCCAGCTGCTGCTTCGAGCGCGAATTGGTGAAGGTCATTTCAAGGAACGTGTTTACGGACTCGTTGAGGTCGTAATCAACGTAAAGGGCCGTATTGAGACGCTCGTTCTCGAGGACCAGAAAGTTGTCAGGGGCAAAGTCGTACCGATCACCGCTGCTAACCGCGGCCGGGCCGTTCCCGGTTGGGTCATACGCGCAGTTCTGGTAGGGCTCAATACCACCAGCGCTGTTGAAGCGGATTGTGCCGCCTGTCGACTGTACGCCATCGCGCGCGTCGCAGTTGCCATCCAAGGTAAGGCCCGTGACTGCTGCGATATTGCCGACGGAGAACCCTCCCGTGACGCTGGACCACGGAGAGGTGGCGGACCCGCCGGAGGCAAAGACCTGCGAGCCGGCTGGCGGCAGCTGGCCCGGATTTATAAGTACCACATTGCTGTCAGGGGTCAGAGCAACGCCGCGGGCATTCGTCCAGGACCTTTCAGTCGCCGGGACAGACGCGCGCGAGTAATAGCCGGCGAAGGCTGTAATATTCCCCCGGCCGTCGTCGAAGGGCGTCCCGATCGTCACGTCAGCCGAGAACTCAGGCGCCAGATCGTCAAAGGTCGAACCGTAAGAAAGGTTGGCTTCAAGACCTTCAAAGTCATCCTTCATGATGAAGTTGATCGCGCCAGCGACGGCATCAGCGCCGTACACGGCCGAAGCGCCGCCGGTGATGACCTCAACGCGCTCGATCAGAGCGGCCGGGATGGTGTTCAAGTCGACAGCGCCAGAACGATCTGACGGGTTGGCGCGGCGGCCGTTGACCAGCACGAGCGTACGGCCCGGTCCAAGGCCGCGGAGGTCGGCGGTCGCAAAACCATTGAGCGATGGGTTGTTGGACGTGACCGTCAGGCCCGGAACGACCTGCGGGAGGCTGTTGAGAAGCTCTTCGACGTTGAGCGTGCCGGTGAGGGCGATCTCTTCGGCGCCGACCGTGGCGATCGGGCTGGCCGTTTCGAAGTCGCGCTGGCGGATACGCGATCCGGTAATGATAACCGTATCGTCGGTTTCCTCCTCGGCCTGATCAGCTTCCTGAGGGGCGGCCGCCTGGGCCAGAGCCGGCGACGAGAAACCGATCAGCGAGAGGGATGCGCCAAGCACCAGGGCAGACCTGGAGACGGCCGAACCGAAATCCTTTGCGGATCCCCCAAAGCGCGACTTGTTCGAAAACATTCAATACTCCCAAAGGATGTTCATAAGAGCTTTATTGCGACGTCACCGGTGGCCTGGCGGCGGCAAACGGCCTCCAGACGACGAACCTGAAACTGGGGGGCCCCGAAAGTAGCTCGTTAATTGCAGTTGTTAGACGCAGTGCCGCCACATTCGCAATCCGCCCGGACACAATTTTGTTGCTTTTTGGCTTTTCGGTAACACTCCGTCGAGCCAGCGGGCTTGGTGCGGGTCGCAACGGCCCCTCTTCGGCCCGCTCGCGCCGGCTGAGAGAGCCGCTCTGGAATCGCAAGAATTCATCCGGCCGATGAACCCTGACGCAACGAAAACGCTGATTATTTGTCGTCGTTTAGGTTAATCGGATCAGCGCCGACTGAGCTGCAAGGCCGGCGCGCGCGCACAGCCGCAGGGTCATTGTCAGGCTCACCATACGTGGACCTGAGGGCAGCTTTGTTGACCGCACTGCTCTGCTGAGGGTCGCTGAGGGGGTGACGACTCTGCCCTCGCGAGCGTCCATCGCGCATGTGTGATGATCCGCCAGCACCATCCGAGCCTCCGGTCGCTCCCTGAGCGGGCCGGCGGGCAGGGCCCCGGCGCCCGGACCGACCCGAGCCGACCCAAGGGGCGCCCTCGGCCACGTGGCCCCTCAGGCTATCGCAAGGACCGGCATGGTTGCGGCAGTGGCATTCGCACGGACCGGGCCTGTTGCGAACGGGCGCATGGGAATGGCAGACTGCCAGAGCGTTGCACTGCGGCTTGTCTCAGCCCTGCGCAACCGAGCTTAGCAGCCATGCTTGATCGAGACAGGCTTAATCTGGACAGACTCGGAGACCCGGCGATGCGACCTTTCATCATCATCATGGCGGCCGTCATCGCAGCCGCCTCGTCCGGCCCGTCCGGAGCGCAGGAGAGGGATGCGGCGCAGGCGGCGCTTGAAAGGATCAATACGTGCCCAGCCACCCCTGCGGAAGCACAGAGGCTGGCCTGTTATGATGCGGCGGCTGCAAGCCTGAGCGCCCGGCGGACGGCCGAGGGAGCAGTGGCGATTACGCCGCGGTCGGTTGAGGGGTCAGCGGCCACGGCCGGGGATAGGCGGGCGAGCGTCGTCGCGCCTCCGATGCGTGGGAACATCCAGGATGCTGAGCCTTATCGCGTAACAGCGACCATCGAGAGGATCGCGTCGAACAGCAGCGGCCGTTCAAGTTTCTACATGAGCAATGGCCAGGTGTGGACACAGGTCAAGGCCGAGGCTGTGCGCAATGTTCGGGCGGGCGATGAGGTCTCCATCAACAGCGCCTCGTTCGGCAGCTTCCTGATGAGCTCCCCCCGCGGCGGCAAGGGCATCCGCGTGCGGCTGAGCGGCGGGAACTGAGCGGGCGGCGCAGCCCTTCCGGAACATCGCCCTCGGCAGAAGAGAGCCCCGATGGACATAAATCCCGGTCTGGACATTGCCGGGCTCAGCGGCAGCTTTGCGACACGCGGGCGGGTCGTGATCGGCAACCTCCTGGCGCCCGCAGACGCCGAGCGCCTGCACGCCTGTCTGGCCTCGGAGACGCCATGGGGGCTTGCGTATCACGATGTGACAGGTCCACAGCAGATCGACCCTGCGCGACTGGCAAGCCTGGCGGCGGGAGATGTTGTCGCCCTTCATGAACGCATCGAGCGTCAGGCAGGCCAGGCCTTCCGGTATCGCTATCGCTGCTATCCGATGGTCGATGCGTATCTGCAGCGCAAAGACCCCCATCTGATGCTGCATGCCGCGTTTGAGCTTCTCAACTCACAGCCGATGCTTGACCGGATACGCGCGATCACCGGCCTCAGGCAGATCGTGCGGGCTGACGCGCAGGCGACGCTCTATGCACCGGGCGATTTCCTGACGCTGCATAATGACTATGATCCCCGCAAGGGCCGGCTAGTCGCTTACGTGATGAGTTTTGCGAAGAACTGGCGGCCTGATTATGGCGGGCTCCTGCAGTTTCTGGATGCCGACAACAATATTGAGGAGGGCTTCCTGCCCCGCTTTAACGCCATGATGATCTTCACGGTTCCGCAGAACCACGCCGTCAGCTATGTGCCGCCCTTTGCTCCGCTGGGACGCTATTCGATTACCGGCTGGTTCCAGGACGCCACCGCCGTCCCGGCCAACACAAAGGCGCGCTATGGTCTCTAGTCAGGCGGCCGCCGGCCTGCGGCATAAAGTTGACGCCTCAGGGTTGTTCAGCAAGCCCGCGTCTGTATTTGTTGCAACTCGTTCAGTCGGCATCGGGCAAGGGTCGCGATCAGGCTCCCAACACGAGATCAGCCTGCGATACGCCCCAGGGGATGGGTTTATGAAACGCGTGTATGCTCTTTTGATCGCCGCCCTGATGGCGGCGCTCCCTCTGTCGGTCGCTGGCGCCCACGCCGAGCCCCTGCCGGTTTCAACCTTCGTCGGCTACGACACGGTGCGCGGGGTAAGCATATCGCCCAGCGGTCGCTTCATCGCCTTCATCAGAAGGGAGGCGGTTGGCGACGTCCTCGCCGTCCTCGATCGCGATACGCGCAAGGTGACGCCGATACAGAGCGCCCAGGGCGACTCGATGCAGATCGATTTTGTCAGTTTCAAATCCGACGCCCGCATCGTGTTTGGCTACAGCTACCGCGTGCCGGTGACGCAGCAGCGGGGGTCGGCGCAGCGGACCCGCCGCCTGGACGATGCCTTCATCAGGATTTCCCACGTGATGTCCTCAGGCGTCGACGGGTCGGGCCAGCTGACACTCTTTGACCCCCGTGACCAGAACCTGCCGCGCTGGTTCAGCCCGCGTATCATCAGCAGTCTTCCGGAGGATCCGGACCACATCCTTCTTCTGGCGGGCCGCTTTCAGTTGTGGCGTGTGAATGTCTCAACGGGAGCATCTGTCGTCGTTGAAGAAGGATCCCGCACAACAGCCAGCTGGATCGTCGACCGTACGGGTCGTCCGGTCCTGCGGCAGGACGTCATCAGCGGCGGGCGGGGCTTTGCCTGGTTCCGGCGCGGACCAGGCCAGACGGAATGGGTTGAAGTCGTTCGCTTCATCGGCGCCTCGGGCGCTAACTCCGGACCGACCTTCCAGGGCGTGGGACCCGCCCTTGAACCGGGCCAGGTTTTCGTTCTGGCTCGTCGCGAATCTGAAGACACAAGCGGGCTGTATGTCTTCGATACCAGCACGGGCGAGTATATCGAGACGGTCCACACGAACCCGGACTTCGACGTCAGCAACGCCATTCTGAATCGCAAGACCAATACGATACTGGGCGCCTGCTGGTGGGGCTATCGCTGGACCTGCGAGCCGAAAGACGATGAGTTCGCAAAATACTGGCTGGGTCTTGTCGATGCGATCGGGAAAGACAGCAATGTGCGCCTCATCGATCGTGCGGGCGAGGACGGCGCCCTCTGGGTGGTCGAGACAACCGGACCTCAGGACCTTGGAACCTATCATTTATACAACACCGCAACTCGTCAGCTAAGCCGTCTGATTTCAGCGCGGCCGGGCGTGGAGGCGGCGCGCCTGCCAACGAAGTCGGTTGTCAATTACAAGGCCAGCGACGGGAAGGATCTCTGGGGCTATCTGTGGCTCCCGCCCGGCGTGAAGGATGCGAAGAACCTGCCCCTGATCGTCGTACCGCATGGCGGTCCGGAGGGGCGCGACACCTGGGGTTTCGATCCCTTCGCCATCGTTTTTGCAAGCCATGGCTATGCCGTGCTGCAACCAAACTTCCGCGGCGGGGGCGGATTTGGCCGGGCCTTTGTCGAAGCCGGGCACAGGCAATGGGGTCAGCGGATGCAGGCCGACGTCGTGGACGGGACGCGGCATCTCATCGATACGGGGCTGGCTGACCCAGCGCGCGTCTGCATCGCTGGCTGGTCATATGGCGGCTATGCATCTTTCGTAGCCACATTCGAGAATGCCGACCTCTTCAAATGCGCAATGGCGGGCGCCGGCATATCCGATCTGACGGCGATGCTGCGCTGGGTAAGGGTCGGGGATGATGGCGAGGTCCTGTCGGGCGGCGGCTCGGGAAGCCAGGGCATAGCCTATAAATACTGGACCACGGCCATCGGCGATCCGGACCGGGACGGGGCGATGCTTGAACGCTATTCGGCCGCCCGGAACATCGATCGTATCCGCGTCCCGCTTCTCATCATTCATGGCGACGAGGATCAGACGGTCCCCTTCGAGCAGAGCGAGGTCATGGAGCGGGCCATGCGCGC
>CAIMMO010000018.1 GCA_903842595.1 uncultured Alphaproteobacteria bacterium
ACAACACGATCACCTCGAACTGCACAAACGAGCTTGCTAAAGTTGCAGGGCTAGGCTGGCACTATTCTTGGGTGCTCACCGGCTATTCGCCCCAGCGCCTCTACGAACTCAATCTGATCCCCGGCGAGGCATTCGAGTCTGCTAAGCAGAGCGCGCTGCTGAAAGCCGAGATCGCCAGCTGGAACGACCTGCCATCGCGTGACTTCGACCAGGCGCTGCTCGCCGAGTTGCGGCGGCGTCATGGGTCATGATGCAGCAGAACGGGGCTTGGTGGTTGCCCGCCGCGCACCTAGTTTCAGAGTCGTCGCGATACTGGTCGCGCTGGCAGGAATGCTGATGGCGCTTGCACCGCAAGCCTTCGCAAGGGAGACCGTGCAGCAACGCATCGATGCGCTGCTCGTTGGCTCCGAACTCTACATGCCGGAGGGCGAGGGACCGTTCCCCGTCGTGCTGCAGTTTCACGGCTGCGGCGGCATGAAGAACCTGCAGGCGCGCTGGGCCGAGACCGCGCGCGCCACCGGCTGGGCCGTGCTCGTCGTCGACAGCTATGGCCACCGCCGCATCGACAGTTTCGAAGCCTACGCCACCGTCTGCACCGGCCTGCAGCTCTGGGGCCGCGAGCGCGCCGGCGACCTCTACGCGATGCTTGAATGGACGCGCACGCAAGGATGGGCCGACCCCAGCCGCATCGCCGCCGCTGGCTGGAGCCATGGCGGATGGACTGTGCTCGACGCCATGGCGCTGCAGCCCGGCGCCGAAGCGGAGAAAGTCACGCGCCTCTCCGGCCTCCGCGACGAACCGCTCGAAGGTCTCGTCGGCGCCTTCATCCTCTACCCGTGGCAAGGCTTTGGCGCGCTCGCGCCCAGCCGCGGCCTGCGCTTCGATGCGCCTGTCCAGGCGATTGTCGGCACGGGAGACTCCGTCGTCGGCGGGCGCTACGTCGCGCGGACGTTGTCAGCGATGAAGACGCCCCGTCTCCCGATCAATGTCGAAGTGTTCGATGGCGCCACTCACGCCTTCGACGAAATCGAGGCGCAAGACTGGCGCGTGAAGTACAGCCCCGAACTCACGGCCAGGGCGCATGGGATGTATACTGACTTTCTGAGGGGGTTGGGCAAGGCGTCGCCTCGCCGGTGAGCCGAGCTACTCCGCCGCCTGCCTCGCCACGGCTGGGCGGTACGCTGCCGCATCCGTCGTATGCGCCGCGTGCCCGTAGCTCGCCAGCATGCGCTCCAGCTTCCGCACCAGCATCCGGTCGGCCATTTTTTCGACGCCCGGCAGCCGGCAGGCAATCCCGTAAAGTCCCTTGCGCACGCCGATGAAGGCGCCGCACGCGACAAAAGTCGCCCAGTCAGCGGCGGTGATCTTCACGCCCATTTCCTTGGCCTTCGCCGTGTCGCCGTTGAGGAAGGCCTGCAGGAAGAATATCTTCGAGAAGCGCCGCTCGATCCTGTCGAAGATCCGGCTGCCAAGCGACTGGTCCGGGGGAAGATAGGCCGCCAGCGTCGCGCGCGTCAGCTCTCCGCACGTGGCGTCGTCGAAGCCTTTGCGCAGCGTCTGGTCGTAACGAACCATCATGTCGACCATTTCGCGCGGTGTCGCCGGCGCCAGCTCTTCAGGTAGGCCGAGAAGGAAACAGCGGTAGCGAGACAGCTCCACGCGCGCGCGCTCGACCTCGGTGTATTCGAAGCGTCCCTGGCCGGTGATCTTGAACGCCAGCAGGAATGTCCCGATCAACCCGGCCGGCATCTGGTCCACCTGCGGGATCGGAATGCCGAACGTCTTCACGTCCCACGTGTTTGAGCGCTTCAGAGCATTGAACCGCACCATCGAATGCATCAGCCGCACCATCGCCGCCGACTTGAAGCCGGGACCGAAGCGCTCAAGCGCACCGGGCAGGGTGGATGTGATGAAGAAGCTCGCTGTATCCTTCACGCGCCGCGCGGCCGTGTCATGCGACAGCGTGCCGGTGAGCGCCATGGGAAGGGCGGAGTACTTGTTCATGAAGGTCGCGATGAACGCGCCGCGGATAACGAAGGGCGAGTAATTGGCGGCGTCCTCGCGCGATTGCCGCGCGCCTTCCTCGACCAGCTTCATGTCGACCCAGTCGGGCGTCGCCTCCATCGCGCGGATGAAGTTGACGAGTTCGGGCGGCGCTTCCGGAACGGACTCGATCCCGTGATCGCATGCCTGCGTCAGCATCGATGTCAGGCCGCGAAATCCATAGGTCGGCATCAGCGCCGCATATGCATCCGCCACCGTGTCGCCCAGCATGGTGTAGGCGCGCATGCGCTCCACCTTGGTCGCGTCGGCCAGCACGTCCGCGCGCATATGGTCGAGCTTGCCTTTCGGCTGACCCTCGATCACCGGCTCATCTGAAAAACGCTCCGGCTTGATGCTGAAGTCGACATCGCCATAGAGCGCGGGCAGGGCCGTTTTCTGCGAAGCAACTTTCGCCTGAAGCTGTTCGAGCGTGAGCATCGGCGCGGTTCCCTGTGGTTGCGCAGGCCTGAAGCTCAGCTTGGGGTAACTGCCGGTTTCCGCAAGTGTGTCGTTGCGGAAAGAAACTATTCCAGCGCCTGGCTCGCGTTCGGCTTCGACTGCAGCTGGATGTAGTTCTGGATGCCCATCTGGTTGATTAGGTCGAACTGCGTCTCGATGAAGTCGACGTGCTCCTCCTCATTATGGAGGATCTTGTAGAACAGGTCGCGTGAGCCGTAGTCGCGCACCTTCTCGCAATGCTCGATGGCGTCGCGGAGGACGGGGATGGCGATCTGCTCCGTCTTCATGTCGCACTCGAGAATCTCTTTGACGTTCTCGCCGATGAAGAGCTTACCGAGGTCCTGCAGGTTAGGGAGCCCTTCGAGGAAAAGGATGCGCTCGATCAGCCAGTCAGCGTGATGCATCTCCTCGATCGACTCGTCGTGTTCCTTCTTGGCCAGTTCCGATACGCCCCAGTCGCGGAGCATTCGCGAGTGCAGAAAATACTGGTTGATGGCCGTCAGCTCGTTTTTGAGTGCCAGGTTAAGGAATTCGATGACTTTCGCGTCGCCCTTCATGGCGCTGGTTCCTTTGAACTATGGCCGCACAAGGGGAGAGGCGGCTGCGTTAGGCAATACGCACTACGCGCCCCAAAGACGCCGACTCTCGGCGCTCCGCAAGTTGTTTTTATTGGATATTTCTGAGAATGCGAGGACGAAGCGTTCTCAAGCTACTCCGCGTGTACCAGCTGCCGGGGTGCATCCGTGCATGACTGTTCGCGGATCATCCCGCACAATGTCTCGGAGCATTTTCCGCAATTGATTGTCGTGTCGTGGTGACGGTGCACCTGAGCGGGCGACCGGGCGCCCGCCGCAATCGCGTCGTTCACTTTCTCGGTGTTAAGGGCCCGACACACGCAGATGATCATGCGAATGATTTGCACCAACGTGCGAATGATTGTCAATCGCCCTTATCATCAAGCTCGTCGGCCAAGGCGTCGCAGCGGGTTTTACGGAGAAATCTACCTCGCCGCCGACCGCGGCTTGCGAGGCAAGAAGCCGGAGTGGTTGGCCGCCATCATCGCAAAACTGGCCAGAATCACGGAGTTGCGCCGCATGTCCTCAGGCTGCAGAGCCTCGAAGAAGTCCATATTCGTGTGGTGAGTCTTGGGCTCGTACTCCAGCGAGTCCTGAATGAACTGGAAGCCGGGGAGGCCAGCGCCGTCGAATGACAGGTGGTCCGTGCCGCCCCGGGTCAGCTGCGAGACGTGGGTCGCGCCGATATCGCGAAGTGGCTCCAGCCACTGCCGGAAGATCGGCACGACCGCCCGGTTGCCCTGGCTATGGATGCCGCGGATGGCGCCGGCGCCATTGTCGATGTTGAAATAGGCCTGGAAGCGGCTATGCGCCCGCTTCACGGGGGCGATCTCGCCGCGCGCATTGGACGCCGTCGGCACGCCACGAAGTCCGCCGAAATGCTGCGCCACGTAAAGCCGGGATCCGATCAGCCCCTGTTCCTCACCATTCCAAAGCCCGATCCGGACGGTGCGTTTGAGTGGCGCGCCGGTCACCTTGAGCAGCCGCATCGCTTCCATGATCGATGAGCACGCCCCGCCATTGTCCGTTGCGCCGGTCGACGCGTGGAAGGAATCGAAGTGGGCGCCGAGCATCACCACTTCCTCCGGGAACTCTGTTCCACGGATTTCGCCCACCACGTTGAACATGTCAGGAGTATCGTACCAGGCGTTGCGGATATCGGCCTCGACTACGACCGGCTGGCCCAGCATCACCGAGCGCGCGATGCGTCCGTAGTGCTCCGCCTCGATGGCGATGCGCGGCAGCTGCCTTGCCGGATCGTCCATGCGTCCGCCGCCAAGCACGTTGATGACGCCATGTCCCTTGTTGGTCGAGAACACGCCCAGCGCGCCTTCCTCAAAGAAGAACAGGTTGCGGTTGTAGGATTGCGGCGCATTGGGGTTGGGCCCGGTCGGTCCGGGCGGCGAGCCATTCTCAGGCGGCCGTGCAGGGTTCTCGAGAGCGTCCAGTTCGCTATGTGTCAGGCGCTTGGCCACCGGGTCCCACTGGGCGCGCATGTTGATCGGCGCCTGGCCCATCACCCATTTGCCGCGCAGCTTGCCCAAATACTTGCGGCGAAGCTCGGCCTCGTCGGTCTCCGTGACCATCACGCATTCGCCGCTCACCAGACCATTCGTGCCCGGCGTCCAGCCGATGGACATGCCACTGATCGGGAAGGCATTGGGCGTCGTGGCGTGGAGATAGAATTTCTCGTTCGACCAGCCGCGCGGGAAACCGTTGTTCGTGCCCGTCGGGTCCGTCGGCCACGGCTCCAGGGCCGCCCCTGTCAGCCCCCAGCCTTTCAGCTTCTCGACCACCCACTCGCCCGACTTCTGGATGCCGGGCGAACCCGACAGGCGCGGCCCCAGCACGTCCATCATGTAGCTGGCCGTCTTCATGACCTCGGAGGTGTCCTCCGCCAGTCCCAGATCACGGATCGTTCCCAGCGCCCGATAGTCCGCCGCCGCCAATTCTGCATTCGCGGACAGGAAATGGGGCGCGAGCGCCGATGCCGCACCCGCCATCATGAACGATCGACGATTCATCAGCTTGTCCTCCGGCGGGCCTGGTCCGTTGACGTTAGAGGGCCGTTTCCGTCTCGTCGATTGTCCTCGCGCTAGCGGCGGGTCGCGGGCGTGCTAAACAGCGCGCCATGAGCGATATACTGGGCACCGGACTGATACTTCTGATCATCGGCCTCGCGGTCGCGCCCTTCTTTCTGCTAAGCTCGCAGTTCGGAGCGCCGAAGCGGGTTCGGAAGGGGAAGGACCTTACAGACGGGTCAATTGTCCCCGTCCCCACAGATGCCACTGGCCCCTTTCCCGGCATGAAGAGCAAATCCGACCCAGATTCGAACGACAGCCGCTCCGACAGCAAGGATGGCAGTAACGACGGCGGAGGAGATGGCGGGGGAGGCGATGGCGGTGGCGGCGGGGCAGATTGAAACCGGAGCCATACAGAGCAGAGTGTTCGCCCTATTCGGCGGGCCGAGTGCCCCCGGATCGCTGAAACAGCTGAAATAAGGGGCATGACGCCTATGGATCCAAGCAATCAGGCCCACCGCCCGTTTACCATCGCCGAGGCCGTTTCCGATGGCCCAGCGCGAACCAGACCGGCCATTCCCCAACGCTGTTGACAAGGGCGGGGGTCGACTGTAGCTGCACGCGTTCGAAATTCAGACCTAACCCAGACCGAGAAAGGCTCCGCGCCGGAGCATGACAACCGTTTCCGTTAAACCGGCTGATGCCGTGAACAAGTGGGTGGTCATCGACGCCGAAGGCGTCGTTGTGGGCCGCCTTGCCTCCTATATCGCCCTGCGCCTGCGCGGGAAGCACCGCGCGGACTACACGCCGCACGTCGACCTTGGCGACCACATCGTGGTCATCAACGCTGGAAAGGTCGCGATGACAGGCCGCAAGATGGTGCGCAAAGTCTATCACCGCCACACCGGCCACCCGGGCGGCATCAAGACGACGACGCCGCAAAAAATCCTCGCCGGTAAATTCCCCGAGCGCGTGGTCGAGCTGGCAGTGAAGCGCATGATGCCGGGCGAGAGCCCGCTAGCCCGCAAGCAGTTCTCGAAACTGCGCGTCTATGCCGGCGCTGAGCATCCGCACGCCGCCCAGAACCCTGAAGTCGTCGATTTCAAATCGAAGAACTCCAAGAACGTGAAGGTCGCCTGATCATGGCCGAAGCCGTCGAATCCCTGAGCTCGATCAAGGACCTCAATGTCAAGGCCGCTGCGCCGAAAGCGCCGGTCGCCGCCAAGATCGACAAGCTCGGCCGCTCCTACGGAACGGGCCGCCGCAAGACCGCAACCGCCCGTGTGTGGGTGAAGCGTGGCACCGGCAAGATCACCGTCAACGGCAAGGACATCGCCGACTACTTCGCGCGTCCCGTGCTGCGCCTGATGATTCGTCAGCCGCTCGAAGCCGCCAAGCGCGAGACCGAGCTGGACATCGTCTGCACCGTCAAGGGCTCGGGCCTCACCGGCCAGGCCGGCGCTGTCCGTCACGGCATCGCCCGCGCCATCGTCGAGTTCGAACCTGAACTGCGCCCCGCCATGCGTCCGCAGAAGCTTCTCACGCGCGACCCGCGCGCCGTTGAACGCAAGAAGTACGGCAAGGCCAAAGCCCGCCGTTCGTTCCAGTTCTCGAAGCGCTAGTCCGCCTCGATATGTGTTTCGAGAGGGCGCTTCGGGAAACCGAAGCGCTCTTTTGCTGTTGGGGCTCGCGATGGCGATCAGCATTTCAATTTGGCAGCCGGGTAAATGCACGCGAAACGCTGTTCTGGCGCCGCTATTCATTGTCTTGTTTCCGCTGATCGTGATCATCGGTCTCATCGTCCGGCTGGCAATGTGGCCGATCAACAAACTGTCTCCATCGAAGCCGATCACGGCGTGGGAAATTGTCGAAAAACTGGACAGCATAATGGGCGGGGCAACCGACCATGATATGGACTACGGTCTGCAGGTGATCACTCGTTGTCCGTTCGCGGACGAACGGCTTGAGCGGCTGAAACTGCGTGCATTGTCTATTTGCATTCCACCCTGGACTGCGGCTGCTGTTGACGAACTGAGGGCGATCCGTGAAAGCGCGCGTGCGATAGCTGCGGGGGATAAAGCGTGACCGCAAAAGTCTTCATCGACGGCGAAGCCGGAACCACCGGGCTCCAGATACGCCAGCGACTTGAGAAGCGCCGCGACCTTCAGGTCGTCTCCATCGATGCCGAGCGTCGCAAGGACCCCGCCGCGCGCGCCGAACTCATGAACGAATCCGACGCCGTGATCCTCTGCCTGCCAGATGATTCAGCGAAGGAAGCCGTGAAGCTTGTCACCAATGCGCATACCGTCATCATTGACGCTTCGACCGCGCATCGCGTCGATCCGCATTGGGTCTATGGCTTCGCCGAGATGGCCGACGGCCACCGCGTGCTGATCCAGCGCTCGAAGCGCATTTCCAATCCCGGCTGCTATCCCACCGGCTTCGTCGGCCTGGTGGCGCCGCTGGTCAGCGCAGGCCTTGTGCCGGCTACGACGCCGATCACCGTCAATGCTGTCTCCGGCTATACCGGCGGCGGCAAGGGCCTGATCGCAGAATTCCACGCGCTCCCGCCCGAAAGCACCAGCGACGCCTTCCGCGCCTACGGCTTCCAGTTGACCCACAAGCATGTGCCCGAGATGGCGAAGTATTCCGGCTTGGCCCACGCGCCGATCTTTGCCCCTGCCGTCGGCCGCTTCGCGCAGGGCATGCTCGTAGAAGTTCCGCTGCAGCTCTGGTCGCTGCCCGGCGCGCCCACGCCCGCCGACCTCCGTAAGGCATTGTCGGAATTCTATCAGGGCGAACAGTTCGTCTCGGTCGCCAGCGAAGCGGAAACCGCCGCCCTCCAGAAGGCCCGCAGCGGCGCCGGCGGCTATGTCGAAGCCCTCGACCCCGAAGCGCTCAACAACACGAACAACATGAAGCTATTCGTCTTCGGCAACGACACTGCACAGCAGGCGCGCCTGGTGGCCCAGCTCGACAATCTCGGCAAAGGCGCATCAGGCGCCGCCGTACAGAACCTCAACATCGCACTTGGGCTGGAGGAAGGCGCGGGGCTTTAGGCCGCCACAACTCCGCGCTCGCGCGCATTGTCGAGCGCATCGAGCTTGTCGAGCAGGTATTCAAGGTCTGCCCGCGGGATGGCCTGGAACTGCGTCAGCACGCGCTCCACCATACGCTGGCGGAAGCGTTCCTTGTCGCCGTGGCCGCCATCCATGTCCGTCTTGTGGTAGATGTCGATGGCGAGGCGGAAAGCGGTGAACATGCCGCTCGGCAGGCCCGCACGCTCGAACACAGTCTTGAGCCCGAGTGTCCCCGCGTCGTGGACCATCAGCCAGGCCTTGGCGTGCGGCACGCCGCCCAGTTCAGCCAGCGCATGCTCGACGAATGTCATGTGCCCGAGGCACAGCGCGCGCATGATCACGGAAGGCGTCAGTCGCCCGTTGAGGTGTAGCTGCTGCACGAACCGGGCAGGGTCCGTTGACAGGCCAGCCTGCTCAACCAGATCGAGCGTCGCGCGTTCGCGCGTGCCGGCGGCGATCTCGATCGCCAGCTGTGGCGGAAGCTCGTGCGTGTTGACCAGCCGGTCGAACAGCTCGCCCGCGACCATGTTCACCAGCTTCTCGGTGACATGCATCGGCAGCGACGACCGCGAAACCAGTGCGGCCTTGACGTCATTGTCGTTGGCGAAGCGCTTCAGCACGCCCGCATAGGCATCGTCCGAGAACGCCGCGCCTTCGTTCAGCGTCGCTGCCTCGACCGCTTCCTTCGAGCCATGGAGTGCGATCACTTCGGTCAGCCCTTCGCCCAGAGCCGCGCGCTGCGCGATGGCGACCTGCTTTTCGGAGGAGCCCGCCAGCACGATCTCGACGAGGTCCTCGTCCGTGATCATCGGTGAACTCTTGAGCACCGGCACAGCGATGATGTCGATGTCCTTCGCCAGCTTCAGCGCTATGTCGCGCGGCAGCTTCGGTGAGTTGCGCAGCGTTACGGCGAGCGCCCGGCGCACCAGCACGGCGGCGTCCGCACACATCATATCAAGGATCTGATGCGCGCTTTCCTGTTCTTCCTGCGTCAGATCGGTTGCGTCGATCCTGCGGCAGATCTTGTGGGCGGCGTTGGCGCGTGCTTCTGCGCTGTCGCCGCGCACAAGGCGGCGAATATCGTCCTGGGTCAGGGCGGTCCGCATGGTCGCGATTGTCATTCCGGTGAGCCTTTGCCCGCTGGCGGCTTGAACTCATGTGAAAAATGACAATTGCTGCGCCGGGTTAACACATATTTACAGCTGGCCCGAAACATGGGCTAGAAGCACATAGTTTCGGGAGGCCGCTCTGCTCCTCAAAGGTATCAAAGTCATTGAACACGCGACATATTTTGCTGCGCCGGGGGCCGGCGGCATTCTGTCGGACTGGGGCGCGGAAGTTATCAAGATCGAACCTCCGGGCGGCGATCCCGTCCGCTCCAATTTCCCGACCAAAGGCGCGCCGCTCGCCCACCTGACCGACAATCCCGCCTTTGACAGCGACAACCGGGGCAAGAAATCTATCGTTGTCGACGCCCGCACCGAAGAAGGCCGCGAGATCATCCGCAAGCTCGCCGATACGGCTGACGTTTTCCTTACAAATGTCCGGCCCGGCGGCATCGAGCGCTCCGGGCTGGGCTACGACATTCTCTCGAAGCGCAACCCGAAGCTCGTCTACTGCGCGCTCACCGGTTACGGCCTCGAAGGTCCCGACGCCAATGCCCCCGGTTTCGACGTCGCCAGCTTCTGGTCTCGCTCCGGCCTTGCGCGCCTGACGGCCCCCAAGGGCTCCGAACTCTTCCCCGTCCGCACCGCCTCGGGCGACCACACCACCAGCATCGCCGCCGTCGCCGCCATCAACGCGGCTCTTATACAGGCGCTGAAGACAGGCAAGGGGCAGCTTGTCGATGTGAGCCTGCTCCGCACCGGCCTCTACACGCTACACACCGACCTCGCGATCCAGCTCTTCTTCGGCCGCATTGCCTCCACGCGGCCGCGCGCCGAAGCCTACAACCCGCTCACCAACTTTTTCCGGACGAAGGACGATGCGTGGATCTGCATCGTCGCCCGCGCCGGCAAGGCTGACCTGCCGCGCATGGCTCGCGCCTTCGATCTGCCGGGCATCGACATCGATCCGCGCTTCCAGGACGGAAAGTCCCGCCGCGACAACGCCGCAGCCATCACCGCCATGTTCGACGAAGCCTTCGCGCGCTTCACGAAGGACGAGATGGCCGCCCGACTCACTGCCGAGGAAATCGCATGGGCCCCGGCCCAGACGCTCGCGGACGTGGCCGTCGACCCGCAGGTCCATGCAGCCGGCGGCATCGTCCAGACCCCCGGCAAGGACGGCCTCGGCAGCTTTCCATCACCTGCCGCGCCGGCCCGTTTCGCCGGCGTTGATGACGGCCCCAAGGGCCCTGCGCCGAAGCTGGGCGAACACACGCGGGAGGTGCTGACCGGGTTGGGCTATTCGGACGCCGAGACCGCAGCGATGATTGAGGGCAACGTCGTAGGCTGACCATACGGATGACAGCGTGGGAATTGCCCGCTAAGCCCTGCGCAAACAACAAGCTGGCAGGAACGCAACCATGATCACGCTCGAGAAAAAAGGTACCATCGCGATCCTGACGCTCAACCGTCCGGATGCCATGAACGCTCTTGGAGAGCCGGGCGATGGCGAGGCGGTGCGGGACGCCTGTGCGCAGATCAACAAGGATCACACGATCCGTTGCGCAATCCTGACCGGTGCTGGCAAGGGCTTCTCCGCCGGCGGCAATGTGAAGGCGATGCGTGACCGGATCGGCTCGTTCGCGGGCAACCCGGCTGAGGTGCGCGACAACTACAAGAACGGCGTCCACATGATCGTGAAGGCGCTCTACAACCTCGAAATTCCACTGATCGCCGCGGTGAACGGGGCGGCGATCGGGCTGGGTTGCGATGTAGCCTGCATGGCCGACATCCGGATCTCGTCGGACAATGCGCGCTATGGCGTGACCTTCCTGAAGATCGGCCTGATCCCGGGCGATGGCGGCGCGTGGCTGCTCCCGCGCGTGATCGGCATGAGCCGCGCCTGCGAGTTGCTGTTCACGGGCAATGTCATCGACGCGCGGACGGCGCTGGAATGGGGCCTCGTCTCGAAAGTTGTGCCGGGCGACCAGCTGATGGGCGAGGCAATGGCGCTCGCCGAGTCGATCGCGAAACAGCCGCCGCAGGCCCTGCGGATTGCCAAGCAGCTGCTGCGCAACGGCACGCAGGCGAACTACGACACGATCATGGAAATGTCGGCCGCCGCCCAGGGCCTGATGCACCACACCAAGGACCACGAGGAAGGCGTCGCCGCGATCCTCGAGAAGCGCGAACCGGTGTTCAAAGGCGAGTAAGTGGTTGGCCACGGCCCGCTATCAACCCGCCGTGATCGTCGCTCGCTTGGCGGCCAGGTATGATATCGCTAGGTAAGTTGAAAGAGAAAAAAACTTTCACGGGAGAGATTCATGCGCAAACATCTGGCCGGGCTGGCGATCGTCGCTCTTGCATCCGCCGCTCCCGCCTTTGCCCAGGCGACTTACACGGCGCCGCGCACTGCTGACGGCCGCCCGGACCTTCAGGGCTTCTGGACCAACACCTCACTCACCAGCCTTGAGCGTTCCGCCCAGTTCAAGGACCTGGTAATCCCGGCTGATCAGGCCGCCAAGCTGGAAGCCGGCCGCCTTGCCGCGAACATCCGCGCCGATGCGCCGACCGATCCGAATTCGGGTGCGCCTAAGAAGGGACAGGATGTCGGCGGCTACAACAACGCCTATGTCGATGCGGGCCTGCACTACGCGACCATCAATGGCGAGAAGCGTTCGTCCTGGATCATCGATCCGCCAAACGGAAAGATTCCGTACACAACCTCCGGCAAGAAGGCGTTTGACGACGGCCTGCACTTCGTGCGCAACACGTTCGACGGACCGGAGTCGCGTCCGATGGCCGAGCGCTGCCTCGTCGGCTTCGGCTCCACCGGCGGCCCGCCGATGATCAACGTTATGTACAACAACACGTACCAGTTCGTGCAGACGCCCGAGAACGTGCTCATCAACGTGGAGATGAATCACGACGCGCGGATCATCCCGCTCGGCGTTGCGAATACGGAGGTCTACCAGTGGCTTGGCCGTTCGAAGGGCAAGTGGGAAGGCGATACGCTGGTTGTTGAGACGACCAATTTCCACCCCGGCGAAAGCCTGCGCACCTTCTTCGCCGCCAGCTACCTGCTGTCGCCCGATGCAAAGGTCACCGAGAAGTTCACCCGCATCAGCGACAGCGAAATCCTGTACGACTTCACGGTCAACGATCCGAAGCTGTTCTTTCAGCCATGGCGCGCTGAGATGGTCTTCAACAAGTCGGCGCAGCCTGCCTATGAATATGCCTGCCATGAGGGCAACCACGCGCTGCCAGGTATCCTTGCGGGCGCTCGGGAGAACGAAAAGCTCGGCATGGCGAACTACGCTGAAGAGAGCGAGTAGGGTTCAGCCGATCTGCAGCGCCCTGAGCACTGCCCCCTGGTCGAACGAGGGGTGCTCGCAGACGGTCTTGTCCGAACCCGGCCTGAATCCGAACGATGCCGCCATTCGCACTCTGAACACGCGACCTCTCGGCTCCACGACTTGGTGGCCGAGCTTCAGCTGTCCAAGATGCGTGTCCGTCAGCGCGAATCCGACCAGAGCGGTCTCGTCTGCATGGACGATGGCGGTGTTCTAGTTGCCCTGGTCCGAGAATGGCGCGTGCGAGGACGCGAAACAGGATCGGACGGCCTCTTGGCCATTGAAGACTACGTCTGAACCATTGAGTTCGTAACGCGGGCGCTCGAACGTCGCGAAGAACGCGCCCCATTTATGGGTGATTTCCAGCGCCATGTGGCGCTTGAGCGTCTCGCTGCGCGGGCCCGCAGCCGAGCGGTCATGCGATATCCTTGCGTAAAATCGGGTCAAGCTGGCAGATGACAAGCGCGCTGTAACCCTTATTCTCACCGCAAAATCGGAGGACGCGGATGATCGGCGCTGTGGCGGAACTGACGGTGAAAGAAGGCTCGCAGGCGGAGTTCGAGAAGGTAGCGCTCGAACTGGAGGCGGCCGTCAACGCCAACGAGGACGGCGTTCTTTTCTACAAGCTGTTCAAGGTTCGCGACTCCTCGACCAAGTACATCTTCATGGAACAGTACAAGGATGACGCAGCCGTCGAGGCGCATCGCGGGTACGAGCATTTCAAGCGCCTCGGGCGCGCCCTGGGGCCGTTCCTGGATGGTGCGCCTGCAGTTACGCGCATGGACAAAGTAAGCTGAACGATTGGGTGAGCTGACATGGATCTCGAATTCACGACCGAGGAACTGAAGTTCCGCGATGAAGTCCGCGCCTGGATCGCCGAGAACTATACCGACGATCTCAAGAAGCGCATGGCCCTCACGAAGAACGGGTCACTTGACGAAAAGAACCAGAAGGCCTGGCACAAGAAGCTGGCGGACAAGGGCTGGTTGGTCACCAACTGGCCGGAGGAGCATGGCGGTCCTGGCTGGAACCAGGCGCAAAAGTACATCTACGAGATGGAGATGGCCCTCGCCGGCGCGCCGCGCATGAGTTCCATGGGTGTAAGGATGTGTGCGCCCGTCATCATGAAGTTCGGCACGGAGGAGCAGAACAAAAGATTCCTTCCCCCGATCCGCAATTCCGAAGTGTGGTGGTGCCAGGGTTACTCCGAACCAGGCTCAGGGTCCGATTTGGCCAGCCTGCAGATGTCAGCCAAGCGCGAAGGCGACCACTATATCCTCAACGGCTCCAAGACGTGGACCACGCACGCGCAGTGGGCCGACTGGATCTTCTGTCTCGTCCGCACGTCGAAGGAGGAAAAGAAGCAGAACGGCATTTCCTTCATTCTCGTCGACATGAAGTCACCAGGGATCAGCATCACCCCGATCAACACGCTGGACGACACGCCAATGGGCGATCAGGAAATCAACTCCGTTTTCTTCGACAATGTGAAAGTCCCGGTCGACAACCTGATCGGCAAGGAGGGCGAAGGCTGGACCTGCGCCAAATATCTCCTCACTTTCGAACGTGGCTCCGCCTACGCCCCCAGCAATCGCAATGCCGTGCGCAAGGCCCGCGAGATCGCGAAGGTCGAGACGGCAGGTGGCAGGCCGCTGCTCGATGATCCGGATTTCGCGCGCAAGCTCGCCGACCTCGAAATCCAGATCGAGGCGCTGGACGCAACCGAGCGCCGCATCTTCGACAAGTTGTCGTCCGGACAGTCGGTTGGCGCGATGTCGTCGCTGATGAAAACGCGTGGCAGCGAGATCGGCCAGAAGGTAACGGAGATCGTGCTCGAAGCGGCCGGTGTTTATGGAAGCCCGTTCGTGCAGGACACCTATGCGCACCTGGAAGGCCGCTCCAACGAGCCGCTGCCGGCACCCGAACACCTGATCACATCCGCAGGCAGCTATTTCAACAACCGCAAGACCTCGATCTATGCGGGCTCGAACGAGATCCAGCGGAATATCATGGCGCAGATGATATTGGCGGGGTGAAGGCTCGCGGCGACTGACGGCGTCTCGCGGCTTGCGTGGCGCGCGTCAGGACGTGCGGCGCGCCGTTTGTCCGGGTTGAACGGGTCGGGCAGCGGCGCTCGTCAACGGCGGTAGCTTGATAGCCGCCTCTTAGGCGCCGGCCTCGCTGTTCAGACGCGGTCCCGCCCCCTCCGAGGAGGTCGGGGGCGTAAAGCCTGCCAGCTTTTCCATGGATCCTCGCGCGGGGTGACCAGCCGCTTGTGGCCGAACCTGGCGATATTGCGCTGCTCGAGCACGCTCCCGACACACTCTCTCAATGGTTGTGGCGGCCTTCCGTTCCGGGAACCAGCAGTCGGCTTAGCGGGCCGTGGTGGGTGCGAGCAAATGTGGCCTGCATCCTGGCGCGCCTGTGGAAGTCCCGGGAGAGTCTGCTACGATCGGCACCTATCTGAACTGACGGAACCGACATGGCAGACGATCTGAAGTCCCGGCCCCAACCGCACGATGCCGGCCAAGACGAGCATCACGACGCAGAGCCGATGGGCCGTGCGGGCTTCACGGCCTTCACCAACGCTACGCCGGACGACTGGCAGAAGATCGCTGCCGCCAACGCGGTTTTCTCGAAGGACCACGTCAAGCGGCTCGTTACCCATCTCAATCTGCTCAAGGGCGATTGCGGGGGCTTTCCGGTGGACCGGCTGGAACACTCGCTGCAGACCGCCACGCGCGCCCATCGAGCCGGGATGGACGAGGAGTATGTCGTCTGCGCGCTGCTGCATGACATCGGCGACACGCTAGGCGTCTACAACCACCCGGACATCGCGGCCGCCATCCTGCGGCCGTTCGTGTCGGAGGCCAATCACTGGATGGTCGCCAATCACGGGATATTCCAGGGATACTATTTCTTCCACCACCTCGGCCTCGATCGGAACATGCGCGACCAGTATCGGGGGCATCCGCATTTTGAATATTGTGCGCAGTTCTGTCATCTGTTCGACCAGCCTGCCTTCGACGGCGCCTACGACACCATGCCGCTCGACGCTTTCATGCCGATGATGAACCGTGTGCTCGACAAGCCGAAGCAGTCGATCTACCTGCGAAAAGGCAGCGAGCAGACGGCGTGGTAGGCGCTATGCGCCGAGCCAGCGCGCTCTGATCGAACGGGTAAGGCGCGTGCAGTCAAGGCCCGCAAACGCACCCGCGATCGCATGGAACCGAAGCACGCTGGCTGTTCCGTTCGTGTCGAGGGCGAAGGTGAACGCCACGGCGCAAGCCGCATTGATCGCCATGCCGGAGAGGTAGATCACTCTGCTGGCCGGCAGGAGCTGCGCAATCACCAAAATCAGCGTTCCCGTGACAAGTGCGGCCCCACCTGCCGGGAAACTGGGGGGTGCAATCGCGCCGCACCTGCGCCCTCATGATGGGCCGGCGCGTGCAGTGTCCTTCCGAAACGCCTGCAAAACGCAGTTTGGCATCCTGTTCGGCGGCCGTGGGCCGCACCCTTAGTGCTTGAGACATCCCGGTGCGCTGCTAGGGTCTGCCCAAAGGGGTCACTGCCGCAGGATGCGTCTCGCATGAGAATTCAGTATGCCGCCCTGGCCGCCGCGCTTCTCGCTGGTGCTGGCCTTGTCGCCTCCCGCGCCATCGCGGAAGAGGGCATGTGGACGTTCGACACTTTTCCCGCCGCGAAGGTGAAGGAGCTCTACGGCTTTGCGCCGGACCAGAAGTGGCTCGACCGCGTGCGCAAGGCGTCTGTGCGGCTGGAGGGCGGATGTTCTGGATCTGTCGTGTCGAAGGACGGGTTGGTGATGACCAATCATCACTGCGTCACCGATTGCACCAGTGCTCTCTCCAGCCCGACGCGCGATTACCTGGATGACGGGTTCTACACGGCTGCGCGGAAGGACGAAAAAATCTGCCCGGGGTTCGAGGCGTCGATACTGCAGTCGATCACCGACGTCACCGATCGCGTGAAGGGCGCCACTGACACCGTCGATGCTGCCGTCGCCAACGCTGCGCGATCCGTGGAAATCGCAGCGATCGAGAAGGAACAATGCGGTGACGATCGCACCAAGCGCTGTCAGGTGGTGAACCTCTATCGTGGCGGCCAGTACAAGCTGTATGTCTATGACCGGTTCGACGATGTGCGCATCGCGTTTGTGCCGGAGATGCAGGCGGCCTTCTTCGGCGGCGATCCCGACAACTTTAACTTCCCGCGCTATGCGCTCGATATGGCGCTGCTGCGTCTGTACCGAAACGGCCAGCCGGTGAAGTTCACGGATCCACTGAAGATCGACACGGCCGGCCCGGAGGCTGGTGACCTCATCTTTGTCTCCGGGCATCCCGGCTCGACCGAGCGCCTGCTGACGAATGCGCAGCTGGAATTTCAACGCGACCATTTCCTGCCTTGGCGCATCGAGTATCTGGCCCAGCTTCGCGGCGCGTTGCTCAACGAGGCGACCAAGGGCGAGGAAGAAGCTAGGCAGGTGAAGGACACGCTGCAGAGCCTCGAGAATTCACAGAAAGTGTTCAAGGGCCAGCGTGGTGCGCTCGTCGAGCCGTCATTCTTTGGTGTAAAAGTCGCGCAGGAAAAGCAGCTGAAGGACATGCTTGCGGCCGACGCTTCGCTGCGAGCCAGGTATGGCGATCCATTCGCGACGCTGGCCGGCATTGTCGATGCGCAGCGCCGTGTATTCCTTCCATACCAGATGTTGGAGGTTCGCTTTGGCGCGGGCTCCGTGCTTCTCGCGGACGCGCGTCAGTTGGTGCGAGGAGCGACCGAGCGGGCCAAGCCCAACGGCGCGCGCCTGCCCGAATTCTCCGATCAGCGCCTGCCGTCAGTCGAGCGCGGTCTGCTGGCAGAGGCGCCGATCCATCCCGCTCTGGAAAAGGTCGTGATAGCCTACTGGCTGGACAAGACACGCGAGTATCTGGGCCCCGACAACGTGGCCGTTAAGGCAATGTTCGGCTCGCGAACTTCGCAGCAGATAGCTGCCGACATCGTGGCGAATTCTCAGGTCGGTGACGCTGCCTTTCGCAAGCGTCTCTGGAACGCGGGGTCTCTGGCTGACGGCTCGAACGATCCGGCTATCGGCTTCGTGCGCATGATTGACGAGGCCGCCCGCAATGCCCGCATGACTTACGAAACACAAGTCACCGGCCCCACCTCCCTCGCAGCAGAAAAAGTTGCAAGCCTGCGGTTCGACGTACTGGGCCAGGACATCTATCCCGACGCCACCTTCACCCTGCGCCTGTCCTATGGCGTGGTGCAGGGCTGGGACGATCCAGTGCACGGCAAGATCGAACCTTTCACGTACGTTGGCGGTCTGTGGAAACGCGCGACCGGGGCGTATCCGTTCAACCTGGGCAAGCGCTGGGTCGGCGGCGAGACGAAGATGCCCGCCGACATGCAGTATAACTTTGTCTCGACCAATGACATCATCGGCGGCAATTCAGGTTCGCCCGTGCTCAACAAGGAGGGCCGCATCATCGGCCTTGCCTTCGACGGCAACATCCATTCGACCGGCGGCTCCTATGGCTTCGATCCGAAGCTCAACAGGATGGTGTCCCTGTCGAGCCAGGCCATCGTCGGCGCCCTGAGGAATATCTACGGCGTCACGGCGCTCGCGGACGAACTTGTAAGGTAATCGGGAAGAGGGCGGGCGGAGAAATGAATATCGAATGGGGCTGGGACAACGCCCGCGCCTTCCTTGGCATATTGCTGATTTACGGAATCTGCTGGGGCTTGTCGGAGTCAAAGCGAAAGCTGCCCTGGCGCATCATTCTGGGCGCGACCGCGATCCAGGTGATGTTTGCGCTCGCGCTCTATGGCGTTCCCATACTCCGCATCGGCCTCGAGAATGCGGGCGTGGTGGTGGACCAGTTGCAGGCGGCGTCGCGGGCCGGTACGGATTTCGTGTTCGGATGGGTCGGCAACAACCAGGTCGCCAACCAGACACTGGTCACGCAGGTTGATCCCGCCACGGGCACGCCGAAATTCCTGCCACCGCTGTTCTTCTTCCAGATCCTTCCGCTGATCATCGTCGTCGCCGCGCTCTCTGCGATCCTCTGGCACTGGCATGTCCTGCGCTGGGTGACGAAGGGCTTCGCGTTCGTCTTCTCCAAGACAATGGGGCTTGGCGGTGCGACCAGCCTCGCCGTGTCGGCGAACGTGTTCATGGGGATGACCGAGGCGCCGGTTCTCATCAAGCCATACATTCCGCGTATGACGCGGTCTGAGATCTTCATCGTCATGACTGCGGGGTTCGCGACTATCGCGGGATCGGTTCTCGTAATCTACGTTACTTTCCTTGCGCCGGTGATGGCCAATCCGCTTCCGCAATTGCTGGTGGCCTCGCTCATGGCGGCGCCTGCGGCCGTCGCCGTGGCGCTCACCATCGTACCTGAGACGATCAACATCCGCGAAAGGGCATCCGAGCCAGACTTCGAGTATCACTCCACCATGGACGCGTTTGCTACCGGCGCCAGTGACGGCATGAAGATCGTGCTGAACATCGCGACGATGCTGATCGCTGCCCTTGCCCTGCTGTACATCGTGAATGCGATCCTCGGTGCAATTCCGCCTGTGCTGGGCGAGCCGCTGTCGCTTCAGCGCATGCTTGGCTGGGTATTTGCGCCCCTGATGTACATGATCGGCGTGCCGATGGAGGAGGCCGCGAAGGCTGGTTCGATCCTCGGTGTAAAGACGGTCCTGACCGAGTTCGTTGCGTACATCGATCTGTCGGCAATCCCGGTAGATGAGATGTCGGACCGCACGCGCCGAATTGTCGCGAATGCAGTTTGCGGCTTTGCGAATTTTGGATCGGTTGGCATTCTCATTGGCGGGCTGTCGATCATTGCCCCTGAAAAGCGAGAAGTCTTCCTGAGTCTTGCTTGGAAAACCCTTGTTGCGGGAACTTTCGCCACTTGCCTCTCGGGTGCAATTGTCGGCCTGCTACCCGCGAGTTTATTTGCGGGTTGAGGCTGATCGGCTTACCGGCGCTTCAATCGGAAGTTGACCGTCTGGTCTGGAGGGTAGAGTGCGCACAGTGTATTCGTCGGCGAGCCGGATAGCCGTGGCCGCGGCCTTCTCTGCGCTCTCGGCGCCAGCCTTTGCCCAGCAAGCATCCGTTCCGGCGACCACTCTGGCTGACCCCGCTCCTGCTGATGGCGACGTGGTCACGATCTATGGCGACCGCCTTCAAACAGAGCCAGGCGCTTTTTCTGTGGTGACCCGCGAGGAGATCGCCGAGGTTGCCGCCAACCACCCAGCTGAAATCCTGAACACGGTTCCCGGCGTAAACGTGCAGATGAACTCCGGCCAGGAATTGCTGGTCGCCATCCGCTCGCCTGTGCTGCCGGCTGGTGCGGGGCAGGGCTCGTTCCTGATCCTCGAGAACGGCGTGCCGACACGCGCGGCGGGCTTTGGCAACGTCAACGCGCTATTTGAGTTGCACCACGAGACAGCCGCAGCGATCGAGGTGGTGCGCGGACCGGCTTCGGTACGCTACGGCTCCAACGCCGTGCATGGTCTGCTGAACTTCATCGACCCGGAGCCGGGCGCCCAGACCGGTCAGACGCTGACGCTCAGCGCAAACTCGCTGCAGCGCGCGCGCGCCGATGCGACGGCCAACTTCACGACCAACGGCATCGACAGCTGGGTCGGCCTCTCCGTGATGGACGACGCCGGTTGGCGGGATGCGTCCGGCGTCGACCAGCAGAAGCTGACCTGGCGTTCGAAATGGCAGGGCGAGACGTGGAACGCTGTGGCGACGCTCGCTGCTGTGAACCTCAATCAGGAGACCGCCGGCTTCATCCAGGGCCCGGAAGCCTACAAGAACGACAGCATCACGACCACCAACCCGAATCCGGAAGCCTATCGCGATGCGTGGGCCGCGCGCGCAAACGTCCGGTTCGAGACCGATATCGGACGCGACTCGCTGATCATCACGCCGTTTGGCACGGTGCAGCGCATGACCTTTATCCAGCACTTCCTGCCGGATCAGTCGACCGAAAAGAACGGCCACGACCAGCTAGGCGTGATGGCGCGCTACGAGTTTGGTCCGGACAATGTCCGCTGGTCGATCGGCGGCGACTTCCAGGTCGCTGACGGCTACCTTTCCGAAGTTCAGACACGCCCCAGTTTCGGCGGCGTCAACCCTCTCAACCCGACATTCCCGCAAGGCGTGCACTACGACTACGATGTCGAAACCTGGACGACGGGGCTATACGCGGAGGTCGACTGGGATTTCGCGCCGGGCTGGAGCCTGCTCGCCGGACTGCGCGGCGAGGCGCACCAGTGGGATTACACGACCAACGTCGCCCCCGGCACGCGCGGCCGCTTCCGCGTTGCGCCGAGCCGCACGGACGAGTTTGAGCTACTCACGCCCAAGGTTGGCGTTGCTTACACCGGTCTGGAAGATGTTGTCCTGTACGCGAACTATGCGCGCGGTGAACGTGCGCCGCAGACATCGGACCAGTACCGCCTGCAGAATCTGCAGACGATCCAGCGCCTCAACGTCGAGACCCTGGATAGCTACGAGGCAGGCGCTCGCGGGGTGTTTGCCGGCATCGACTACGATGTGGCCGTCTACCAGATGAACAAGGACAACTTCTTCTTTCGCGATTCCGACGGGCTCAACGTTCCCGATGGCAAGACAAGCCACCTCGGCGTCGAGGCGTCGCTGTCTGGCGCGCTCGGGGAGATCGCTGGCGGCGATCTCGAATGGAATGCCAGCGCAGCCTGGTCGGATCAGCAGTACGACTTCAACCGCAACGTCGCTGTTGCGGCCGAGGACATTGTGGACGGCAACGAAATCGACACCGCGCCTGAATGGTTGGCTGATGCCGGGCTCAGCTGGGTCGGCAGCAACCTTTCGCTCGGCCTTAGTGCGGAGTACGTCGGCGAGTACTTCACCAACGCCGCCAACACTGCGACCTATGACGGACACCTGATCGGCCATTTGCGTGGCGCGTGGCGCTTCTCTGATGCGCTGGAAGCCTTCGCTATCGTGCGAAACATCACCGACGAACGCTACGCCGACCGCGCCGATTTCGCACAGGGTCAGGATCGCTACTTCCCCGGCGAGCCACTGAATCTGACCATGGGCGTCAGAATCCAGAATTAGACCGTTCCAGCATAGACAGAGCGGCGCTTGCGTTGACCGGCAAGCGCCGCTTATCTCGCATACGCAAAAACCGGGGCCCCACCCATGAAAGATATCGTCGCCGCGCTTGAGAAGAAGCGTGTAGCCGCCAAGCTCGGCGGTGGCCAGAAGCGCATCGACAGCCAGCACGCCAAGGGCAAGCTGACCGCGCGTGAGCGGATTGCGCTGCTGCTCGATGAAGCCTCATTCGAAGAGTGGGACATGTTTGTCGAACATCGCTCCCACGATTTCGGCATGGAGAACCAGCGCATCCCGGGCGACGG
>CAIMMO010000019.1 GCA_903842595.1 uncultured Alphaproteobacteria bacterium
CCCTTCGCACTGGTCTATCGCTCAGACGAACAGGGAATCACAATCTATGCACTGGCTCATCATGCACGCAGGCCAGGTTATTGGCGGAGCCGCACATATGTCCGCTAACATCAAGATACAGAAGACGGTTGCGGAGGTTGCTTCCTATACCGAGCTTATGCCCCGCTTCTGATCTGGGGCGTTAGCGCCTTCCATGGCACTACCTTCTCCATTCCAGCCAAAAACTTCTCACGTTTGGTGCGCTTCTTGGCTGTGGTCTGCTCGTAGTCGCCGAAGCCGAGCTGCTTGCCGCCCATGAATCCAGACCTTACCTGCGATCACAAGGCAATTCTCGCGTGGGCTGGATGGGTTTTCCAGGGTCTCCCTAATTAAAAAAACCAGACCACCTCAAGGCTGTCATCAATATCCCACTTAAGTGTCACCAAGATCGCAACCGCTCTTTGAAAAGCCGCTTTATCTCGTAGATGTACACCTCAACACAAGAGGCAACGCCCATGCCCCGGATCGACATCAGCCACCTCACGCTCGACAACCTACGCATCCATGACTGGCGCCAGCAGGCGCTGCGCGATGCCGTGATCAAGCCGGAGCTGTTCTATCCCTACCTCCTGCCCTGCCGGGTCAGGCTGCTGATCGTGGTCGACGGGCTGGATTTCTCCGGCCTCGATTTCGGCCTCTCGACCTTCGTGCAGACGCTGCTCGACATTCCGGGCAACCATGTCCGCTTCCAGATCACGCTGGCGCACATCTTCAACGCCACCCCGGACCAGCTGCTGGCCGCCGAGCCGCGCATCCACCGCCGCATCGATCGCTTCCGCTTCGACCTCGACGACCATTTCACTTCCGAGCTCTACGACGAGGTGCTGCTGTTCGGCATCGCGACCAGCTTCGTGGGGCGCGGCAATGATTCGACCGGCACGCCCTACCCCACGGATCGCCTCTCGGACCGGGAGCTGGGACGCATCACGCAGTTCCTGAACGCGAGAGGCGGGCTGTTCGCGACCGGCGACCATGGCTCCCTCGGCCGTCCGCTCTCCCACGCCATTCCGCGCGCGCGCGGAATGCGGCTCTGGCAGAGCACCTCGGCGCAGGACGATCTCGACCAGGTGAGCATGGTCGGCCAGCGTCGCAACGACACCAACCGCCTCGGCGCCGATGGCGTGTCGCAATTCGACGACCAGTCGGATGACGTGCCGCAGCAAGTGCAGCCGAAGCTCTACAGCCGCACCAGCGGCTTCACCAGCGCCACCTGGCCGCATCCGCTGCTCTGCGGGCCGAGTGGCGTGATCCGCGTGATGCCGGACCACCCGCATGAGGGCGAGTGCGTCGAGCCCTCCGACACTGGGAAGAGCCTAGTCTTCGACGGCGAGGCGCTCGGCGCCGAATACCCGCCCGCGACGGATGGCGGCCCGCGGCCGCTGCCGGAGGTGATCAGCACCAACACCGTGCTCTCCGGCACCACCTCCTCCGGCAAGCAGCCGACGCTCAGCCAGAGCTTCGGCGGCATCGCGGCCTATGACGGGCATCGCGCCGGCATCGGCCGCGTGGTGACCGACGCCACCTGGCACCATTTCGTCAACATCAACCTGGTCGGCGACGCCGACTATCCGAACAACCAGGTGAAGGGGCTGGGCTTCCTGGCCTCGCCGACCGGCCAGGCGCATTTCGAGGCGATCAAGGCGTATTTCCGCAATATCGCCGTCTGGCTCGCGCCGCCGGAACGGCTGGCCTGCATGCATGTGCGGCTCGCCTGGCGCCTGGTCTGGCACAGCCGCGTGCTGGAGGCGGTGCTGACGACGCGGGAGATCAAGCTCGAGAGCGTCTCGGTCTCCACGCTGCGGCTGATCGGCGTGCATGCGCGCGACGTGCTGGGTCGCACCGCCAGCCGCTGCCAGTCGCTTCGCCTAGTGCTCGATCTGGTGCTAGAGCGCGCCTGGCCGGAGCTGGTGCCAGAGATCGACCCCTGGCTGCCGGAGACACGTCGCGGCAAGGGGGACGACATCCTGTGGTTCGATCCCCACCCGGTCCTCGACATCGCCTTCGGCGCCGCGCTGGTCGCGCTGAAGGAGAATTTCCCCGATCCCGACCCGAAGGACGCCGAATCCTTCGATGCCAAACAGGTGGAGGCGGTGATCGCCGAAGGTGCCCGGCTCGGCGTGGCGCGGGCGCAGGACTCGGTGAAGGGCGCGCTGCGCACCGCGCGAAGCCGCCTGAAGCTGGGCTGAGCCCCTACCTCTTCCGCGTCAGCGCCAGGATCAGCACTATCCCGGCAAAGAGGACGTTGGCGACCATGCCCTCGATCACCGCGAAGTTCGGCGCGTCCCGCGCCAAAAACAGCGCGGTGATCCCACCGGCGGCAAGGAGCAGGAGGCGGAGCAGTCAAGCCATCGCTCAGGCCGCCGCATCGGGCGCGGGCGTCGGGGCGGCGCAGCCCTGGCGTTCCATCGCCTCGATCCGCTCCAGCGCGCGCGCGAGCAATTTCGCCATTTCCATGAGCTGCTGCTCCCGCAGCAGGTCGATCTTTTCGTATAGCAGGGTGATGTCCGCCTCGGCGCGCAGATTGACCTGATAGACGGCGATGGCGCTGCTGCGGTTCACGTCCGACTGCCGGTTCTGGCTCATCATGATGATCGGCGCCTTGTAACGGATAGGAACTTCATCGCACCTACCCCTCCCGAATCGTTTCGTGGAACGGGCCTTATGTTCAGCCGCAGCTTGGCACAGGCGGGCCGGAACGTGCAATCCGGGGCGTGAACTGCTCTGCCAGCACTGAAAATCCCTTGGTGATCATTACTCGACGCCCGCTACCTGCCTGGAATCCCTCTGCCGCAGATAGCCGGCGTAGCTCTGCCCTTCCCGCCGCATCAGTTCTCCGCAGGGAGGCCCATCAGCAACGGGTTTACAGCAATCGCGGCTGCTCAGGCGGCGCGCGTGCCGCCAAAGATGCAAGCTCTGGCCGAGACTCGTCGCCAGCTGTCTTCTCCAAATGCGCCAGGATGCGCGCGATGACCGCAGGCTCCTCGAAAGATCTGGCTTCTAACCGTCTATGCCAAGAACGTGAGAGATGACATTCCTGTCTTGGTGCTGAAGAAGATTAAGGCAGAACTAGAGGGCTCGTACTAAGCGGAATATCGGCTTGGATATTCTTGAGGGGCATCAGGAGCTCAGGCGCGGGGAACACGGCCGCAAGACGGTCGTTCCTTCGATATCAGGTATTCGTGATAGCAAGGGGCTGTCCCAGGCTCAGTTCGCGAACCTACTTGGTGTGTCGGTTCGCACGCTACAGGATTGGGAGCAGGGGCCACGTGCACCCTCTGCCGCCCCGCGCATGCTACTTTTGGTGGCGGCAATATACCCCAAGGCGCTACTCGGGGTTGCCTGATACACCTGCGCGAGTCGGCTAACAAACTCACGCAGGCCGCGCGGGCCAAACCCCTTAGTATGGTCGCAGCATGCTATCGGGTATCGATATAGAGGCCCTGCTCGGCCGCGGCGATGCCCGCGAGCCTGATGCGGGCCGTTCGAAGGATGTGACGTCCTTTTGGGGGCCAGCAAGGCAGCGTTGCGTTGCCGTAGCCAAGGGGCTACAGTTGGTGCATCGTTGAAGCCCGCCAGACAGAGCTGTTCGTCCAGTGGCTTGCGAGTCTGCGTGATCTGAGGACCAGGGCGAAGGTTCAGCCCAGGATCGAACGCCTCATCGGCGGCAATTCTTGTGACGTCAAACCTATTGGGGCCCGCGTGTCGGAGCTGCGGATCAACTATGGCCCTGGATACAGGGTCTACTACCTGCAGAGGGGCTCCGCATTGATCATCCTGTTGGCTGGAGGAAACAAGTCCTCACAAGTCAAGGACATTGATGAGGCCCTTCTGCTGGCAGATAGCCTGACAGAGGAGACCTGATGAAAACCACGACCAGCCCCTACGACGTTTCCGAGCATCTACGCACACCGGAGGAGATGGCGGCCTACCTGGAAGCCTGCATCGAGGAGGCGGATGGAGATGCTGCTTTCATTGCTAAGGCATTGGGCGAGATTGCACGGGCCCAGGGGATGACCCAGGTGGCCAGAGATTCAGGACTCTCCAGAGAGTCTCTACAAGGCATTGTCCGGAGACCGCAGTCCAAGGGCCGACACAATCCTCAAGGTTGTGTCGGCCCTTGGACTGAAGTTGAGCGCCAGTGTGAGAAGTGAAGCGGAGGTGTCTTGAGCTCTGCTGGCGAGGCGAAGGTCCGCCATCGCCGCCTGTTGAGAAGCAACATCTTCGAACAAGCACCTGGAGAGGACAGGCCGCCGCAAAGTTTGTTGTGATAGACCCAGCTCCTCGCCTGCCACTCAGGGGCAGCGTTAGACAGACCAAGCAGCCGGTTGCGCATCCGTATCTCATGGGATACAGTGAGGCATGCTTGAAATCAGGGAGACGCCTGCCTATGCCGCGTGATTTGCTGCCCTGAGTGACCGGACTGCAAGGGCTCGTATCGACATCCGGATCAGACGGCTCTCCCTTGGCAATTCAGGAGATATCCGCCCCGTAGGAGATGGCGTCTCAGAGCTGCGGATTCATTAGGGCCCAAGCTATCGGATCTATCTGACTAAGTAGGTAGATGCCGTCGTCATCCTGCTTGCAGGCGGCGACAAGAGTTCCCAAGACAAGGATATTCGTCTCGCCAAAGACCTTGCTCGAAATCTCTAGGAGAATCCAATGACCAAAACCACCACGACAATCTGGGACCCCGCCACACACCTTCGCACTGCTGATGATGTTGCGGCTTATTTAGAAGCCGCACTGCAG
>CAIMMO010000020.1 GCA_903842595.1 uncultured Alphaproteobacteria bacterium
AGATCGCGAAGGGGGCGAGCGATACGCAGGTTCGCGAGTTCTTCGTGTCCCGTTTCGGGCAGTACGTCTCCTTCCGTCCGCCCCTGGAGGGTTGGACGTTGCTCCTCTGGGGCTTTCCCTTTGCCCTGCTCGCCGGTGCGGGGATTTTCATGGGGGTGCACGCATTTGGCGGGCGCAAGCGCGATCTAGCGCCCCTGCCGGACGATCGGGGCGATGGGGCAGCAGGGTAAATCGGGCAAAACCGCTCTATATCGATGCTAATTGCACCGCGTAGCCTCTGGCATCGCCGTATGATTGCCTTAAACTAGGGCAAAATCGACCATCTTACCTCGGCGCAGCAATAGGTGTTGGCGCCGGGCGGCGCAGGCCGGGAACGATGTCTTTGCAGTTGCGGAGCCTCTGCTGTTGCGAAGATCGAGCCTGTCTCTAGTTTCAACATCGCATGTCGCGCAGGCGAACGCAGTGAGAGAGAGCGAATGATGAAGGTTGCAGTGGCACGGACGCCTCGCATGGGTATCGCAGCCGGACTGATCGCCGTGCTGGCCGCGAGCGTTTCGCTGGCCCCTCTTGCTGCTTCCCAGAACGGCAAGCCGATTGCTGTGACGCCGCCGGGCGGCGCGCCGGTGAGCTTTGCCGACCTGATCGAACGTGTTTCGCCAGCCGTGGTGAGCGTGCAGGTCACCACCGAGATGAAGCCTGCGGAGCGCAACAGCGCTTTCAACCCCTTCCGCGGACTTCCAGGTTTCGACGAGTATGAAGACGAGTTCGGAGATGACGCCGAGCCGAGCCCTGATGAAGGCCGTGAGGGCGAAGCGCTGGGGTCAGGCTTCTTTATCTCGTCTGCCGGCTACATCGTTACCAACCACCATGTCGTCGAGAATGCGCGCGAAGTGACGGTCACCCTGAAGAATGGCGACCAGCTTGAGGCGCAGATCGTCGGTTCGGACGAGCAGACCGACCTTGCCGTGCTGAAGGTGAAGAAGAGTGGCTCCTACCCGTTCGTGGAGTTTGCCACCCGGGCAAAGCCTCGCGTTGGGGACTGGGTCGTTGCGGTCGGCAACCCCTTCGGCCTGGGCGGCACGGCTACGGCAGGCATCGTCTCTGCCGATGGAAGGGAGCTGCTCGGCGGCAACTACAATGATTTCATCCAGATCGACGCGCCGATCAATCGCGGCAACTCCGGTGGCCCGACATTCAACCTCAATGGCGAAGTCATCGGCGTGAACACGGCGATCTTCTCAGACACCGGCGGCGGCAGCGTTGGCATCGGCTTCGCCATCGAAGCCAATGCGGTCAAGCAGATCGCCGAAACGCTGATCCGCGACGGCAAGGTCGTGCGCGGCTGGCTAGGAGTTGAAATCCAGAGCATGAACCAGCGCCTTGCGGACGCGTGGAGCCTGAAGACGCCGAACGGCGCCATCGTGCGTTCGGTTACATCCGGCGGGCCAGCGGAAGCGAGTGGCATCAAGCGCGGCGACATCATCATTTCTGTCAACGGCGAAGAGGTGAAGGACAACCGTCAGCTGACCCAACGCGTTGGCAGCCTGCTTGCGGGCTCGACCAATAACTTCCGGGTCATTCGAGACGGCAAGGAGCAAACTGTTCGCGTCACGGTTCGTGCGCGCGACGATCGCGCGCTTGCGACCACGGATCTCGATCCCGCCCGCGCGGACATGAAGCCGCCGCGTCCCGGGCCGGACGACGTGAAGGTTGCTGGCGGTACGATCCGGTCCCTCACTGCGGAGGAGATCAAGAAGTTCGACGTCGGCGCCGCTGGCGCTGGCCTGATTGTCGTGACGGTGGAGCCTCGCGGCTCGCTGGCGCGCTCGGACATCTTCCCTGGCGACGCCATTCTCGAGATCAACAACAAGGCCGTGAAATCGCCGAAGGATTACCAGGATGCTGTGGCCGCAGCGATTGTTGCCGGCAAGCGCGATGTCATTGCTCGCGTTGGCTGCGGCAATCAGGAGCGCTGCGGTGACCTGACCGTGCTGCGCCCCATCGAAATTGCCGCGGCAGGATAGGTCCATGAAGGTTCTTGTCATCGAGGACGACTCCGACGCGGCAGCCTTCGTAAAAGGCGTGCTCAGCGAAGCCGGCCATTTTGTCGATGTATGCGGCGACGGCGACAGCGGCTTGAAGAAGGCTAAAGGCGGCGAGTACGACGCGCTGGTCGTCGACCGCATGCTTCCCGGCCTTGACGGCATTCAGCTGATGAAGGGCTACCGGGGCTCCGGTGGTCGGGCGCCGGCGCTGTTCCTGTCTGCGCTCGGCGAGGTGGATCACCGCGTGGAAGGTCTTCAAGCCGGTGGCGACGATTACCTTGTGAAGCCGTACGCGCCGAGCGAGCTGGTTGCGCGCGTCGAGGCGCTGGGCCGCCGCGCGACGGGCGAGATTCCGACAACCAAGCTTGCTGTTGGCGGTCTGGAGATGGACCTGTTGGCCCGCACCGTTCACCGCGACGGCCAGAAGATCGACCTGCAGCCACGCGAATTTCGCCTGCTTGAGTTCCTGATGCGCCATGCCGGTCAGGTAGTTACGCGTACCATGCTGCTGGAGAAGGTGTGGGACTATCATTTCGATCCCCAGACCAATGTGATCGATGTTCACGTCTCGCGCCTACGCGGGAAGATCGACAAGGATTTCGAACGGCCTTTGCTGCACACGGTGCGCGGCTCGGGATACCGGCTCGAAGCCTAGGCCATGAAGCCTTGATCCGATGAAGATTGGCAGCCTGCCCGCATTGGTCCGGACGACAACGTTCCGGCTGGCGCTGCTGCACGCGTCGATCTTCATCCTCTTCTCAGCATCGTTGCTGGCGTATCTCTACTACGAGACCGCAGGCCATATGAGCCGGCAGGCGGAGACTGAGCTCAACGCGGAATTCCAGGAACTTTCGGCCGCGTACCGCGGCGGGATCGATCGCCTAAATCAGGCGGTGACGGAACGCTCGCAGGCACGGGGTAAATTCTACTATCTGCTGCTCGACGGTAACGGGCAAAAACTGTCCGGCGATTTCGATGTCCTGCCTGCCGCAGCGCCAGCTGGGCAGGTGGTGGATGTCCAGTTCGAGTACGACGCCCGCACGCCCGACGGCGAGCCAAGCAGGCTGTCCGCGGAGGGACGCATTTCGAGGCTCTCGGAGGGCGGCGTTCTGATGGTGGCCTACGACGTTGGCCAGCTCGGCGAGATGAACCGGCGGATCAGCGAAGTGGTTTGGCGGTCGGCGGCTGTGGGATTCGTGCTTTCGCTGATCGGCGGCGTGGTAATTTCACGCTCGGCCGCGCAGCGGGCCGAACAGCTGGCCCGCACCACGGAGGGCGTCATGGCCGGCGACCTGACGCGGCGCGCGCCGGTGCTGGGCTCGGGCGATGAGTTTGACAAGCTTTCCGAACAGCTCAACGCGATGCTCGCCAAGCTTGAACGTTTGGTCGTCTCGTCCCGGTCGGCAGGAGATTCGATCGCGCACGACCTGCGCTCCCCGCTGACGCGCCTGCGCAATCGGCTGGAGGCAGGGCTCAAGGACAATGCCGATGAGGGGCCGCGCTCGGCGCTTGCCAAGTCGATCGACGATGTCGACGACCTGCTCGAGACGTTCAACGCTGTGCTTCGTCTGTCACGCGTGCAGGCGGGTGCGACGGGATCGTTTCGGCGGACGGATGTGCGAGGCATGGTGGATGAGCTTGCGGAGCTCTATCAGCCTGTGTGCGAGGAAAAACAGCTCGGCTGGGTCTACGAGGCCAAGGGTGAGCTTTTCGTGCTCGCCGATAGCCATCTCATCGCTCAGGCGCTCTCCAACCTCCTCGACAACGCCGTGAAGTACACGCCGGTCGGCGGCGCAGTTCGAATGACGGCGAGCCATGATGTGAATGGCGATGTGGTGATTTCCGTCGTCGATTCGGGGCCGGGCATTCCGGCGCAGGATCGGGAGCGGGTGATCGAACGCTTCGTGCGGCTGGAACAGTCGCGAAGCGAGCCGGGCAGCGGTCTCGGCCTCAGCCTGGCGTCCGCGGTGGCGGAGGCCCATTCTGGTAAGCTCGTCCTGGCTGACGGAAGTGGCCCACCAGGCAAACCCGGCCTCAAGGCCAGTATTGTGCTGCCAGCCGCATGAACCGCAAGTCCGGACGTGATTTTACGCCCGGTATGGCTAGATTCTCTCAATGACAGAGCGACTCGAACTCTCCGGTCTCCGCGCCCTCGTTGGCGATCCGTCCGACCTGCTCGGCGCTCTGACGGTTGCAGCGCGGCATTCCGGTCATATCGCACGTATGGTGAAGCGGCGCAGCGACGTCATGGAGCAGCTCCCGAGCGGTCCTGAGTCTCCAATGAGTGCTGCGCTTGCGCACATGCAGCAGGCAGGCACGGCCTCAAGCATCGACAGTTCAATGCGCGACATGCGGCTCGCCAAGGAGGCCGGCCAGCTCGTTATCTCGGCTGCGGACCTGGCAGGCGCTTGGACATCGGACCGCGTGACCCAAGAGCTGACGCATCTCGCAGACGCTGCCGTTCGGTCTGCACTGCGTGTGTCTGTTCGCGAAGGTTGGGCGCAAGGGTGGTTCGACGAAAAGCGCGAAAGCGACGACATGCCAGGCCTGTTCGCCCTCGCGATGGGCAAGATGGGTGCAGGCGAACTCAACTATTCGAGTGACATTGACCTCATCCTTCTTTTCGATCTCGACGTTCTGCCCATGAAAGGCCCCCGCGTGAAGGAGGCCATGAGCCGTGTCGCGCGCTGCCTTGTCCGCTGTCTCGACGAGCGGACGGTCGATGGGTACGTCTTCCGTACGGACCTCCGCTTGCGACCTGATCCTGCCTCCACCGCGCCTGCTGTCTCGACGCAGTTCGCACTCGGCTACTACGAGAGCGTTGGTCAGAACTGGGAACGAATGGCGCACGTCAAGGCGCGGGTCTGTGCGGGGGATCTGGCTGCGGGCAAGGTCTATCTCGATGACCTTGCCCCTTATGTCTGGCGCCGTCACCTCGACTACTGGGCGATTGCCGATGTGCATTCCATCAAGCGCCAGATTCACGCGCATGGTGGGCACGCTGAGCTGACGTCGCCAGACTTCGATGTGAAGCTTGGCCGCGGCGGCATCCGAGAGATCGAGTTCTTCGCGCAGGTACAGCAACTCATCCTTGGAGGCCGGGTGCCGGCGCTTCGTGCGCCGCGCACCAAGGATGCTCTTGCGGCGCTGGTTGCGGCGGATGTTGTTGCCGCTGATGTTGGCGCTGATCTCTGCGTGTCCTACGATTTCCTGCGCGGAGTTGAGCACAGGATCCAGATGCTCAACGACGAGCAAACTCACAAGCTTCCCAACGCCGCCGACCGTCGTGAAGCTGTTCGAGAGCTTTGCGGTTATGCCGATGCGGGATCGTTCGAGCACGACGTTGCGTCTGTACGCCAGCGCGTCCACGGTATCTACTCCGACCTCTTTGCTACCGAGGAACGGATTTCCGGCGAGGCGGGCAACCTCGTCTTCACCGGCGTCGATGACGATCCCGGGACAGTCGAGACGCTGCAGAAGCTCGGCTTCAGCGATCCCTCTCACATCATCCATGTGTTTCAGCAATGGCACAGGGGCGGCATACCCGCGACGCGGTCGGCGCGGTCTCAGCAGTTGCTGACTTCACTTGGGCCTCGGCTGCTAGCGGCCATGTCGAAGGCGGGTGAGCCGGATGCGGCGTTCCAGCGTTTTCTCGAATTCTTCTCTGCGCTGAAATCCGGAGTGCAGGTGATGTCGCTGATGCTGGCCGAACCGGCGCTCACACGTGAGATAATCCGCACGATGGCGTTCGCGCCGAAGCTCGCCGCTGATCTGGCCCGACGCCCGGCCCTAATCGACGCGATGCTGGAGCCGTCTTTCCGCGCGCCGGCCAGTGGTGACCGACCCGGCGACCGTGACACGCGGCTTCGCGCACAGCTTGACCGTTCGGATGATTTCGAGGGCAAGCTCAACGCCGCGCGCCGTTTCCATCGCGAGGAAGCCTTCCGTATCGGCTACCAGTTGCTGCAAGGCGCGCTCAGCGCCCCTGATGCCGGCCTTGCCTATGCCGACCTTGCCGACGCGTGCGTCAGCGCATTGGCGTCCGCGTGCGAACAGGATGTCTTGTCCCGCTTTTCCGGTTCCATCGGCCGCTGGTCTATCTGCGCGCTCGGCAAGTTTGGCGGCCGTGAACTTACATCAACCTCTGACCTCGATCTCGTTCTCATCTACCAACCAGACGACGAGACCGGGACCAACCTTGCCGCCCGGTTTGCCCAACGTCTCGTCGCCGCCCTGTCCGCGCCGACCGAAGAGGGGACACTATACGAGGTTGATCTCCAGCTTCGTCCCTCCGGCAAGGCCGGCCCGGTGGCTGTGAGACTTTCATCATTCGAGCATTACTATCGCGAAGAGGCCTGGACGTGGGAATTCATGGCGCTGACACGCATCCGGCCAGTCGCCGGAGATGCGGACCTCGGCCGGAGAATAGTTGAGCTTGCGCGTGAGGCGCTGCGCCACAAGTGCGCTGACCCCAAGATCACCGAAGACGTCGCCGACATGCGCCGTCGTATGGCGCGGGAACGGAAGCCGCGGTCGGTATGGGATGTGAAGCTGGCGCCTGGCGGACTTGTTGATATCGAATTCGTGATCCAGCACGCTATCCTGCGCTCAGCCAACGAGGCTCCGGGCACCATCCAGCCAGGCTCGCTTGACGCCGTAAAGGCGTTGGCCGCCGCTGGCGCGCTTGCTCCTGCGGCGGCGGCAACGCTCCTTGAAGGTCTTACTTTCCAGTTGCACCTGCAGCAGGCGTTTCGCATCGCAACTGGCGACCAGTTCGACCCTGGATCGGCTTCGCCGGGTCTCAGGTCATGGTTGGCCAATCATCTGGGGCTAAAGGAATTTTCAGAACTCGAATCTCGGCTCGCAGAGGTGCAGGGCGCCGTAGCTGCCTTGCGGAACCGCATGCTCGGGCCGCTTGAGACGGATCAGGAGACGCCGGCCGTTTGAATCGGCTGAACACGACTTGATGCGGGTGCGATCGTTGACGTTGCCGTGAGCAGGAAACGCTCGGCAAACGCGGGCGCACGATGCATAAGGTGGAGAGCGGATTACTTGCGGACCATTCTGCCGTTCGTCACGGCGCGCCGCTGCGCGGAGTTGGCTTTCAGGCCATGCGGGACCCAGACGAGGACCTCGTTCGACGTGTCGGCGCCGGCGACAGACGCGCGGCGGCTGAGATCGTTCGTCGTCATCTCCCACGCATGGTCGGCCTTGCCCGCCGCATGCTGGGCGACGCCTCAGAGGCTGAGGATGTCGCGCAGGAGGTGTTCCTCCGCGTCTGGAAGCATGCAGCCGCGTGGAAGCCTGGCGCTGCCAAGTTCGAGACATGGATGCACCGCGTGGCAATGAACCTCTGCCTCGACCGGTTGCGCCGTGTCGGCCGCAATGCAGGCGATGTACCGCCCGATACCGTGGACGGACGGGCATCCGCCACGCGCGCGCTGGATGAACGCCAACGGCGCGAGCGCGTGCGGGACGCCTTGCAGAAACTGCCAGAGCGGCAGAGGGCGGCCTTGGCCCTGTGTTACTATCAGGACAGAACAAACATCGAAGCGGCGGAAATCCTCGGCGTCAGCGTTGATGCTCTTGAGAGCCTGCTGTCGCGGGCGCGGCGGACGCTGAAATCGGCCCTTGCGGCCGAACGGGCGGACCTGCTCAGCGGGCTAGAAACGGGTTGAGGGTGAGATGAACGAAGCGCGTTTCGTGGAATTGCTGGGCGTCTATGGCGCGGACCTCGTCCGCTGGCCGGAGGAGGATCGCGGCTCAGCCGCCGCTTTCCTCGAGATCGCGCCTCACCGAATCAAGGATATCTGGGAAAGCGAGCGCACGTTCGATCATCTTCTGGCGCTGGAAAAGGACGGCCCGGCGTCGATCGCGCTGGAGACCCAGATCCTGTCCACCGCTCCTGCGCACCGGTCGTTGAGTGGCGCGTCGCCGGGCCTAAGCCTCTGGTCACTGCCCAAATGGGCGAAGGGAGGAGCACTTGCTGCCTCGCTCGCGCTGGGATTTGCCGTTGGCTATGCCGGCGAGCCGCCGCGGAGTGCGGAGACCGACTATGCGAGCATGCTTACGATCTCGAGCAGTGGCGGTGGATCGATGTACCTGACGGCCATAAACGATGGCGGACACTGATCGCCAATGATGTCCAAGGTCTCCATCGTCCTGGTTGTATCTCTCGTTACGAACGCGGTGCTGATCGGCGTCGTCGGGGGCCGGTTGCTCAGTCCGCCACAGCCTGGCGAGCCGACTGTCCAGATGCAGCTCGAGCGGTACGGCCCAACATCGGACGTTGTGAACGCGGCCTGGAAGCAGCTTCCGGAAGGTGATCGCACAGTGCTTCGTCAGGAACTGCGTGAACGCTGGGTTGCGATGAGCGACGAGCGCAAGCGTCTCAGCGATGCCGGCAGGCGGGTCTACGACGCAGCTTTCGAGGAACCGTTCGATGAGACGAAGCTGCGTGACGCGGTCGCGCTCTTCCAGCTGCGCGAGAACCGGTTGCAGCAAGCGGCCGAAGACATCCTGATCAGCCATCTCGGTAAGATGCCGCGTGAAGCGCGCGCAACGGCCGCCGTTGGGCTGCTGACCCCGTTCAATGCGCGCATGCAACGCGCCGACGATCAGAAGCCAAGGGTTGGCGCGCCTGCTGAAGGCTCGGCAGGCTTGCCACCAAAGCCTCCCGGCGCTGCAACACGATCCAACTAACTTGCTGCGGTTCAGGCCGTCTCGTGGCTTTTTGCGCGTGTGGGTGCGGCGGCAGAGGCCGGTGACGCCTTGGCTATAGGCAGGAAAATCGAGACCTGGGTTCCCTTGCCCAGCTCGCTCTCGATCAGCATCCGGCCGCCATGCATCTCGGCGAATGATTTGGTGAGCGCGAGACCGAGTCCCGTGCCGCGGATGTTCCGTTCCTTGGCATCGGGGGAGTTAACCTGCTCAAAGGGCTGCGCCAGACGGGGCAGGTCTTCGGGTGATATGCCGATCCCGTTATCCTTCACGCGGATCGCGATCCAGCCATCCTCCTCGGTCACGGTGACGCGAATTTCGCCGCCGGGATCGGTGAATTTGATCGAGTTGGTGATCAGGTTGAACGTCATCTGCTTGATGGCGCGATGGTCGCCGGTGATGTCAGGCACGTCATCGTCCGGATCGAATATCAGCGCCACTTCGCGATCCGCCGCCCGTCGCCGCGCCAGCTTCACCGCGCCATCGACTGCATCGACCGGATCGATGCGCGCCGCTGACAATCGCATCTTGCCAGCCTCGAACTTCGACATGTCGAGGATGTCGTTGATCATCTCCTCAAGATGTTTGGCTGCCTGCATGATGACTTCGGCGTATTCCTTGTAGCGCTCGCTGCCGAGCGGCCCGTAGATTTCGCTGGCCATCATCTCGGCGAAGCCATTGATGTGGTTAAGGGGCGTGCGCAGTTCGTGGCCCATATTGCCGAGGAACGCCCCCTTGGCCTGGCTGGCGCGCTCGGCGCGGGCCTTGGCTTCGGAATACTTCTCGGCAAGTTCCTGCGCCTGTCCCCTCGTGCGCTGCAATTCCTCCACCATGGAGCGCAGGCGGCGTTCGCTGCGCTGCAGGTTGGCTTCCTGACGCTTCAGGGCGGTTATATCGACGCCTACGGTGATCAGGCCGTCAGATGATGTCCGGCGATCGACAAGTCGGATCCAGGTGTCCGATAGCAGAAGCATCTCCCGCGCGTTTGCGTCATCGCCCAGCGGTCTCTCCACGCGCACGAACTTTGCCAGCTCGGCCATAACGAGGTCGTAGGATGCCCCTGTCTGGGCGACGTCCTTGTCGAGATTGAAAACGCGCGCGAAGGCGGCGTTCCAGTGCGTCAGGCGCTTGCGGCTGTCCCAAAGAGCGAATGGGCCAGGGTGCGCGTCGAGCGCCGTGCGCGCGAGAGCCTCGGCACGCCGCGATATCAGATGGGCCTGCACCCGGTCAGTCACATTAAGAATGGCGCCGGAGAATACGCCATCTGCGACGCCTCCCATGAGTTCGAAGTGGCGACCGGATGCACGGCCGACGCCTTGAAAGGACACGCTGACCTGCCGGCCGCCGCCAGGAGTTTCGAGCGCGTCGCGAACACGGCGGCGCGCATCCTCGTTCACCACCGAGACAAACTCATCCAGCGTCATCGCGCCGTCATGGTTGGCGCCGAGCAGCGCGCAGGCTTCTGGTCCGATCGTCAGCAAGTGTGTTGCGGGGTCCCAGCGCCACAGACCGAAGACGCCACTGACTTCGAAGCTGCGCCATTCATCTGCTTCTGATCGCGCCGTAGAACTAGCAAGCCGTGCCTCAGCCTCCTGTTTCTCGCGTTCCACGCGCCGGATCACGCTGACCAGTCCGAATACGGCCAGTAAGGGGGGCGTGAGAAGCAAGCCATAGATCATCAGCCGATTGAGGTCGCCCACGCCGAACAACGGTGCTGGCCGGAAGACGCAAGCGCTGATGCCGGCACCCTCCACCGGAGCACAGGCGACCGCCGAGCGTTCCAGGTCGACGGTTTCGAAACGCGACTCCACCGGAATGCCGTCCGCCGGAGCCAGATGGAAGGTGCGCCCAGCGAGCGCTTCGGGAAAGATCGATTCCTTTGCGCGAAGCCCGGACACCCAGCGGCCCTGTGAGTCCGTTGCGAAAACGCGCACGCTCCCCTTGTCCGTCAGTTGCGCCCATCCGCTCGTTGGCGGCGCGCGTTCCGCAACGGCTTCGAACTTCACCCCGCGTCGAATGGCCTCCAGAGAGGCGCCCGAAAGCAGAAGTCCCTCCATGCGGGCGCGGGAGGCAATCAGGTCAGCGCGGACATGGCCGGAGAGGGCTTCTGCTTCTCGCGCTTGCTGCGTCAGGATGGCGCTGTCGGCGAACTGGCGTTCTTCAAACGCCTTCAGCGCCAGCGACCCGCCAAACGCCAGCATCAGCAAGCTGAGCGTGCCCAGGGGAACCGCGCTGCGCGGTCTGGTCGGCGGCGCGGAAACCCGCGCCTTGTTGCCCAGCCTGGGCTTAGTCGCCACCTTCAGCCCCCGAATATTTCGACTCACCAATTCTGGAGTCGAAACGCTGCGAAAGGGTTAATGCGGGATTAACTGTGAGCCATCAGGCGCTACGCCGCAGGGGAGCGCACGCCCTGAGCCCAGGCTGCCGCACGGGGGCCGAACAGGCTTTCGCGGCGCTCTTTGCCGCCATAGCTGTCGTTGTTGCGCCGCCGGCGGTCGGGTCCGAAATAGATCGGGGTCCGAATGAACGAGCGGGGCGCGTTAATCACGACGCAGATCTTCTTGTAGAGTTCAGTGGCGGTCACGGGCTTGGCGCAGAACTCGGTGACCCCCGCGTCGCGCGCGGCTTCCACCTTGGACCGCTCGGCATAGGCGGTCAGCATGATGATGGGCGCAAAGGTGTGGGAGCTCTCGGGCCCGGTTCGAATCATCCTTGTCAGCTGACACCCGTCTACAAGGTCCATCGCGTAGTCCAGTATTATGAGATCGACGGGCTGTGACCGCAGCAGCTCAAGCGCGTCATCAGCGTTATGTGCATCGAAGGGATCCTTTACTCCAAAGCCGCGCAGCATCGTCTTCACGATGCTGACCATGTGATGGTTGTCATCGACCACCAGGACCTTGAGTTTGGCAAGAGACGGTTCCACGCGACGAAGCCTATGCTGCGCTGCGGAGCGTTCGGGCCCCGCGAGCAAAAAAGCTCTCGTCGATAATGGGACGGCCATACAGATAGCCTTGGGCGTACGTAACGCCCGCTTCGATCAGCAGCCGACGGTCGGATTCCGTTTCGATGCGCTCGCCGACCGAGCTGATCCCCAGCTCTGCGCACATGCGCGCCACACTGCGCATCAGGGCGAGTCCGCGCTTGTTCGTTTCAGTCGCCTGCAAGAAGCTCCCGTCGAATTTCAGCCCGTCCACATCGAGCGCGCGCAGGTAGCCGAAAGAGGCCGAACCTGCGCCGAAATCATCCAGCGATACGCCGCAGCCGATGCTGCGCAGCAGGCTTACCGCCCGCGCTGCCGTCTCAATATCGCGGATGTGGGCTGATTCAGTGACCTCGATAATCAGCCGGCTGCGCTCGAACTTGTGGCCCGATATCACGGCGCAGAGTTCGCGGATAACGTCGAGCCGCTGTAGCGACTCTCCCGAAATATTCACCGCAAGCCGGTAGGTTGGGTCCGTCTTCACTTCCAGCTGCGCGGCGGCGGCGCTCACCATTATGTAGTCGAGATGGGCGATCTGGCCGCTCTTCTCCGCTGCCATGATCATTCCGACGGGCGAGTCCTCGCCTGCGAAGCGCGCGAGGATCTCATAGTGGCTCAAAGCGCCTGTGCGGGTTTCCACGACAGGCTGCCTCGCCGCCATAAGCCGGCCATTCATCACCGCGTCGCGGAACCGCTCGGCGAGGATTTCGTCGGAGCGCTCCGCCCTGATCCGCGTGGAGGTGGGCATGCGCGAGATGGTGAAACTGAAACTGTTGGGGAACGCCGTGCTGCGCTGGACAACTATCCGCCGTCCGCCTTCCATCGACGAGGGGTCTTCCCACGAAACGCGGCGGCCTGGCCCGAGCGCCCAGAGCTCCTCGCGCAACCGGCTGCCCTCGGCACCGCTGATCAACTCGATCGCATTGCGGCCGATGAGCCTGTCGGCAGTTGGATGAAACAGCAGGGTGGCGTCACCTTCGGCGTCGATGATGCGACCGCTCGCGTCAGCGGCGACCATGAGATCAGCCGCTGCAAATGCGAAATCGCGAAACCTGGTTCCGTTTTCCGTCGTAGCCGACATTCCCGCCCGCCAGTCGCATCAAGGCAAGCTCGACGCTAGTCGCGGGGCGTTAGCTATCGGTTAACGATAGTCCGCAGGCGCTTGGTTCCGAGGAAATTGATTCCCGTCAGAGGCTTAAGCGGGGTCCGCGAGGGCGCGACCGACAATGTCGAGTGCGTTGCGCGACAGCCCGGCTTCGGAAAGCCTCTTGAGTTCCAAATGCGCGTGTTTGCGGCGCTCCGCGCTGAACGAGCGCCAGCTCTCAAACGCCGTCGATAGCCGCGCGGACAGGGCAGGATTCAACGGGTCGACCTTCAGGATCAGGTCAGCAAGGAAGCGGTAGCCCCAGCCATCGGCGGCGTGGAACGCCACCGGATTGCTCATCGCGAACGAGGCTGCCAGCGCTCGCACGCGGTTCGGATTGCGCAGGTCGAAATCCGCGCGGGCCATGAGCTTCTGCAGCCGGTCGCGGAGGTCGGTCCGTACTGACATGCCCTGGATGCCGAACCACTTGTCCATAACGAGCGGGGACGCGGCCCATTTTGCTTCGAAGCTCGCAAGCGCTCTGTCGAACGCTGCTGTTTCGATGTTGGACAGCGCCGTCAGGGCGGCGAGACACTCAGTCATCGTTGAGGCCGCCTCATATGCCCGCATGACCAGCATCTCGTGGTCATTGCCCAACGTGGACAGCAACGACAGAGCCGAGGCACGTAGAGCGCGCCGTCCGGCGGCTGCAGCCGATGGATCGAATGTGGGCGGCTCGGCCTTCGCGAGCACGTCGAGCAGAAGCGGCTCCAGCGCCGTAGCGATCGCGACACGTACGGCGAGGCGGATCTCGTGGATTGCGCCGGGGTCCGCCTCGCGCACATCCATCACAAGCTCGCCAACCGTCGGCAGGTAGAGCACCAGCGCGGCATAGGCCGGGTCGGCAGGCGCAGCGCGCCGGACGGAATTCTCCAGCGACCTCACGAATGCATCGAGCCGCTGGCGATCCGGCGTATGGCTTCCGGCGCGCACGGCATCGAGGATCAGGGGCCTCGCGAGTGACTGCAGTGCTTCCCACTGTGCGAACGGATCGTCGTCAACGCCCGCCAGCGCCGCACGGTCGCCTTCGGACAGGTGGTCCGACAGACGTACGGGCGCCGAGAAGCCGCGATTGAGCGATGGGCGTGGGGGCGAGGCGACGTTCGAAAACACGAATGTGTTCGATGCCTTTTCGAGCAGAACGACGTGGTCTTGTGACGCTGCGCCGCCATCGAGCTGAGTCTCGAGCTTGGCTCCGTTGTCGTCGAACAGCGCGACGCGCATCGGCATGCGTACCGGCGTCTTATCCGGCTGGCCCGGCGTGGGGGCAACCGACTGAGTCAGGGTCAGCCGATATTGCCTGGTCGCTGCATCGTACGTGCCCTTGGCGTTCACGGAAGGCGTGCCCGCCTGCGCGTACCAGCGCGAGAAGGTCTGGAGGTCATGCGGCGTGTGTGGCTGGAAGGATGCGATGAAGTCTTCGATCGTGGCGGCCGTACCATCCATCGTCTCGAAATACTGGGTCATGCCCGCGAAGAAAGCGGCGTCGCCGATCATCAGGCGCAGCATGCGGATCAGCTCCGCGCCCTTCTCGTAGACTGTGGCCGTATAGAGGTTGTCGATCCTGGCGTATTGATCCGGCCGAACCGAATGAGCGAGTGGGCCCGCATCCTCGGGGAACTGCCGCGTGCGCAGACGGATAACTTCCTTGATCCGCGCCACGGCCGGTGAGCGCATCGCCTTGGTGAACTCCTGGTCGCGATAAACCGTGAGGCCTTCCTTCAGGCACAGCTGGAACCAGTCGCGGCAGGTGATGCGGTTGCCGGTCCAGTTGTGGAAGTACTCATGCGCCACGATGCTCTCGATGGCTTCGAAATCGGCATCAGTGGCCGTCTTGCCGTCGGCCAGCACGTAGGACGAATTGAAGATGTTGAGGCCCTTGTTTTCCATCGCGCCGAAATTGAAGTCGCGCACGGCGACGATCTGGAATACGTCGAGGTCATACTCGCGGCCGAACACCTCCTCGTCCCACTTCATCGATTCCTTGAGCGAGCGCATGGCGTATGCCGCGCGGGGCGCATCTCCCGTCTCGACGAAGATCGAGAGCTTCACTGGCCTCCCGGACATTGTCGTGAAGTCATCACCCAGCACATCGAACGCGCCGCCGACCAGCGCAAAAAGGTAGGACGGCTTGGGGTGAGGATCTGTCCACTCCGCAAAGTGACGCCCGCCTTCGAGATCGCCCTTGGCAGTCGGGTTGCCGTTGGAGAGCAGGTAGGGGTACTTCGCCTTGTCCGCTTCTATGCGCACGAAGAACGGTGCGAGCACGTCTGGTCGGTCTGGATAGTAGGTGATGCGGCGGAAGCCTTCGGCCTCGCACTGCGTGCAGAAGCGACCGCTGGAAACATAGAGGCCGGACAGCTCGGTATTTGTCTCTGGCGAAATGCTGGTTTCGATTTCGAGCCTGAAGGCATCGCCGGGGCTGAACACGGTCAGGCTTTCTTCGTCGGCCACGTAGTCGTCGACGCCGAGCGCCATGCCGTTCAGCTTGATGGATCTCAGCGTAAGCTTCTCGCCATCGAGTCGCAGCGGCGTGCCATTCGCACCGGTCTGCGTCACGCTGAGTTCCGTCACCACGCGCGTTTCTGAGGGGTGCAGGCGGAAGAGCATCCGCACGCCATCTATGCGGAACGGGAAGGGCTGGTAGTCCGCTAGCTTTACGGGGGGCGGCGTTTCGGTTCGCATGGGCGGCTGCTCGGTCTTCACCGCACGGAAGCTGCGGCTCGCGAATGCCTACAGGGTTTGCGCCCAAGATAAAGGGCGCCACCCTGCTTTCTGCACATGCGAGGGCTGGGCTATTCCGCCGCCTGCGCGGGAATGGACATGTCGCCCGCGCGGTCATGGATCCGGCGCAACAGCATCGTCGCCTTTTTCGAAAGATCGAGTAGTTCGGCCGGCATGTCGTCGGAATAGTGGTGGCCAAACTTCGCCAGCGCCTGGGCAATCTGCATCAGCTGCGGCGAAGACTGGATGATCCGTGCCTGGAACTCGATGCGTTCGGGATCTCGATCATATTCCGAGCTCGGAACGCGCCAGCCCCCCCCAGTTCTTCTCGTCCGTCGTCACGACCGGGAACGTGCCTGGATAGGGGTGGCTTGTCGTGTCTTCGGTATCTTTCCAGCGATTGCGCGCGCGGTTGATCCGCCAGTTGTTCAGCACGGCGACATCGTCGATGGGTGCGCCCGACTTGTCGGCGACGAGTTCGCTGGCAGAGAATTCGCGGCCGAGGCCGACATCGTAATGAACCTTCAGCGGCTCATCGAGCCCCTTGACCCACTGCGGCAGAACCTGCTCGACGACGGCCCACGTGCCGACTGGCTTCACGAACACTTTCTGGCTCTTGTGGAACGCAGCCTTGGCCATTGGACGAAATCCCCCCGCAACACCCATGGTTCTAGCGGGGATAGGTTAGGTCCAAATGAATCGGCCGGCGCGTGTCGGAGCGCGCCGGCCTTTTCAGGTTTACAGATGATTAGTGGCAGCTGGCATCATGAGGAAAGAGCTGTTCTTCAGGCACCGCGAATTTAGCCTCTTCCGTTGGGTGGCCCGTTTTGCTCTTCGGCTCGAAGTACTGATAGGTCATCGAGGCGTAAGCGATCTCGATGTTCTCCGTCTGCTTGCCGGCGTTCATCGGATCGGGACCCGAGCCGATGCTAAGAACTTCCGCGCCCTCAATGATCCAGCGCGAGGTGATCGCCTGCGTGGCGTTGTCCGTGAAGGTGATCTCGACACGGCCGAGCGGCATGCCTTCAGCAGCGAAGGAGGTCAGCTTCGGCGAAGAGCGGTCAGGCGCCTTCGAGATGAAGAGCGGCGAAACCGACGTCGTGCGAACTGTATCGCCCAGGCCGCTGGGATCAGGCGCGGTCAAGCTCGAAACGCTCATCGTAGCGCCGGTCAGCTGGATCTGGCCTTCGAAGCCACGTTGCATCGCATCGCCCTGCAGCGACTGAACTTTAAGAAAGACTTCGGCGTTCGCAGCGCCAGCCCCGGCCAGCGCGATGGCCGCCAGAATACTGAAACGCGCAACGTTACGGCTGCTCATGGTTCCCTCCAGGCCGCGCGCCGTTCCGGGGGTCGGGTGATGTTGGCGGCCGACTCGCGGGTTCGTGAACCCGCTTGCGTGCAGTTGTGAAATAGGGCGGCGTTCGCCGTATGGCGGCCGTTCTATTTGATTGCGGCAAACGTGACGGGACTGCGACGGAGCTCCAGAACAGACAAAAACGCTGTTTTGCGAATACTTAAGCCAACCTTGCTAGGTTGCCGCGGACTTCGGCGACCAGCAGGCGGCATGCACCTTCAGCGCGACCAAAACAGCAATCGGGTCTGGCTTTTCGGCTGGGCGATCGCAGCGATCGCCCTGATCTTTGGCGCCGGCATGGCCGCGATCAACCAGGATTTCTCCGAGCCAGACAACGCCATGCGCCTTGTGCGCGTTCGCGACATGCTTGCCGGCCAAGAATGGTTCGACAACATCCAGCATCGCCTCAACCCGCCCGTCGGCACGCCGATGCATTGGGCGCAATGGATCGACGCGATGCTCGCAGCGCCCATCGCACTGCTTGCGCTCATCGTCGGGCAGGTGAATGCCGAAATTGCGGTAGCGTTCGCCTGGCCACTCGTCCTGCTCGGCGGTTTCATGTTTTTCGCCGTCCGAATTGGCGGTGAGCTCGGCGCTACGGAGGGACTGAAGCGCGAGGCGCAATGGGCCACCGCCATCATCGCAGCACTCGCCTTCCCCGCAACGGAGAAATTCGCGCCCGGCTCCTTCGATCATCATAACGTCATCCTGGTGGTCGTGCTTGCGAGCGTTTGGGGGCTGCTCTGCATGCGCGAGCAACCGCGCGCCGGCCTTTGGGTTGGCGTAGCGCTGGGCCTCGCCATCGCGACAGCGGCAGAGGCCGTGCCGCTCGTCATGGCCGGCATCGTGATCGCCGGCTTCCTCTGGCTGCTTCATCCCCAGAACTACAGCGCCGGCTTCGCCCGCCTCGGCATAGGCCTGTCAGCCATGTCTTTCATCGCCTTCGTTGCGCTCGTGCCGCCTGCCGACTGGGGCGCACCCGTGTGCGACGCCATGGGCGCGCCCTTCCTCGGTCTCGGCCTGATCGCGGGCGGCATAGCGATGGCGCTCGCCTGTGTCCCCGCGCGCGCCATCTCCACGTTGTGGCATCGCCTTGGCATAGCTTCCGCGCTCGGCCTTGTGGGTGGCGCTGCACTTATAACCCTGTTTCCCCAATGCCTCGGCGGCGGCTATTCCGCGCTCGGCGACGACATGAACACTCTTTGGATGGCGCAGATATCGGAAACGCGTTCGCTAGCAGCCCTTCTCGGCGACGACCCGGGCATGTTGCTGTCCATCGCAGGCGCCGCCGTCGCCGGCCTCGTCGCAGCGGTCGTCTATTTGCGCCGCCACTGGCGCCAGCCAGCGGGATGGATCTTGCTGGGATTCCTGCTGGTAGGCTGGCTCATTCTAGCATGGCAGATTCGCGGGACGATCTTCGCGACAGCATTCGCCATACCCTTCGGCGCATGGGCTGTGGTCGTTGCGCGCCGGAAGTATCACGTGAAGGCTTCAGCCCTGCGCGCCCTGGCCTTCGCCGGGGTCGCTGCTGGATCAGCCGCCGCAGCATGGGCTAGTGCAGGCGAAGCGCTGCGGGCGCGCCTTACCGACTACTCAGTCCTGAAGGACTATGATTTCCGCGTAGCCGGATCTAAAGCCTGCACGACGCCGGATGCGTTCCGCTCACTCGCATCCGCTCCGCCCGGCGTTATGCTGAACCAGTTCGCGCTCGGCGCGGGCGTGCTGGTGTGGACCGACCATAGCGTCTTGTCTGGGCCCTACCATCGCAACGTTAACGGCACGATGACCGCGATAAACGCGCTTCGATCGTCGCCTGAACGCGGTCGCGCAATCGTTGAGGCGTCGCCGGCCGATTATGTGCTGGTATGCGAAGCCGCGTCGGAAACGAATTTCTACGCGCGCAACAGCGCCGAAGGCGTCGCGGCAGAACAAACTCTGTCTGCGATCCTTGGGCGCGGAGAACATCCCGACTGGCTTGCGCCGGTCGATCTCGGCGCCTCGCCGCTCAGCCTCTATCGCGTGGTTCGCTAGACTGCCTCGCCGCGGCGCACGGCTTTCGCGCCGGCGGCATCGGTTGGCGCAATCGTCGGAGACAGGTCGGCAGCCGCCCCCGCTGCTCCCGGACCGCGACCGCGAAGCGTGATCACCGGGATGAACAGGATCGCCACGAACGCTACCGCCACGATCAGTAGGCTGCCCATGAAGATGTAGCTCATCGCATCCGAGATGGCCTTCGCGATGAACTCCTGCATGCCCGCCGGTACAGGCGCACCGGTTTCCGACGCCATAAGCGCCATGCGCTGCATCTCGCCGAGATCGACCTTTGCGCCCGGCATCAGCTTGCCGATGGAGTCAGAGATGTGCGCCAGCAGAAGCGCGCCGAAAATCGACACGCCGATCATGCCGCCGCACTGGCGCAGGAACATCGTGGTCGATGTCGCAACGCCGATCTGCCGCATCGGAGCTGCGCTCTGTGACACCATGTTGAAGAGGCTTTGCGACGGTCCAAGCCCAACGCCCAGTACGAACAGCCGCCAGATCACGTCCCATTCCTGAGCGTCCGGCCCGAGCTGAGACATCAGCAGAATGCCTATGAACTGGAGGACCGCTCCCCCAAGCATAAGTCCCTTGTACTTGCCGGTATTCGTCACCAGACGGCCCGACAGTGTTGCTGCGATGATCAGCCCTGCCATCAGCGGAAGCAGCAACAGCCCGCTGTTCGTCGCCTGGAATCCCAGGCCCAGCTGCAGGTACAGCGGCATGTAGATGACCGTGCCCATGAACGCCATCGCGATCACGAAGGATGCAATCGTCGACGTCGAGAACGCGCGTATGCTGAAGAGAGCCAGCGGCAGGATCGGCTCGGGAACCTTGCTCTCGATCCATATGAACACGGCGCCGGTTGCAACCGAGATCGCGAAAAGCGTCAACACATCGGGGTGCAGCCAGCCGCTCTCATTACCCATCGTCAGCGCGAGCATCAGCGCCCCGATCGAAATCACGACGAACAGGCCTCCAAACCAGTCGATCTTGCCGCCGCCGGTGTGGCCAAGGTTCGGCATCTTGAACCAGATCATCGCCAGCGCGATCAGAGACGTCGGAAGGTTGATGTAGAAGCACCAGCGCCAGCCAGCGATCTCCATGCCGGCAATTGTTGTCGTGCCATTGTCCGTGAAGTAGCCGCCTACGATCGGTCCAACGACGCTGGCCAAGCCGAACACTGCCCCGAACATCCCCGCATACTTGCCCCGTTCGCGCGGCGGGAAGAGATCACCGATCGTTGCGAAGGCGGTGGTGAAGAGGGCTCCGCCGCCTATACCCTGGATCCCGCGGAAGATGATCAGCTGCATCATCCCGTCGCCGAGAACCGGCAATTCACCGAACTCCCCCGCCAGCCCGCACAGCGCCGAGCCGCCGATGAAGATCGCAATCCCGATCAGCAGGATCAGCTTGCGGCCATAGAGGTCGCCCAGCTTACCCCAGATCGGCACCATGACCGTTGAGGTGAGCAGATAGCTCGTCGTCACCCACGCATACAGTTCCAGGCCATTGAGTTGCTGGATGATCGTGGGCATCGCTGTGGACACGATTGTCTGGTCCAGCGCGCTCAACAGAAACACGATCATCAGCGCCCAAAAGGTCAGCCGCTTCTCGTCTGCCGTCGGCTCACGCCTGGCAGGCGGGTGGTTTGAGGGCAGATCATGGGTCGCGGCCGCGTCCATGCGGATGGCTCCGTCCTGAGGCGAAACTCGCAAGTTTCCAGCTTCCATATACAGGTCGCGCGCGACTCGCCAGTGGGCCGGATTGTCGCTTTGCGCAAAATTCCCCGTAACGGCGAGCAGTTGAAACGGTCGCGGCCCGAGCTAGGCTGACGAAATGATCGAGAAGGCCCCCGCATGCTCGCGCTGATCGCAAGGGTGAAAGCCCTGCTGCTGACGCCGGGCCCCGCGTGGGAGGCGATCGACCGCGAGGCCGCCGATCCCCGTCGCCTGACGCTCCGTTACGTCGCCCCGCTGGCGGCCATCCCGGCTATCGCTATCATCATAGCTCTGTACGTCATCGGCGTGCAGGCGGGAGGAGACTGGCACCGCGCGCCGATCGTCAGCGTGCTGTTTTCCGCCTTTGTCTTCTTCGGGCTGACCGTTACCGCTGTTTTTGCCTTCGCGCACATCATCAACTGGCTCGCCCCCCGTTTCGGGGCGGAGCGCAGCTATCGCCAGGCCTTCAAGGTTTCGGCCTATTCCATTACCGCCGCAATGGTAGCGGGCGTCCTTGCCGCCTGGCCCGCGCTGCAGGTGTTTGCCCTGCTCGGCGCCAGCTACAGCCTCTACCTCCTCTTTCTGGGCGTTCCTCGCGTGATGCACCCGCCGCCGAAGTCCGCGGTGAACTATTCCATTGTCGTCATCTTCGCCGCGATCGGCGTCGCGCTGGTCGTGGGCATGTCGGCAATGCTTGTCGCCGGCCCCACGGGCAATCCCTTCCCGCAATTCCCGCGCTTGCAACTTCTCGAACGGTCCGACACGCCGGTGCTGCGAGGCGCCGATGCAGCTCCGCCCGATTTATCCGGCGTGCTCAGGCCAGGCGGCGGGGGGCAGGTCAGCAATGGCGATCTACGGGGCGCCGCGCCGGCGCAGCTAGCCGGTCTCGAGCGCGTCGCCGCCGGCGTCGAACGCACGGGCCAGCCCGGCCAGCGCACCGTACGCCTCGAAGCCGAGTATCGCGGCGGTGCAACCAGCTTGTCCCTGCAGATCGTCTACTCGCCCTCGATCGCGCAGGTCATCGGCTTTGGTGGCGTGAGCACGTCTGAATTCGATCGTGAAACCGCCGACGGCTATTCCCGCCGCCGCCGCGTGGGTGACGCGATCATCGTCGAGGACTGGAACGAGGCGTCCCAGTCCGGCAGCTATGGGCGTCTTGTCGATGACAGCTTCTACGTCCGCGCCACAGGCCGCAGCGTTAGCCCAGCTGACCTGCGCGCCGCCGTTGAAGTCTTCGGAGAGGAGACTCTGGCGCAGTTCGCCGCCGGGAGCTAAGCCAGCGCCATGAGTAAAGCGATCGTTCGTCCCGCGACCCGCAACGACCTTGACCGGCTCGACGCCATGATTGCGCGGGTCGATCTGGGCATGCTCACAATGCCATCTTCGCGCGACGCCATGGCAGCGCGCATCGAGCGTTCGCTGACGGCCTTCGTACGCCCGTCAGCTGCGCCGCAGAACGAATGCTATTTCCTGGTGATGGAGGAGGATGGCGAGTTGCTTGGCACCGCCAGCATCTTCACCAATCTCGGCGTCGAACGCCCGTTTTACTCCTATCGCATCTCGCGCGACGCCAAGGTGTCGCCCGAGCTTGGTGTGAAGATCGAACTGGACCTGCTGTTCCTCGTCAACGATTACCACGGCGACAGTGAGCTCGGCACGCTGTTCATCGAGCGCAAGGCTCGCGGCGGCGGTCGCGGCAGGCTGCTGTCTTTCGCGCGACTGATGCTGATCGCCGCCGATCCGATCCGCTTCGGCCCGAAGGCAATGGCCGAGATCCGAGGCTTCACGGACGAAGAGGGCAAGTCGCCCTTCTGGGACGCGGTCGGCTCGAAATTCTTTCACATGGAATACCGCAAGGCCGATTCGCTCAGCGCGCGCGACCATCGCTTCATCGCGGACCTGATGCCACGTTATCCAATCTATGTTTCGCTGCTGCCCGACGCCGCGCGCAACGTCATCGCCCGCCCACACCCTGACGCCGAACCTGCGTTTGCCATGCTGAAGTCGCAGGGCTTCCGCTACAATGACGTCGTCGACATCTTTGATGCGGGCCCAACTGTTGAAGCTTTCATCGACCATCTCGATACCGTCCGCGAAGCGCGCCTCATGAAAGGCTCGGAATTCGCCGCCAACCTCCGCCCGAATGTCGGGCTGATCGCCAATCCCAGCATTGCCCAGTTCTCTGTCACGCAGTTCGCGCGCGAGGACGACCCGCGCGAAATCCTTCGTCGCGTCGGCGCAGGCGATAGCGACGATGTGCTGGTCTACCGCCTGAAGGGTTCGCGCGCATGAGATCGCGATCCTTCACAGGGGAATGCTTGATCGGTGGCCGCTGGCAAATGGGCGGCGGTGCGGCCTTCGTTTCGATTTCTCCTGCCGATGGCTCTGAATCGTGGAGAGGCAATGAGGCGAGCCACGAGGACGTCAACGCTGCAGTCGTCGCCGCAAATGCTGCGCTGCCTGCCTGGCGACGCCGGCCGATCACGGAGCGCATCGGTATCGTCCGCGCCTTTGCCAAGCTGGTCGAGGCTCGGAAGGCTGACATGGCCGCCATCATCTCCCGCGCCACGGGCAAGCCGCTGTGGGACGCTGCAACCGAAGCTGCCGCCATGGTGGGCAAGGCCGAACTCTCGGTGAAGGCGTACGAAGAACGCACCCCTACCAAGGCAGCGCCCTCCGGCGCGTTTATCGCGCGCATCAGTCACCATCCGCACGGCGTGATGGCCGTGCTCGGCCCGTTCAATTTCCCTGGCCACTTGCCCAACGGCCACATCATGCCCGCGCTGATCGCGGGCAACGCGGTTATCTTAAAGCCATCCGAGCAGACGCCTGAAGTCGCCGAGTTCACGCTCCATCTCTGGGAAGAGGCAGGCATCCCCCCCGGTGTCATCAATCTCCTGCAAGGCGCCCGCGCGCCTGCCGAACAACTCGTCGCGCACGACAACGTTCACGGCATCCTCTTTACAGGCGGCGTACCGGTCGGCCGGGCGATCCACCGCGCGCTCGGCGGCAAGCTGGAAAAGATCGTTGCCCTCGAACTTGGCGGCAACAATCCGCTGGTGGTGTGGGATGCAGCAGACTTGCAATCCGCCGCCAAGCTGATCGTCAAGTCCGCCTACATAACCTCCGGCCAGCGCTGCACCTGTTCTCGCCGACTGATCATCAAGGCAGGCGAGGACGGCAATGCCGTGCTCGATGCACTGACCACGCTTATCGACCGCCTCACCATCGACAGACCTGACGCGCAGCCTCAGCCCTTCATCGGCCCATTGATCTCAGCCCACGCGGCGCAGCAGGTTCTCGCCATTCAGGCCGAATGGCTCCGCGGCGGCGGCATCGCCATCCGCGAGTCGAAGCAGCTTCCGATTGGTCCCGCCTATCTCTCTCCCGGCCTGATCGACGTAACCGCACTGCCGGAACGCCGTGACGAGGAAACGTTCGGTCCGCTGCTCCAGGTTATCCGCGCCACCGACTTCGAAGCCGCACTCAACGAAGCCAACAACACGCGCTTTGGCCTTGCCGCGGGCCTGATCTCCGATAGCGCTGAACTCTTCACCCGTTTCGAATCCGAAGTCCGCGCCGGCGTGCTCAACTGGAACCGCCAGACCACTGGCGCATCCGGCGCCGCCCCCTTCGGCGGTGTTGGCCAGTCCGGCAATCATCGCCCAGCCGGCTACTACGCCGCCGACTACAGCGCCTGGCCCATGGCCAGCCTCATCGCGCCTGGCGCCGTGAAGGATGATGAAGCCATTGTGGGGCTGGCCCCATGAGCGCGACCGAAATCAACTTCGACGGTCTCGTCGGCCCGACGCACAATTATGGCGGTCTCGCGCAGGGCAATCTCGCCTCGGCAAGCAATGAGGGAAAGGTTTCCAACCCGCGCGAAGCGGCTCTGCAGGGCCTTTCCAAGATGCGCGCGCTCCTTCGCATGGGAATCCTGCAGGGAGCGCTGCCGCCGCAAGAGCGGCCTCACATCACCAGCCTCCGCAAGATGGGCTTTGCAGGCCGCGACGCGGATGTGTTGGCCTCCGCCGCGCGCGCCAATCCGCTTCTCCTCGCCAACGTCTCGTCCGCGTCCTGCATGTGGACCGCCAATGCGGCCACCGTGTCACCCTCGGCGGACACCGGCGACGGCAAGGTCCACTTCACGCCGGCCAATCTCTCATCCCATTTCCACCGCTCGCTCGAGGTTGACACGACCACGCGTGTCCTGCGCGCCATCTTTGCGAAGGACAAACACTTCACCGTTCACGACGCCGTTCCGTTTCACACCTTCGGCGACGAGGGCGCGGCCAACCACTGCCGCCTCGCGGCGTCTCATGGCGAGCCCGGGCTCGAAATCTTCGTCTACGGCAAGTCCGCTTTCGCGAAGGACGGGCAGGGCGGCTTCAGCGCGCGGCAGGCAATGGAAGCCAGCCACATTGTCGCCACGCAGCACCAGCTCTGGACCGGCGGCGGTGCGCTGCTCGCACAACAGTCGAAGGCCGCCATCGACGGCGGCGCCTTCCACAACGACGTCGTCGCGGTATCCAACGGTCCCGCATTGATGTTCCACGCGCAGGCCTTCGAACAGCGCGAGGCCTTCCTCGAAGCCCTCAAGCGCGCCTGCGCGGCGAAGAGCTTCGATCCCGTCCTGCTCGAAGCGACGGAAGAGGAACTGACACTTCCCGAAGCCGTGAAGTCCTACCTTTTCAATTCGCAGATCCTCACGCTGCCATCTGGCGGTATGGCGCTGATTCTCCCTCACGAAGTCGAGGAAACGCCTCGTTCGAAAGCCTTCGTCGATCGCATCCTCGCAGCCAATGGCCCCATCCGCGAGGCGCACTATTTCGACCTGCGCCAGTCCATGCGCAATGGCGGCGGGCCAGCCTGCCTCCGGCTCCGCGTCGTACTCACCGAGGACGAACGCGCAGCCCTCGGCAATCGCGGCCTTGTCGATGAAGCGCGCATCGACGCCCTTGAGATCATTGTCCGCCGCCACTATCGCGACCGCCTGGCGCCCGCCGACCTTGCTGACCCGCTTCTGCTGGACGAAAGCCGCGCGGCGCTTGAAGCGATCGGAAACGTGCTTAACCTCGGGCCGGTTCATGACTTCCAGCGGATTTGATCGGGCGCCCATCGTCGAGACAGAACGACTGCGCCTGCGTGCGCACACCGCCGAAGATTTTGACGCCGTCAGGCCGATGTGGAACGACCCGATCGTCACCCGCTTTATCGGCGGTCGCGCCTACACCGGCGAGGAAGTCTGGCAGCGCGTGCAGCGATACGCCGGCTCCTGGGTGCTGCTGGGGCACGGCTTCTGGGTGATCGAGGAAAAGGCGATGGGCAGGTTGATCGGGGAGATCGGCATCATGGACGCCCGGCGTGATATCGACCCGCCCTTCGGAGAAGACCGCGAACTCGGTTGGGCGCTGCTGCCGGAGGTCCATGGCCGTGGCTATGCTTCCGAAGCGCTGAAAGCCGTGCTGGACTGGGAACGGCAGGTCTTCAACGCGCCTTGCCTTGTCGCCCTGATCGACCCTGACAACTCCCGTTCGATCAAGCTCGCGAAGAAGTTCGGCTTCACCGTCCGCGCCCGTTCGACCTACAAGACCGTCGCTACCATCCAGTTTGAGCGCAAGCGTCCCGCATGACCAAAGGCGTCATCCTCGCCCTTGATCAGGGCACGACATCCAGCCGCGCCATGGCCATCGGCCTGGACGGGCAGGTAATCTCCTCCGCTCAGGAGGAGTTTGCGCAGATATTTCCGCAGTCCGGCTGGGTCGAGCACGACCCTGAAGCCATCTGGCGAACCCAGCGTCGTACTGCCGAGCAAACTGTCGAGCGCCTCGGTGGCCGAAGGATTGCCGCCATCGGCGTAACCAACCAGCGCGAGACCGTGGTTGTGTGGGACCGCAAGACAGGCGAAGCGATTCATAACGCCATTGTCTGGCAGGACCGCCGCACAGCTTCGCGGACGCAGGACCTCGCATCCCAGGGCCATGAAGCCATGGTGAACGAGCGCACCGGGCTTGTCCTCGACCCATACTTCTCCGCCTCCAAGATCAGCTGGATCCTTGACATTGTGCCTGGCGCACGCGAACGCGCCGCGCGCGGCGAACTCGCTGCCGGCACAATCGACTGCTTCCTCATCTGGCGCCTGACGGGCGGCCGCGTCCACGCAACCGACGCCACCAATGCCTCCCGCACAGCCCTCTACGACATCCGCACCTGTCGCTGGGATGACGATCTGTGCAAGCTCTTCAATGTCCCGCCATCGCTTCTGCCGGTAGTGAAGGACAGCGCCGACGACTACGGCGTTACAGATCTCTTCGGACCTACGCTTCCCATCCGCGGGGTCGCAGGCGATCAACAGGCAGCGCTTGTCGGCCAGGCTGGCTTCAACGCAGGCGACGTCAAGTCTACCTACGGCACCGGCGCCTTCCTCGTCCTCAACACCGGCGCGGAACGTAAGCGCTCCACCTCACGCCTGCTCGCCACCATCGCTTACCGCGTAGCCGGCAAGACGACCTACGCCCTCGAAGGCTCCGTCCTGTCCGCAGGCTCCACCATCCAGTGGCTGCGCGACGAACTGAAAATCATCCGCGACGGCGCCCACGCTGGCGAGCTCGCCGCCAGCATCGAGGATACCTCCGGCGTTCACCTCGTTCCGGCATTCACAGGGCTTGGCGCGCCTCATTGGGATTCGGATGCACGCGGTGCTATACTGGGCCTGCAGCGAGGTACGACCATCGCACATATCGCCCGCGCCGCTCTCGAAAGCGCCGCCTTCCAGACCGCGGAGCTTCTCGAAGCGATGTCCAAAGACGGCGTCGCGCCGCAGACCGTCCGCGTCGATGGCGGCATGTCGCGGAATGACTGGTTGCTGCAGTTCATGGCCGATATCCTTCGCATTGAAGTGGTTCGCCCGAAGAATGTTGAAACCACTGTCCTCGGCGCCGCAATCCTTGCGGCGGTTGGAGTGGGTGAGTTCTCGTCTCTTGATGAAGCTGCGGCGCTCTGGAGGCTGGATCGGAACTTCACGCCGAAGATGCCGGTTGGCGAACGTGACCAGCGCCTCGCCGCGTGGAAACAGGCGGTCGCTAGGGTCAGGACGCAAGCCTGATCTCACATCCCCGAGACCGCTTACTCGTTCCCACCAGCTGCCCGTTGACTAGCGCGCGCACCAGTACGACTTATCGCCCATGACCCACCACATAGAACTGGTCGAAGTCTCCGCCCGCGATGGCCTGCAGAATGAGCCGGGCGTCTTCCCGACCATCGACAAAGTTGAACTGATCACGCGCGCGCTGGTCAGCGGCGTGCGTCGCATCGAGGTCGCCAGCTTCGTCCATCCCGGCCGCGTGCCGCAGATGGCCGACGCCGAGGCGGTGTGCGCCGCCCTGCCGAAGCGCGACGCCAGGGACGTCACCTATATCGGCCTCGTGCTCAACAA
>CAIMMO010000021.1 GCA_903842595.1 uncultured Alphaproteobacteria bacterium
CCGTCGCCCGGGATGCGCTGGTTCTCCATGCCGAAATCGTGGGAGCGATGTTCGACAAACATGTCCCACTCTTCGAATGAGGCTTCATCGAGCAGCAGCGCAATCCGCTCACGCGCGGTCAGCTTGCCCTTGGCGTGCTGGGCCTCAATGCGTCTCGCTCCGCCACCAAGGCGTGCGTTCTCGCGCTTCTTCTCAAGCGCCTCGACGATATCCTTCATGAAGGCCTCCTAGTTGCGCGTTCGTTGTTTGAGTGCTCGGGGGACCCGGATGGAAGCATCACCCACACCTCGACTTGGCCCTGGCAGAGTGGCGCCTGTCGAGCGTCTCGAAAACGGCTTTCAACTTCCCCGGCCCTCGCTTGCCTCTATGACATCTTGCAGCGTGCGCAATCCCGCCCGCGGCGCTGTGACCAGCACCGCCATGTTGCCGGGCGCGTGCTGGTTCGCAAGCATCTTCTCGTGCGCCTCAGGAATTAGATCCCAGGCGAATACCTCGGACATCGCCGGATCCAGGCGTTGATCGAGCACAAGCTGGTTGGCCTGGCTGGCCTGATACAGGTTGGCAAAGTGCGAACCCTGCACGCGCTTCTGCCGCATCCACAGGAAGCGTGCATCCATGCTGAGATTGAAGCCCGTCGTTCCAGCACAGATCACGACCATGCCGCCACGCTTGGCGATGAACACCGACACTGGAAATGTCTGTTCACCCGGATGCTCGAAGACGATGTCGACGTCCTTGCCCCCGGTGTGCTGCCATACCGCTTTTCCGAACCTTCGGGCCTCACTCATATAGGCCCTGAACGCGTCGCTGTTGACCTTCGGAAGGGCGCCCCAGCAGTCGAATTCCCGCCGGTTGATGACTGCCTTTGCCCCCATCCGCATGACATAATCCGTCTTGGCATTGTCGGAGACCACGCCGATCGCATTGGCGCCGGATATCGCGCACAGCTGGGTCGCAAAGACGCCGAGGCCGCCGCTCGCGCCCCAGACCAGCACGTTCTGGCCGGGCCGAAGGACATTGGGCCGGAACCCGAAAAGCATCCGGTACGCGGTCGCCAGCGTCAGGACATAGCAGCCACTCTCCTCCCATGTGAGGTGCTTCGGGCGAGGCATCAGTTGGCGGGACTGAACCTTGCAGAATTGAGCAAAGGCTCCGTCGCTGGTTTCATATCCCCATGTCCTCTGTGACGGGGAGAACATGGGATCCCCACCATTGCACTCCTCATCATCACCATCGTCCTGATTGCAATGAATGACGACTTCATCGCCGGGCTTCCACCGGGAGACACGCGAGCCAACCGCCCAGACCACGCCGGCAGCGTCTGAACCAGCAACATGATAGTCCAGGCCATGACGATCAAAGGGCGAAACGGGCTCGCCCAGAGCCGCCCATATGCCATTGTAGTTCACGCCCCCGGACATCACGAGCACGAGGACGTCCGAATCTCCGATTGCCGGTGTCGGCACGATTTCCTGTTGCATCGCCTTGGCAGGCTTCCCGTGTCGCTCACGCCGGACCGCCCATGCCCACATCCGGGCAGGCACATGAAACGGGGGCGGGACCTCCCCTACATCGTAAAGGTCTTTGATCCGTACGCCCTTTGCCGAGTCCTGATGCAGCACGCTGTTTGGCTTCCTCATTCGATGGATTGCAGATCAGGATGTTTTTGAGGGAGGGCTCTAAAGAGGCGTGCGCCTCGGTTAGCACCGACCCAAGATAACCAATCGACAAAACGCATCAACATTTCGCACCGCGACACTGCAGAGCGGGTGGATCCGCGCCGACTTTCTCTACGCTGGCAGCGATGCGCCGAAAGCCTGCAGCACAGCAGGTTTCGATCCATCTGCCGGAAGCTTCATGTCGACGCGCAAAGTGTAAGGCTTTCGCCTATCGTCGATCCAGTTCAAATATTGCAATTGATCATTCTGTTTTGTGGAACAGCGCCCCCCAGCCGGGATCACGCACGAACCCGGTTTTGGGTTCCCGCTGACATGAGACGCCTCGCGTGATGTCGGAGGCACCGACCTCGCAGAGACAGATTGGCGCGAATCTCATGGCATGAAGCTCTGGACGGCCGGAAGATACCGCGGTCCTTGCCCCATTGCGTTACCATAGCGGGGCCGGGCTGCGCCCGGTCTGGGAAACCAGCGTCATTGGGATCTCCCGTAGGCCGATCATCACAGTCTTCCGAGAGACGAGGCAGGATAGGTCTGACAGCACACTGGCGGCTGTAGCGTTTTTTGCCAGCTTTGGAGCTGAAATCGGATCTGCTGTGACTGCGCACACCGGTCAGCGTCAGCCCGAAAGTCCGTGTAGCGCCGTATCGACTAGGAGCCCGTCTCTCTAACGGCTTTCGAGCGGCTTGCCAGATCGGTTCGGCTGCGGCTGCATTTTTTGAGATTGGGTTGAGTGTCCTCAGATCGCCTTATGGAGCTTGAGGAGGTTGTGGGCGGTGCAGACCAACGCCC
>CAIMMO010000022.1 GCA_903842595.1 uncultured Alphaproteobacteria bacterium
ATCGCGAACGCCACCGCGTCCCGACGGGCCTGCACGCTTACCATTTTTTTGCAGCGATCTCCTTCATTACCTCGATCTCGAGATCCCGCTCGGCGACCAGCTTCTTCAGCCGCCCGTTCTCGACCTCAAGCTGCTTCAGTCGGCGAACCTCATCGCCCCCCAGCGCGCCGAACTTCTTGCGCCAGTTGTAGATCGTCTGCTCGCTGACCTTGTGCCGCTTCGCGACAACCGCCGGCGCCTCGCGATCCGCTTCCCGCAGGATCGCCACCATCTGTTCATCCGTAAACCGCGCCTTGCGCATGTGACCCTCTTCCCAGAAGGCCGTCTCTCAAGCAACTCTTGGTCCGAAAAACCGGGGGCAGGTCAGGGGGGGACGGGCCTCATTGCCGCTTGCCCTTTAGCGGTATGCCAGGCTGACCTCTGGTCAGCCTGGCAGCCTTCCCTGATTGATGGGGCCTGGCCGGTCACCTTCAGGCCTGGTCGCTCCTGCCTCATTTGTCCGAGCGTTCACGCGCAATGCAGCGCGCACTTTGCTTGGCGGCAAACATCACCGCAAGCGACCTCGCATCATACGCGACTGCGTGAAGGACCGCCCGTCGCCCTGCGCGCGCTCTTCAGTCTGCCTGCGAATGATCAGGTTCGGCTGTCACTGAACTGGACGCGCAGGATCACCTCTGGCTTCCGCCGTCCTTCAGTCGCATGACACTGGCGACAAGCGAGACGAGTTCCCCAATACGCCTGACCCCAGTCTTCCGGAACACCTGTTTGATCTGTGTTCGGACAGTAGCGACGGAGGACTGGCGCTCCGCAGCAATCTCATTCACATCGCAACCCGTTGCGAGCAGGGCTGTAACATTTGCTTCCGCCAGGGAGAGGCCAAATATCAGACGGAGATCGTGTTCTGGCACTGCCGGCGCCTGGCTCAGGTCGGTCACCGTGACGAAAAGCCGTGCGCCAGGAAGCACGTCCAGGCCCAGGCCGCGAATTGCAATCGGACGAAGGAGCAGGGGGCCGCGTTCGCTTCTGCGCACGACGACGGGCCTGTTGATCTGATCCGGGATGGAAAGACCCCGCGCTGTGCGCATGAGCGTATCGATGTTGTTGTTGCTCTCGCTGTCGGCAGCCCAGAGCCGGCCCTTGCGGATGCCGAACTCGTTGTCGAATAATCGTTCGGCCTGGGGGGAGATTGCGACTGCGCGGCCCTCGTTATCCAGCATGATCAGCGGGATTCCCAGCTGCGTCCCGAAATCGTTGATGCTCTGGGCGCGAATGTCCCGGACCTGCTTTGCAAAAGCCAGCGTGCGGCTTGCGTGAGGCATCAGTTCCGTGAGCGCACGGGCTTCGTCACTGCCGACAGCGCCTTTCTTCTCTGCTCGCGCAAGCGACAGGATCCAGGACTGACTGGCCAGACTGGCGCTCCATCCGGCAAAGTACGCCATGTTCTCCGGCACATAGAACTCGTGGTAGATTTCCGAACTCTGGCGCTCGGCTTCTGGCACCACGAGGTGATCGAGGTAGAGCCTGCGTGCGGGAAAAAGATTCACGGTTGCAGCCCGGTAGTCAGTCTCGACCCACCCGCCGACTTCATAGGCCTTCAGGCCCGCCGCCGAGTGATCGGCCGCGATGACCTGCAGGTCCCTGATGTTGGAATGCACAACACAGAAATGATCGAACCCCAGATCCTCTCCCACCATCCTGAGTGTGTCTGCGAGATTGTCTGGCTCGAAGATGGCGGCCTCAAGCCGGGCGACTGCGTTCGTATTGCTCGTCAAACTCATGCCGCCGTCATCGAGGTGCTGTTTGCAGCAGGCGAAGCGCAGTATCAATTGCCTCGAGGCTTTGACGACGGGAGAGTTTGCGGCGGCTCGCCACGCGGACACCTTCATTTACCAGCATGAGATAGGCGGCGTATTCCGCTGCGCGTGCCGGAGAG
>CAIMMO010000023.1 GCA_903842595.1 uncultured Alphaproteobacteria bacterium
CGGCGATGCACGAGCCTTCGCCCGCTCGCTGACCACGCAGGCCGAGAACCAGCTCTGGGTGCGCGCCCCCCGTCTCGCCGTCGGCGCCATCGGTCCGCGCTCCCACTTCAGCCGCCGCGTCCGCCGTCTCATCGACCTCGCGAAATCCGGCGGCTCCCCGGCGCGCTATTCCGGCCGCCTCGCTTTTGCCGGCCTCGCTGTCGCCGTTGGCGTCGCCGCCATGGTCACGCCTCGCTTTACCGCCAACGCCCAGCAGGCAGACGGCGCCATCGACCTGACGGCTCCCGGCGCACGCGATCTTGCGCGCAATGAGATCCAGCCGCCCGACGCGCCTTCGCCGCCTGACCCACCTTCGCCTCCAGATCCGCTCGACTTCAGATTTAACTTCGACAGCCACGAGTTCGCTGGCCTTGGCAAGGAACTCGAAGCGATGATGGCCGAGCTTGGCCCCGAACTCGAACTCATGATGGCCGAGCTCGGACCCGAGTTCGAAGCCGAGATGGCCGGTCTTTCCACCGAACTGGCCGCGATGGGTATCGAACTCGGCGCGATGGCCAGCCTCGAGGTGATGGAGCAGATGCCGGAAATCCTCGACGAGGTTCGCCGCGCGCTTGATGAAGCCGGCATCGATGCCGACAACGTGGAAGGCTGGGACCAGCTCTCGGACATCGACCGTGAGGAACTTCGCGTTGAGCTTGAGCAGGCTCGCGAGGAGATCAAGCAGGTCGTCGGTCCGGAGCTTCAGTCCGAGATCCGCGCTGCGATGGACGAGGCGCGCCAGGAAATCGCTGTCAATCGCGAGCAGATCGCTGAAGCCATGCGTGAGCAGCACGATGGCCTCGCCATCGCACGGCAGGCGCTCGCTGCGGCCCGTGACGAACTCAAGGCTGCGCGCGATCGGGGCGACTTCAAGGCCTTCGGCCCCGATGGCATCAAGTTCGATTTCGACAAGGACGTGATGGAAAGCCTGCGCAAGGCAGGCATCTCGCTCGACGATGCGAAGCTTGATGGCGGCGCAGGCATGCGCATCCGCGTGGATCCGCATGCCAATGCGCGCGCCCTCATCGAAGCAGCCGATGATTGCGATGTTCCGCAACTGAACAAGCTGGTCGTCGATCGGAAGATCAGCCCGAACATCATGGTGCCGGGTCACGGTACGGCGCTGATGGCGGCCGCCGACGCGAATTGCGCTGATGGCGCCCGCATGCTCATCAATTCGGGCGCAGATGTGAACCTCGGCTTCCCGGGGCAGGGCACGCCCTTGTCGATCGCAGCGTCCAACAGCGCGCTGTCCGTCATGCAGTTGCTGCTCAACCGCGGCGCCGACGCCAATGCCTCTACGCCGGGCCAGGACACCCCGCTTGTTGAAGCCATCCGCGAAGGCAATCTCGAAATCGTGAAGGCGCTGGTCGAAAAAGGCGCCGACATCAACCGCAAGTCGCTCACAACGGCCAATCGCACGCCGCTCGACATTGCCGGCCGCCACGGAGATGAGGAAATCTCCGCCTACCTCCGAAGCAAGGGTGCTATGGCGACGAAACCCATGGCCAACTGACGCCTCTCGCGTTAGCGCGGCCTAAGGACGATCGCAGCAGACGGGACGACCTCATGCAGCCGCGCGGCTGCATGATCTCTGGAGAGAACGGCGCACTCCGGGCGGTGGTGGTTCCTGGACGGAAGCGCCCCGTGTAAAAGCCGCGCGGGGACGGAAAAATGCCGGTAAATCGCAAGGGCGCGTCGCGTGCAGGCGTGCTGACTCTGGCCAGCGGGCTTGCCTTGCTCAACGCCGCAGCCCCCAGTTTTGCGCAGGTGGCCGCGGAGCCCGTGTCATCGCCGCAAGCCCGGGTCTACGAGCCCGCCGACTTCGCCCGCTTCGCGCCCAACACCGCCGCCGACATGGTCGGCAACGTTCCCGGCTTCAGCATCACCGGCGGCGGCGACGACCAGCGCGGCTTCGGCCAGGCGAGCCAGAACGTGCTGATCAACGGCCGCCGCGTGTCGGGCAAGGCCAACGATGCCGCCACCGCCCTTGGCCGCATCGCCGCGGAAAGCGTGCTCCGTATCGAGATCGTCGACGGCGCCACGCTCAGCATTCCCGGCCTGTCGGGTCAGGTAGCGAACGTCATCGCCAGCGTCGATACCTTCAGCGGCAACTGGAACTGGAACCCGGAGTTTCGCGAAAGAGCCAGGCCAGCCTGGTCTCGCGGCTCCGTGTCCGCGAACGGCAAGACGGAAGACGGCTGGTCATGGTCGGCCGAGCTTGGCGGGTTTGAATTCAACAACCGGATTGAAGGACCGGGCATTATCACCGACGGCGCAGGCAACGTGACCGATGTCCGCCGGGAAGGCTTCACCGGCTCAGGCAACGGTCCAAGCCTTGCCGCGACACTGACCTATGAGGCGCCCGAAGGCGCCATCGCCAATCTGAATCTGTCGTTCGGCGGCTTCAATTTCAGTGGCCGCGAGGACTCCTTCCGTAGTCCGGTGAATGCTGCCCCGTCCTCTCGCTTCGCCAACTTCGTCGATGAGCAAACGGAAGGCGAATTCGGCGCCGACTACGAGCTCGACCTTGGCCCGGGCCGCCTGAAGCTGATCGGGTTGCAGCGGTTTCAGGAGGAAAGCGATCTCGTCACCGTCGAATCCTTTGACCAGTCTGGCGCCTTCCTCGATGGCTCCGGGGTGCGCGTGCTGGAGAGCGCCGAAACAGGCGAGAGCATCCTGCGCGCCGAGTACGGCTTCAGCGCTCTCGACGGCGAGATCCAACTCGCCGCCGAAGGCGCGTTCAATTTCCTCGATCTCGGCACCGACCTCGGCGAGCGCCAGACCGACGGCAGCTACCTGATGAGCCCGCTGCCCGGAGGCACGGCGCGTGTCGAGGAACGCCGCAGCGAAACCAATCTCTCCTACAGCCGCCAGCTCGACAGTGCCTGGAGCCTGCAAAGCTCGCTCGGCGTCGAGTATTCCGAACTGATGCAGACGGGCGTCAATAGCCAGACGCGCGAGTTCGTGCGGCCAAAGGGCTTCGTGTCGTTGGCCTGGAAACCCGACAGCGATTTCGATCTGAACGTGAAGGTGGAGCGCGAGGTCGGCCAGCTCGACTTCGCCGACTTCCTGTCTTCGCTGGACGCCCAGAACAACATCCAGTCGTCCGGCAACGCGCAGCTCGTGCCGGAGCAGGAGTGGGAAGTCTCCACCGAGTTCAATCGCAAGCTGGGACCTTGGGGCGCCATCAAGTTCACGACGCGGGTCAGCTTGATCGAGGATGTGGTGGATCGCGTGCCGATCGGCGACAACGGCCGGCCCGTCACCGCCATCGCCGACATCCGCGGACAGGGCGTCGGCAACATCGACACCGCGTGGGCGGTGTCTTCAGCGCTGTCGGGCACGATCAATTTCGATCCTCTGGGCGCGAAAGGCCTTCAGGCGGAATTCAACCTGCGCTACCGCATCAGCGAGGTCGATGATCCTCTCACGGGCGAGGCCCGCGAGATCAGCGGCTCAACCAAGATGTCTGGCCTTCTCGCATTTCGCTGGGACATTCCCGAAACCTCATGGGCTCTCGGCGCCGGCGTCGAGGAGCAGCAGAGCTACGCCAACTTCCGCCTCGACCAGATTTCTCGCAACTGGCAGGACCCGTCGATCACCTTTGCATCGATTGAGAACAAGGACGTCTTCGGCATGAAGGTCCGCCTGCAGGCGGTGAACTTCAATGACACGTCCGAGAACTTCAAGCGCGAGGTCTACCAGTCAGCCGGCCCCGGCCAGCCCCGCCTGCGCACCAACCCGATCGACTTCGTCGAGGAGCGACACCGCACCTTCGGTCCTATCGTGCGCCTCGAAGTTTCGGGCGCGTTTTAGGCTCAGTGCCCCGTGGGCTGATAATCCGGACTCAGCGGACACGCCGTCGTCATCTCCGTCCCCATGCCGAACCATGACGGGTTGCAGGCCTGCACCTGCAGATATCCGTCCCAC